>QJYK01000127.1 GCA_003248075.1 Gemmatimonadota bacterium | reverse complement strand
CCGCTCCAGGCTCGAGGCCACCGAAGGCCTCGCAGCCCTGGTGCTGACGTTCGGCGAGATCGAGTCGGAACCCCAGGGAGGCGAGTCATGAGCGGCAGTGACCGGAGGTCCTTCCTCAAGCAGGTCGCGCTGGCCTCTGCGGCCACGGCGGCCGCGTCCGTGATGCCTGGCGTCGCGTTCGGCGAAGATGTGCTCCGCTCCCTGAGCCAGGTGGGGCTCAGCTGGCGGAAGACCCCTTGCCGCTTCTGCGGTGTCGGTTGCGGCCTGCAGGTGGCCGTGGAGAACGGCCGCGCGGTGGCCGTGCGAGGTGACCCCGAATCACCCGTCAACCGCGGCCTGGCCTGCGTGAAGGGCTACTACTCGGTCCAGGCGCTGTACGGCGGGGACCGCCTGACGAGGGCGATGGTGCGGCGCGATGGCCGCCTGGTACCGGTGCCGATGCAGGAGGCGCTCGATCTCGTCGCTCGTACCCTGCGTGAGACCGTGGACACCCACGGCAAGGACAGCGTCGCGATCTACGGCTCCGGCCAGTGGACGATCCCCGCGGGATACGTCGCGTCAAAGCTGTTCAAGGGCGGGCTGGGCACGAACAACGTTGAGGCGAACGCCCGCCTGTGCATGGCCAGCGCGGTGACCGGCTTTCTGACCAGCTTCGGCATGGACGAGCCGATGGGATGCTACGAGGACATCGATCACGCCGATGTCTTCGTGCTGTGGGGCGCGAACATGGCCGAGAACCACCCGGTCCTCTTTTCCCGCCTGCTGGAACGCCGGGGGCGCAATCCCGACGCCAGGATCGTGGATCTGGCCACGCGAACGACACGCACCAGCTACGCCGCCGATCGATCTCTGCTCTTCCACCCGCAGTCGGACCTGGCGGTGGCCAATGCGATCTGCCACGAGATCGTCGCGCGCGACTGGGTGGACCGGAACTTCGTGGAGAACCACGTCGCGTTCCGGAAGGGCAAGACGGACATCGGCTACGGGCTGAGCGACGACTTCAGCTTCACGGAGGAGGCAGAGGAAGCGACGTGGGACGACTACGTGCGCTTCCTGGAGGAGTACACCCCCGAGGCGGCGGAGCGGGTGTCGGGCATGCCCGCCTCCGACATCCGCTGGCTGGCGTCACTGTACGGCGATCGCGCCCGCCGGGTGATGTCGCTTTGGTGCATGGGCATGAACCAGCACACCCGGGGCACGTGGATCAACAACCTGGTCTACAACATCCATCTCCTGACTGGGAAGATCGCCACCCCGGGCAACAGCCCGTTCTCTCTGACCGGGCAGCCGAGCGCGTGCGGCACGACGCGGGAGGTCGGTACGTTCACGCACCGTTTGCCGCACGGGCTCGTGAGCAACGAGGAGGACCGGGCGCTCGCCGCCCGGATCTGGAATGTGCCCGTGGAGCGCATCGACCCACGTCCGTCCCATCACACGGTCTCGATGTTCCGTGCGTTGGACCGTGGCGACATCCGCTTCCTGTGGGTCCAGGTCACCAACCCCATGGTGTCCCTCCCCAACCTGAGCCGTTATCGCGACGCTGCCCGCAAGGACGGCCGCTTCCTCGTGGTCTCGGACGTCTATCCCACGCCCACCACCGACGTCGCGGACGTAGTTCTGCCGGCGGCACTCTGGATCGAGCAGGAGGGTCTGTTCGGCAACTCCGAGCGGCGTACCCAGCACTTCGAGCAGATGCTGGAGCCCCCAGGCGACGCCATGAGCGATGCGTGGCAGCTCATCGAGGTGGCGCGTCGGCTCGGCCTCGAGGCCCTGGTGCCGTGGGACCGGGTCGACCACGTGGCGGGCATCTGGGAGGAGTACACGCGCTTCCACGACGATCCGCGCCACCGCATGGCACCTCTGGCCGAGCTGAAGGAGAAGCCGGGGGTCATGTGGCCGTACGTCGATGGTCGCGAGACGAAGTGGCGCTACAACACCCGCTACGACCCGGCGGCCGACGCGTCTCGGGGCGACTTCGACTTCTACGGCCACCCAGATCACCGGGCGTGGATCTGGCTCCGGCCGTACGAGCCGCCCCCCGAGACGCCCGACGAGGACTACCCGCTCTGGCTGAGCACGGGCCGGGTTCTGGAGCACTGGCACACGGGATCGCTGACCCGACGCGTTCCCACCCTGCATCGCGCCGTGCCCAACGCGTACGTCGAGGTCAACGGAGAGGATGCGGGCGCGTTGGGGATCCGTGACCGGCAGAGGGTGCGGCTCGTCACACGGCGTGGCTCGCTCGAGATCGAGGCACGCATCGACTACCGTGCTCAGCCGTCCCGCGGTCACGTGTTCGTACCCTTCTTCGACGAGTCGCTGCTCGTCAACGAGCTCACGCTAGATGCGTATTGCCCGATCTCCGCACAGCCGGACTTCAAGAAGTGCGCGGTCCGCATCGAGCGCCTCGCGGTCGGGTCCGCGCGATGACCAGGCACGCTCCGCCCCCGGACACCGGGACGCCGACACGCGTGTTCGGGATCGGCTCGGCGATCGCGCTGATGACCGCAGGGGTGCTCGCCACGGGGCCCTGGCTGAACCAAGGTGGCGAGCTCGAGGTGCGCGTGGCAGAGCCGCCGCTGGCGCCCATCATGGCGCCCGCCCGCCCGATCGCGGCCGAGGCGGGCGTGTTCCGCGAGCACCCCGGCGGGCCGGCGGGGGCGTTCGGTGCCGAGCGGCGGCCCGAGGCCCATCCGCGCACGATGGCCAGATACCGCAGTCAGCGAGCCTATCCCGGCGCGCCGCCGCCCATCCCGCACGGACTCACCCGAAGCGAGATGCGCGACCAGAACTGCAAGACCTGCCACGAGCGCGGGGGGTTCGTGCCCCGCTTCTCGGCCTACGCTCCGGTCACGCCGCACCCCGAGATGGTCAGCTGCCTGCAGTGTCACGCGCCCAACGATGTCCTCGTGGGCGTTCCCTCGCCGCAGATGAACGAGCTGCGCTGCCTGCAGTGTCACGCCCCGGGTGCCAGGCAGCCGCTGTTCGCGGCGCTGGACTGGCGGGCGCCGAGTTGGCCCCGGACCGATCAGCGGGCCCTGCCCGGAAGTCCGCCGGTGATCCCGCACGCGCTCCAGTTCCGGGAGAACTGCCTGGCGTGCCACGCAGGACCCTCGGCCGTTGCGGAGATCCGGACCACGCATCCGGAGCGCGCCAGTTGCCGCCAGTGCCATGTCGTGTCCACGGCGGAATCCGCCGCGGAGGTGGATGTGTTCGTCCGGCCCCTCGCATCCGACTTCAGCCGGGCCGGGGGGACCCCGTGACGCCGGGAGTCATGAGAGCCGCGATGCTGCTCACTGTGCTCGCGCTGGCGGGCTGTCGGCGCGTGGGCGAGCTACCCGTCGATCCGCACCAGACGAGGGTCGCGCGCGACTCTCAGGCGGAGCCCGCCGCGGCCGAGCACGAGGAGGCAGGGCCCGATTCAGCGACGGATGAGGAGGAGGTCTCCCAGGCGGCGCCGGAGGGGCCACTCTTGTTCGTGGCCAGCGGGCTGGTCCTGGATCGCCGCGGCCCTGGGGGCCGTTTGTTCGAAGTGGCTCGGCGGACGTCGGAGCGGGTCGGTCACCAGCGCACGATCGGCCGCAAGTCGTACTCCATCGCCCTGCGCAGCGAGAACCTCACGTACTATCCCTGCTCCTCGTGCCACGTGCCGGGCAGTCGGATCATGCACGAGCAGCGGGCGTCCGACGTGCACCAGGACATCCAGCCCGTCCACCCGGCCGAGAACAATGCCGTGTGCACGGCCTGCCATGTCGTCGATGATCCCGAGTGGCTGACGATCGCGGGCACCGATCCGGTCCCGCTGAACGAGGCGTACAGGCTCTGCGCGCAGTGCCACTTCATCCAGGTGCAGGCGTGGGCTGGCGGCGCCCACGGCAAGCGTCTCGACACCTGGCGCGGCCCGCGTGTCGTGATGAGCTGCACCGACTGTCACAATCCCCACGACCCTGGAATCCCCACGCGAATCCCGTTCCCGGGACCGCGGGTCCCCCGAACGGGTCCAAGGCAGCCATGAGGACCGACCGAGAGCTGACCTTCGAGGACGTGCTCCGCTATGCTGGAGCCCACGAAGCGCAGGCCACTTTCGAGGCGCAGGAAACGCTGCTGACGGTGGGGAGGACCGAGCGGCCCGAGCCGACGGGGTCGACCGATCCCGACGCTCCTTCGGCATGCGGCTGCGGCGGAGCCTGTGGTCGCGAGGACGCGGGCGCGGGCGGTGAGGTCGGAAGCAGCGCGTTGGACAAGCGTGTGGATCGGCGTAACGCCCTGCGCATGCTCTTCGGGGCCGCGGCGATCGGGAGCCAGGTCGCCAGCGCGTGCACGCCGCTCAGCGGAGCCACGGAAGCGGAACGCGAGGCCAAGCTTCTGGAGTGGGAGGAGTACTTCAAGGGCCACTTCAAGCTCATGACCGCCGAGGAGAAAGCCGCCACGATCCGGCGGCTCGAGCGGCTCACCGAGCTGCGTAAGGGCGTGAGCGTAGGCATCAGCAGCACGGATGCGCAGCCGGGAGTCGTGTTCGGCTACGCCTTCAACATCTCCAAGTGCCAGGGCTACCGGAACTGCGTCGACGCCTGCGTGAGCGAGAACAACCAGGACCGCAACAGCCGCATGCAGTACATCCGCATCTTCGAGATGGAGGACGGTGTCGTCGACCTGGACCACGCGGACGCCACGTTCCAGCACGAGGTCCCGGCCGAAGGGCACTTCTACCTGGGGACCCAGTGCTTCCAGTGCGCCAACCCGCCTTGCGTGCCCGTGTGCCCCGTCCAGGCGACCTGGCAGGAGCCCGACGGCATCGTGGTGGTGGACTACGACTGGTGCATCGGGTGTCGCTACTGCCTCGCAGCCTGCCCCTACTGGGCGCGGCGCTTCAATTGGGGACCGCCGGAGGTTCCCGCGGAAGAGCTGAACCCCAGGCAGCACTACCTCGGCAATCGCCTCCGCAAGAAAGGCGTGGTCGAGAAGTGCACGTTCTGCATCCAGCGCTCGCGCGCGGGCCGGTTGCCGGCCTGCGCCGAGGCGTGCCCCACCGGCGCACGGGTGTTCGGCAACCTGCTGGATCCCGACTCGGAGATCCGCTGGGTGCTGGAGAACAAGAACGTCTTCCGCCTCAAGCAGGACCTCAATACCGAGCCCCGTTTCTGGTACTTCACGGACTGAGTGAGCGAGCATGCACCTGAAGGCCTTCCTGCTGAACGCGCTGGACTCGGCCACCTCCGGAGGGCGGCGCTATCACGTCTGGATGGGTACCCTAACGCTCGTCATGCTCGTGGGCGCCTACGCGTATTGGGTCCAGCTCCGCGACGGCCTCCAGGTCACCGGCATGACCGACCACGTGAGCTGGGGGCTCTACATCTCCAACTTCACCTTCCTGGTGGGGCTGGCGGCCGCGGCGGTGATGCTGGTTCTGCCGGCCTACATCCTCGAGGACGTGGACTTCTCCAGGGCGGTTCTGGTCGCCGAGGGCGTCGCCGTGTCGGCGCTCTCCATGTGCCTGGCGTTCGTGGTGGTCGATATCGGGAATCCGTTGGCGAGCTGGCACCTGGCCCCGCTCCTCGGCCTGCTCAACTTCCCCAGGTCGCTCCTGGCGTGGGATGTGGTCGTCCTGAACGTGTATCTGGCCCTGAACCTCGCCATCCCGCTCTATATCCTGTACAACCACTACGCGGGCCGGACCGTAGAGAAGAGCAGCTACCTGCCGTTCATGTACCTTTCGGTCTTCTGGGCCGTGAGCATCCACATGGTGACGGCGTTCCTGCTGGCCGGCCTGCCCGCGCGCCCCTTCTGGAACTCCGCGCTGCTGGGGCCCCGCTTCCTGGCCTCGGCCTTCACGGCAGGTCCCGCCTTCATGATCCTGCTGCTCGGGTTGATCCGATCCGAGACGGCCTACGAGATCCGGGACGACACGATCCAGAAGCTCGCGCTCATCACCGTCGTGGCCGCGCAGATCAACCTGATCATGCTGGGCTCCGAGCTCTTCTACAAGTTCTACTTCCCGACCGAACACAGCATCAACGCCGAGTACCTGTTCTTCGGCATCGACGGCCACAACGCGCTGGTTCCGTGGGTTTGGACGGCGATCGGGATGAACCTGCTGGCGACCGCGATCCTGACCGCCCATCCGCTTCGGCGCAACCTGAAGTGGCTCATGCCGGCGTGCCTCGTGCTGTTCATTGCGATCTGGATCGAGAAAGGGCTGGGGCTGGTGATTCCCGGCTTCGTCCCCTCACCCCTGGGCGAGATCGTCGAGTACGTCCCTACCTGGGTGGAGCTGTCGGTCACCGCTGGCATCTTCGCGATGGGCCTGTTCATCCTCACCGTCCTGGTGCGGGTCGCGCTCCCCATCGAGATGGGGCACGCGCGCAGCCCCTACATCGTTCACGAGCAGCCGAGCGCACGGGAGAGGGCACGGCAGAGGCGCGATCGGCGCTCCCGCCCGGCCGAACAGCCGTAACCGGACGGCTGCCGCCCGCGTCGCTGGCGAGCCACGCGAGGGGCCCCAATAGATCTCGGAGGCTGAGGGCCTACCCCTCGAGGACCAATCCGGCGTCGGTGAAGCGCTGGAAGTCACCGGGGTTGCTCGTGGCCAAAGCGGCTCCATCGAGGAGGGCGGTGGCCGCGATAAGGCAGTCCGCCAAGCTGCGGCTGCCGCGCCCCGTTGGGTTGAATAGCAGCGTCGGTGGGCGCTGACGCCGTTTGTGGCGCAGCTGGACCGCCGCTCGCGGATCGAGGGCGCGACTCGCATCTTCTCCGCGTGAGCGCAGACCCCATCACCCGCCTCAACGCGGCCCTCGGAGGCCGCTACCGCATCGAGCGCAAGCTCGGCGAAGGTGGAATGGCGCGCGTGTATCTCGCGGAGGACACCAAGCACGAGCGATCCGTCGCCCTGAAGGTCCTCAAGCCCGAGTACGCCGAAGCGGTCGGTGCGGATCGATTCCTCGCCGAGATCAAGACGACCGCGAACCTCCAACACCCCAACATCCTCCCGCTGCACGACTCGGGCGAAACGGACGGCATTCTCTACTACGTGATGCCCTACGTCGCAGGCGAGAGTCTGAGGGATCGACTCGATCGCGAGAAGCAGCTTCCGGTGGCAGAAGCCGTGCGGATCGCGACGAGTGTCGCCGATGCGTTGGACTACGCGCACCGCCAGGGCGTGATCCACCGTGACGTCAAGCCGGCGAACGTGCTCATGGTCGACGGCAATCCGGTCGTAGCCGACTTCGGTATCGCGCGGGTGTCGGGGACTCTGGGCGCGCCGGACGGGGCTACCGAGATGGGCGTCGCGATCGGGACGCCCTACTACATGAGCCCCGAGCAGGCGACCGGTGACGGCATCGTCGGCCCGCGGAGCGACCTCTACTCCTTGGCGTGCGTCCTCTACGAGATGCTCACCGGCGAGCCGCCCTATCAGGGCGCGACCATCCACGCCGTGCTCGGCAAGATCATCGCGGGCAAGCCGATCTCGGTGACGGACGAGCGGCGTACGGTCCCGCGGAACGTCGACGCGGCCATCCGCTGCGCTCTGGAGGCCATCCCCGCGGACCGGTTTTCCCGCCTCTCCGAGTTCAAGGAGGCGCTCGCGAATCCGGCGTTCCGCTACCGGGACACCAGGGAAGCCGCGACGGAGGCGAGGCTCTGGAAGCGCGTGGCATTGGGCGCTACGGCGCTCCTCCTCCTCGCGATCGGGGGACTGGTGCTGGAATGGCGCCCGTCCGGGGCGTCCCCGACACCCCTGGCCCGTTACCGGCTGACCTTCGAGGAGGGGCAGGCGCCGACGCCTGACGAGTTCTCGAGCATGACATTGGCCATGTCGCCCGACGGCTCGCGACTTGCCTACGTCCGCGTCCACGAAGACGGAACGCGGCGAATCTGGCTTCGCCCCCGGGACGACGAGGCCTCCATCCCCGTCCCGGGCACGGAGGGCGCGCGGGTGCCGTTCTTCTCGCCCGATGGGAGCAAACTCGGCTTCGTCGCCTCCCGTCCCCGGTTCGGCATCCGCTGGGTGCCCGTCGAGGGAGGCCCTCCCCTCACACTCGTCGGGGGGGCGAGCGATGGGGCGGGTGCGAGCTGGGGACCCGACGGGTACGTCTACTACATCTCCGTGTACGACAACAACAGCTTGCGCAGGATCGCCTCGACGCGGGAAAGCGCCACCGAGGTGGTTCTCGAGGCTTCCGGGGAGGTCAGATTCGGCGCTCCCGAAGCCCTACCGGGAGGACGAGGCCTGCTCGTGAGCATCGACAGGAGCGGGGAGTCGGCGGACTCGGTTGGCGTCCTCGATCTACGGTCTGGACAGCTCCGGGGCCTCGTGCGGGGGGTGCGCGGCATGTACCTGACGGCGGGGTACCTCGTGTTCGCGACGACGGATGGTGACCTGATGGGCGCGCCGTTCGACGAGCGAGCCCTCACGATCACCGGGCTTGTCGTTCCGTTGCTCTCGGATCTGGCTCCGCCTACGGGTCGCCGGGCCGCCATCGCGCTCGCGGGTTCAGGACGGCTGGTCTACTCCAGAGAGTTCGACGCGGGAGACGAGCTGATCTGGGTCGATCGCTCGGGGCGTGTATCGCCGTTCGAGCCAACCTGGAGTCCCGAGCTGCTTCGTATCGGGTGGGCCCAACTGGCGCCGGGGGACGGACGCGTCGCGATCTCGGGTAGGTTGCCGAACGGCGAGGAGCGCGTTTCCATCAAGGTGCTCGGAGGGACATCCTTTCCGCTTCCGTCCGTCCGTGGTCCCGTGAGCTGGTCGTTGGACGGCTCCAGGATCATCTCCACGGCCGACACGTCCGGAGGCGCGAGCTGGGACCTCTGGAGCACCCCGATCGACGGGACCGGCTTTCCCGAGCTGCTCGTCGATCACGTGCGTGGGATCGTGGAAGGATTTCCGGAGCCCCCGGACGGCGAATGGCTCTTCTTCCGCACGGGGTACCAGCCCACTACGCCGGACTTCTATCGAGCCCAACCGGGCGGCAGTCCGCAGCCGCTCCTGGTGCACGACTCGATCGGGTACGCGACGCCATCTCTGTCACCGGATGGTCGGTACCTGGCCTACCTCACCAACGAGAGCGGCCCCCGCTTCGATAGGAGGGGCTCCCGCGCCCTCCACGTTCGGAGCTATCCCGGCATCGGTCCAGTGGTCTGGACTGCCGAGGGGTACCAGCCACACTGGTCGTCCGACGGCAGAGAGCTCTACTTCGTGCGGCCGCCGACCGAAGGTGCCGACGGAGCGACCGAACCGCCGCAGATGGTCTCGCTCCGTGTAGACACGAGCGCCGGATTCCGGGTGATCGATGAGACGGACCTGTTTCCTCTCCCGGAAGGCGTAGTCTGGGAGAGCATATTCTATACGTACTATGACGTGACGGAGGACGGGGAGCGCTTTCTCATGTTCCGCCCCCGAGCTTCCGAGGCGGAGGGACCGACCTACCACGTGGTGGACGGTCTCGAAGCGCTGATTCGACGCCGCCTGGGTGGGTGAGAGCCGTTCCCCTCTGCACGGTGGACCGTCCCTACCTGCAGCTCCCGTTCAGGTAGCAGTTGACGTCGATCTCGCTCTGCGCGATCGGGTAGAGGGTTCCCGGAAGGGTCGCCGCGACCGACGAGGCATCCCACGCATCGGACTTGAGGCCGAAGCGGTACATGTCGGCGAGTCGACGTCCGGTCAGGTAGAGCCGGACGCGACGCTCGTGGATCAGCATCTCTCCGGCGGTGACACCCGAGCTCACAGACCAGGGCGAAAGTCCCTCCGCCGCCCGGACGAGATTCACCTGCTCGGCGAACCCTGTCGTATCGGCCTGGGCCAGGGCGTGCTCGGCGACGATCAGCCTCATCTCCCGGGCGCTGACCACGGGAAGCGACCCCGCGCCGCACTGCCCGACGAAGACGAGGACGGTCGAGAGCACCCGCCCGACGGTCGGATCCGGCACCCCGTCGATCGGGTCGAACAGGTTCACGACCACGTCGTCGGCGTTCGGTCCGGTGGCGGTCGCGTACGTGTTCCCGGGTCGATAGTTGCTGATGCTGCACGTGAGCTGCTGGAGGGTGCGCGAGCGAACCGCGGTAGCAGGAAAGTCGAACCTCATCTCCCAGTCGCTTCCATCGAGCGCCAGCGCGGCCAGTGCGTCGGCTGCCGCATCGGAGCTGGACACGAGACCGTCGCCCGAGACGTCGGCGGGCGGGGGCCGGATCCGGGCCCACACCTGTGCGGCGTGCGCCGCCCGCGCGCGCGCGGCGAGCATGTCGCGACGAAGCACGTCGTCGCCTTCGGCGCCTGAGAGGCCGCGGGTCGCGTGCTCGACCGCCTGGGCGTAGAGCGCGCCCATTCCAGCCGGCCCCAGCGGCGGCCCGGGCTCGGGCCCGTCGGAGGGAGCGAAGTCCTCGAGGCCGTCCGCGATCGTCGCAGAGATGATCGACGCAGCGAGGTGGGCGCGCGCGAGCGGCGACCGACTCGCGGTATCCGCTTCCGCCAGAGAGTCGAGCACCTCGACCGCCTCTTCCGCCATTCCGTAGGCCGCGGCGACGAAGAGGAACATCTCCTGAAGTCCGTCGTTGCCCGGCGAGTCGATCTCGCCCCGGTCGAGCGGCCGCCACCAGGTGTGCGGACCCTCGAAGCGAAGCTCGTCCGACGCGATCGAGAGCAACGCGAGCATTCCGTCCCACCCCTGCGACACCATCTTCCTCGAGCCCCTCGCCCACTCTTCGGCGAACTCCGTGGATCGCGCCTCCGCCTCCTCGATGCTCGTGGGGTCGTCCACCTCGAGGAGGCTGTCGCAGGCGACGCCCGAAAGCAGTAGCAGAACAAGGGCGAGGGTACGTGAGGACCGGGGAACGGGCCGATGACCCAGCATCAGAAGATGGCCCGAAAGCTGACGGAAAAGCGCCGGGGAAGAGGCAGCCCGAAAACTTCGTTCGCCTCGAGGAAGTTGCATTGGACCGCGTTTCCGGCTTCGCCGCCGCCGCCACAGCGGCCCATCTGGTTCGCCTCGGGATCCACGCCCGAGTAGCCGGTCCACACCCACAGGTTCCGGCCTGTCAGACTCACCGTGAGGTCGTCAACGCCGAAGCGGCCGGCAAGGGATTCGTCGACTCGATACGTGAGGCTCAGCTCCCTCCAGCGCACGAAGTTGCCCGACTCGATGAGGTTGAGGCCGCTGTACGGCGAGAGTGAGCGCAGCTCGGTGGCCCAGGTCATTGCGGCGTCGAGGCGGCGCTGCGGGTCGTCGCGGGTCGACGGATCGAGCAGCGAGCTCTCTATCTCGGCCACCTCGCGGGTGTTTCTCATGAAGTTGTTCCTGAAGGCTCTGGTCAGGTTGCTGACGGCGTAAGCGCCGGTGCGGTACTCGAAGAGTGTGCTGACGCTCACCCGGCGGCCCAGGGTCAGATCGGCCCCGAAGCTGCCCTGCCAGTCGGGGGTCGGCTTGCCCAGGTAGTGGTCGTAGAGGTCGCCGTCGCCGTCCTCATCCGCCAGCATGGGTGAGAGATCGGAGAGCGATCTCTCGGCCGCGGTCAGGTAGGCCTGGAATTCGGAGAGGCTGTCGGGCAGGCCGTCGCCGTCGATGTCGTACGGGACGGTCGTGCCCGGGGTGTAGCACGGTCCCGACGTGCCGGCGCTACAGGTCGGAATGAGCCGGGCACCGAGGAAGGCGCCCGGTGGGAGTCCCTCCTGAATCACGTTGCGGTGCCGTGGATAGCCGGGGGTCACGTCGATGGTGGGGACGCCGGTGCGGGTGACGACCTCGGACAGGTACGCCGCGTTCGCGAACAGGTTGAGCGTGATCCCCGGTCCCTGGACGGCCGCCCCCACGAGCCGAACCTCCCACCCGTGGGCCTCGAGGCGTCCGATGTTGCCGAGCTGCGCTTCCGTGAAGCCGCTGGAAGCGGGAACCCGCCGGGACACGAGGGCCTCGTTCGTCGTGCGATCCCAGTAGGTCAGGTCGACCCCCAGTCTTCGACCGAGGAACTCCGCGTCGACCCCGAGCTCGAGCTCCGACGACCGCTCCGGCGCCAGATCGGGGTTGCCGAGGTTCCCCGGCTGGAGCCCCACCCCTTCCGCCGTCTGGATCGGTAGGTACGTCGTGGCCCGGTCGAATGCTCCGGGCTGGAGTCCCGACTGACCATACGCCGCGCGGATGCGGAGCGTGGGCACGGCGTCGGTCGGCCAAGAGGAGAGATCGCTCAGGAGCGCGGAGACGCCGACCTTCGGATACAAGGCAGAGCCGGCGTCGACACCGAAAGCGCTGGTCCGGTCGAAGCGCGCTCCGAGGGTCGCGAAGAGCCAGTCCCGGTATCCGACCTGCTCCTGGACATAGCCGCCCAGGCTGATCTTCGAAGTCGAGGACGTTTCGGGCAGCTGGGTCTCCGCTACCTGGATGACGTCGATGCCCGGCGCGGGAAAACCGATACCTGCGAGCCGCACGAAGTCCGATCCGAGCGAGAACCGCTGGGCGCCGGCCGTAAGCTCGGAAACCCAGTCCCGGCCGAGCTCGGCGCGCCACGCCGTCTGGACGTCGACCGTCGCTTCGCGGTGATCGCGCTGCGCGAGGTCACGCCGACCCGCGGCCGGCGCGAAGCTCCCCGCCGATCCGTCGACGTTCCACCCGTACGGCCAGCTGAAGTCGGACTCCTCGTCGACCTGATCGAGGCCGACGAGCGCCCGGGCCGAGAGTCCGGGCCCGCCCGACCAGGCGGTGGCGATCGAGCCGAAGAAGTGCCTCGTCTGCACGCTCTCCGTCCTCTGCATCGCCTCCCGTACGGTAAGCCCGAAGGCGCTCCCGGTGGGGTTTCCCTGGCCGGTACAAACGGGCGTGGCGTCACCGAAGGTTCGCGTCGGGTTCAGCGAGGACCGCGAGCACGTGGCGCGCTCGGGCCGCGAGGCCATGGCATTGCTCGTCGGCGAGACGGTGTTGTTGTTCCGCGTGAAGGACTCCAGGTCGGTTTGGGTGTATCCGGTCGTGACCCGGATCGAAAGGCCGCGAGCGGGGGCAAGGGTCATGGACGCGTTGGCCTGGAGTCGCCGGAGCTCGTCCCTCGCGCCCCCGAGGCTCTGTCCGCCCAGCACGCCGTCCTCGAAGCCGTAGCGTCCGCCGACGAAATACTGCACTTCGTCGCTGCCGCCCGAGACGTCGCCGACGAGCGTGTAGGTTCGCCCGGATTCCAGGAGATCTTTGATAAAGTCCCGCTCGAAGACCTCGAACGGTGTGATCGTCTGCCCGTACAGCGCGCTGAGGGCTTCGGCTTGCCCGGCGTCGCGCGCGAACCCGGCGGCGGCCGGAATCCGGTCCGGCGTGACCAGCGCCCCGTACTCCGCCCTGGCCGTGACCCTCGTCTCACCCGGTCGCCCCGCCTTGGTGAAGATCTGGATGACGCCCGACGATGCCTCGCTGCCGTAGAGCGTCGCCGCCGCGGCGCCCTTCAGGATCTCGACCCGGTCGACCGCCCCCCAGTTGATGTCGTCCAGGCGCGAGCCCGTGTCGCCGGCGTTCCCGGTTCCCTCCATGTCCCCGGAATTGTCGACACGGATGCCGTCCACGTAGACGACGGGCTCGTTCGACATGGAGATGCTGTTGCTGCCGCGGATCCGGATCCTGGCGCCGGAGGCCGTCGCGCCGTCCGAGGTGAGCGCCGTGACCGAGGGTTCGCGGGCCTGGAGAAGCTCCGAAAAGCTGGAGATCGGGCTGTTGGCGACCCGCGATGCATCGATGGTCGCCAGCGTGTTCCCGAGCTGACGTCGCCGGGACGCTGCACCTGTCCCGGTGACCACGACCTCGTCGAGGAAGATGGGCGCCGGCGTCAGGGCGAAGTCGACGACGACGTTTCCGCCGGGGGGCAGGATCGCGAGCCGGGATGCGTCGTGATGACCGATGAGCTGGACCGTGAGCCGGTGCTCGCCCGGGGGGACGTCGAAGAGCAGGTAGCGCCCGGCGTCGTTCGTGAGCGCGCCGATACCGGTACCAGACACGAAGACCTGAGCGGCCCTCAGGGGCAGGCCGTTCGCGCCGGTCACCAGGCCACTGATCGTTCCGTTCGACTGGGCCACGGCCCCCCCTCCGGGGAGCCACGTGGCGAGCATCACGACCAGCGGTAGCTTTCGGCTCATCGCGGTCCTCAGCTCCGGGGCAGCCCCTCGTCAGGCGGGCGGGACCTTAGTGCGTCATCAGTGCCTCACGCGATGCGCCCAAGGTACGGTCGCGGCACAGAGTCCGAAATCCCCTTGTCCACGAGTCAACGAGCCTCGCTAGCGATCACGGGAGATGGTGGTCGGGAGACTGGCTCACCGCGCGCGAAGCTCTTCAACCGCTCGGAGCGCGTTGAACACCATTACCCATCGGTTCGGCTCGATCTCCACGCGCGGCGATAGGACGAATCGATCCGCATCGCGCGACACGTCGTAGCCGGAGTTCAACGCGTACCCGCTGGCATCGAAGAGCATCTTCCGCTCTACGACCTCGAAGTGCTCGGCGTCGTACTGCACCGCCAGCATCGCTCCGTCCGAATCCACATAGAACAGCTCGTCCGTGGACGGAGAGAAGAGGGGCATGTCTCCGCCGTCCAGAGAAATCTTCCAGCGGCGCGCCCTGGCATCCGGGAAGGGGCGCACGTAGACCTCACGGACGACGTCGATGTCGGAAGAGTAGGCGATCCATCTGCCGTCCCGGGACAGTGTCGGATAGCTCTCGCGGGCCCCCGTCGCGACGAGGGCCACCGGCTGGGATCCGGGCTCCTTCCCGCGCATCATGAGGTCGCCCTGGGTCTCTCCCAGGTTCTGCGTCCGGTAGACCCACGTGCGCCCGTCAGGAGTGAGGACCGCGTCGGCGGCCCTGAGGTCCACGGCCTCCGGCTCACCGCTCCCATCCGCCCTGGTGAGGAAGACCTGGGCGTCCTCGGCCACCCCCGGGGCGAGACGGTCCGACACGTAGTACAGACCGCTTCCGTCTGCCGTCCACCGCGGATTCCGATTGACGGTTCCGTCACGCGTCACCGGGAAGACCGGACCGTCCGGTAGCTCTGCGACGTACAACGTCTGACGGGTCCGAAAGGCGATCCGCCGCCCGTCGGGCGACAGACGCAACTCCCGGAAGAAGTTCGGAAAATCCGTCAGCCGCGGAGACAGGGGCACCGCGCGACCGTCCCTCGACACCCAGACGGGAGGCCGCGCGTTGAACGAATCCATCGTCCCGACCCAATAGCCGAGATCGCCTGAGGACGAGAGGTCGTAGGTGCCCAGCGATTCGGGGGAGAAGTCCTCCGTGGCCCCCTCGACGATCGTCAGCGGGTTGCCCAGCGCCGAGCCTTCGAGCTCCGCGACGCTGAGCGTCGCCCCGTTCCGGCTCGTGAAGAAGATCAAGCCCCCCAGCGACGACGGACGGCGACCCTCACCGAGGTCGGTGGTCTCGCCCGAACCTCCGTCGAGGAGCGTCAGTCGTGAGGTCAGGCCGAAGAGGTCCGCCTTTTCGAACACGAAGCGCCCTCCGCCGGGCAGCGGCGCCGGCCAAGCATGGATGAGCTCCGGTCCGGTGTTCACCGTCAGCCGCTCGGTCCCTCCACCCCCCACGGGGACGCGGCTCAGTCCATTCTGGTCATCTGTATAGTAGATCCATCCCTCGTTCCAGCGCAGACAGCACTTCGCTCCTTCAGGGGCGACGAGCCGCGACGAGGGGCTCGCCAACGACCGGACCCGAATGGAGTCGCCGATGATCAGCGCCACCTCCCGTCCATCCGGGGACAGGTCGAATCCCCGAACACGTTCGGTCCCGGGAAGCGGGGAGCTCCGGGTCGGTTCGAAGGCCGCCCACGTCAGGGCCCAGAGCATTGGATCCCCATCCGGGTTCGCGCCTCGGTAGAGCAAGCCGGAGCGGTCCGGTAGGAGTCGTATCTCCGATGCCAGACCCGTCCCGTCCGGCAGGTCGATCACCATCTGCCAGGCTGGGTCGTCTCGTTCCGGGGACAGGCTGGCCACGACCCACACAGCGAGTGCCAGCGCTGCGGCGATGATCGCATAACGAAGCCCCCGCAAGGGGCGACTCGTGGCGCCCGACCGGGTCGTGCCCGAGTAGCTGGGGCGGAAGTCGGGCGAATTCAGCGCCGCGGCGAAGGCCTGTGCGGTTTGAAAGCGGTCGGCAGGTACCTTCTCGAGCGCCATCGCCACGGCGGCGTCCACGTTCGGAGGTACCTTCTTCCGCCGTGCCGCCACCGGCTCGATCTCCCCGGTGATGATCCGTCCGAGCAGTGCCTGGCGCGAGCCCCCTGAGAAGGGCGGCTCACCGACGAGCATCTCGTACAACACACAACCGAGCGCATAGACATCCGTCGCGGGTCCCCCGATCTGATCCCCGGCCACCTGCTCGGGGCTCATGTATTGCGGAGTGCCCAGGCTCATGCCTGTCTCGGTCAGTCGACTCTCGCCACCCGAGGACACCGCGAGCGCGATCCCGAAGTCCGCCACGACGGGTTTCCCGTCGTGCAGCATCACATTGGCCGGCTTGATGTCGCGGTGGATCACACCGTGGCGGTGTGCGTAGTCGAGGGCCTCGGCCACGTTGGTGGCGATCCGTACCGCGTCGTCGACGGGGAGCTGCCGTTCGCGATCGAGGCGATCCCTCAGACTCTCGCCCTCGACGAACGGCATCGCGAAAAAGAGCAGCCCGTCCGCTTCGCCGGAGTCGTGCAGCGGCAGAATATGCGGATGTTGGAGGTTCGCCGTCGTCTGGATCTCGGCCAGGAATCGCTCGGCGCCCACCACCGCGGCCAGCTCCGGTCGGAGCACCTTGAGCGCGACCCTGCGGTTGTGTTTCTCGTCGCGCGCGAGATAGACCGTGGCCATCCCGCCCTCGCCGAGCTTTCGCTCGACGCGGTAGCGACCCTCGAGGGCCGCGTTGAGGCGAGTGATGGGGTCGGGGCTCATGCGGAGAAGATGCGCCTCGTCCCCTCGATCCGCGAGTGAGCGTCGAGCCGTGCGAAGAATCGTGTCAGCGGCGCCGTCCGGCTTACGGCGTCATGGGCCCCAACGAGCCTCTTCGTGACCCCTCCTTTATCCCGTGGCGGCGGGAGGGATGTTCATGTTCTGGTTGAACAGGTTGGTCGGATCGTACTTGCCCTTGATGCTCGACAGACGGCCGAAGTTGTCCCCATAGGCCTCCCTTGCGCCGGCGGACTCGTCCTCCATGAAGCCGGGGAAATTCGCGTAGATGCCCGCGCTGGAAAAGCGCGACATGGACTCGACCGCGCCCCGGGCCCACTGGATGTTCGCGTCGCTGTCGGCATCGTCGGTCCACGTGGACTCGAACGCGATCATGTAGGGACGGCGCAGACCGAACGCGGTCGCGTCGGGTGCGACCCGCGACGCAGCCCCCGCCATCGGCCAGATGTCCATCGTGGTCTTCGGCGATGGGCGGGCCGCCGCCAGATCGCACACAGTGTCCAACAGATCGTCGCTCAGCTCGTCTACATAGGTCGACTTCCAGTACTGCAGCAGCCCCTGCGGGAAGAAGGGGTCGAACGCGCTCTGCACCCCGGCGAACGGCGTGGGTCCCGAGATGTCGAGAAGCGGCTCCGCGAGCGTGCGGAAGGGCTGCACGACCTTCTCTCCTTCCTCGACGGGGCCCGCGTAGACGCCGGCCGTGATGACGACCGGCTCGCCGACGACCTCGGGCGGGAACCCTTCGGGAACGTTCCACAGGATGGCGATGGGTGTGAACCGCTCGGAGAGGTCGGACAGCTGGGAGCGCCACCCGCGTAGCACCTTCGGCCCATCGGAGAGCGGATAGAGGGCCGCGCAAAGCATCACCATCGGCCCGACCGGATGGAGCTTGAACTCGAACGACGTCACCACCCCGAAGTTGCTCCCTGCGCCGCGCACGGCCCAGAAGAGGTCGGGGTTCTCGTCCGCGCTCGCGACCCTGAGCTCCCCGTCGGCCGTCACGATATCGACCGAGAGCAGGTTGTCGAGGCTCAGGCCGTAGGGACGGCGGAGATGCCCGAAGCCACCGTGGAGGGTGAGGCCAGCCACCCCCGTGGTCGACACGACGCCGCCCGGCGTCGCGAGCCCGAAGACCTGGGTCTCCCGGTCGACGTCTCCCCAGGTGGCCCCGCCCTGGACCCTGGCGGTGCGAGTCTTGGGATCCACGCGTACGCCGCGCATCTGTTTCAGATCGATCACGACGCCGCCGTCGTTGACGGCCTTGCCGGCGACGTTGTGGCCACCGGCGCGTACCGAGAGCGTGAGGCCGTGTTCGCGCGCGAAGTTGACGGCGGCGATGACGTCGGCAACGCCGCTGCACTGCACGATGACCGCGGGCTTGCGGTCGATGAGGCCGTTCATGACGCGTCTCGCGGTGTCGTAGTCGCTGTCGCCGGGCCTCAGCGCGGCGCCGCGCAAACCGGCCACGAACTCGTCCATCACGGCGTCGGAAAGGTCGGAATCGCTCATTGCTCTCTCTCCGTCGATGGGGTGCCGTCAACGGCATCAGGTCCGAACGCAATAGCGCGTGCGCGTCCCATGGGCAACTCCGGCCGAGCCCTGAACGCGGCCATCGAGGGTCGCCGACCGGGCGTGGGGTTTCACGCTGGTCACGCTGTCGACCATCGCGTCTGGGGTGCTGGTTGCCGGGATCCTGGGATGCGTGCTGCCGAGCCGAGCTGCGGGCGGCGTTCGTATGGCGGGACTGCCCCTCAAGGCCTAAGGGAGTCCGCCCGATTCACCGACTCTGCGGGGGCCCCGCGAAGGTCGGCTTCACCCCCTCGAGCCGGAGGCGGGGCATGATCACCCGCCGGAACCGACGCGTGTCCCAGATCGGAGCCAGGATCGGGTCCCAGACGTCGTATTGCACCATGAACGGCATGGCGAAGACCCTCGCCTCGAGCACGTCCAGCGCTCGGTCGTGCTCACCCAGCAACACCATCGCCTGCGCCAAACCACGAAGGGTGACCTCCGGTTCCGGGAGGAGCGTCGGGTCCCCGGTTTCGAGAGCCTCCCCCATGCGGCGAAAACCTGCCGGGTCAGGCAGATAGGCTTCGAAGCGATCGATCGCCTCGCGGTACCGCCCGTCCATCAGCATCAGGTGGGCCAGGACCGTTCTCAGGAAGTGCACGTCTCCGGCGGTATCGATGGCCAGCCCTTCCTCGAGCGTCGCCTCGGCCTCGTCGTACCGGGCATTCATGTACAACGCGAAGCCGTGTGCATCCAGACGGATGGGCGCCCGGTCGATGGCCAGGGCCCGGCCCGTCTCGCGCAAAGCCTCATCGAGGCGCCCCATTCCCCAGAGCAACTCGGAGTATTGCGTGTGGGCCTCCTCGTTGTCCGGATCCAACTCCAGGGCCCGGAGAAGCTCGCGCTCGCCCTCCTCCCACTCCCACCTGTCGCGGTGAACCCCACCCAGAGCCACCCGGGCGGACGCGTTTCGTGGATCCAGCTCGAGGGCCCGCTGGGCTGCCGCCTGTGCGACGGCGAAGCTCCGGGCCCACGTGGCGGAGTCGGTGGACGCCGCTCCCACTCCAGCATAGAGAGGCTGGACCGCCGCCGCCTCGGCGAGCGCCGCCCACGCCGGCGCCCACGTGGAATCCCTCTGGATGGCGGCCTGGAACAGGCGCACCGCCTCCCCTACCCCCGGCCCTCGGCGGCGCAAGGCCGCCCGTCCACTCAGGTAGAGGTCGTGGGCGTCCATGTCGAACGTCGGAACGACCAGCTCGTCGCGGCTCAAGCCAAGCGGAACGCGGAGGGCTTCCGTGATGGCCTCGGCGATCTCGGTCTGGATGGCGAAGACGTTCTCGAGCCGGCGATCGTAGCTGTCCGTCCACAACCCGGAGCCGTTCGAAGCGCTGACCAACTCGGCCCCGATGCGCAGTTGATCCCCGTCCTTCCGGACGCTGCCGTCGAGGAGATAGTCGACGCCGAGTTCTGCGGCGATCTGCCTCAGGTCCATGCTCCGGTCCTTGTAGGCGAAGGCGGACGATCGACCCGCGACCCTCAGGCCGCGCACCTTGGAGAGCATCGTCTGGATCTCCATCGAGATCCCGTCGCTGAAATACTCCTGGTCGCCTTCCGGGCTGGCATCGACAAAGGGAAGCACGGCGAGGGCCGGACGCGGGTCATCCGCCAGGTCCGTATACGTCAGCTCCGAACCTCCCGGCGCACCCACGGAGAGGGGCCGGCCTTCGGCCGCCGACCGTCTCCCACCGTAGAACCCTACGGCAAGCAGCACGAGACCCGCCAGCGCAACGAGACCCGGCATCCAGCGCGTGAGGGCCGGACTCGCGACGATGGAATCGATCTCCCCGGGCTCCGCCGCCTCCGTTCGCTCGAGGCCATCGGGCGTCCACTGGAAAACCCAGGAGAGAACCACCGCCACCGGAAATCCGGCGAGCACTGCCCAGACCAACAGACTGAGGGTCCAGTCGGGAAAGGAGATGGCCGGGAAGACCACGCTCGCCGCTTCAAGAACGCCGAATGAGACCGTCCCATAGACGGCGATGACGCCAAATACTCGGCGCCGCTTCATCTCGGCCAGCCAGCGCTGAAGAGGAGCCGGACGGACCGCAGGGTTGGTCGTCGGATCGCGTCCGGGGGTCCGCTCAGGCATGGACGCAAGATGCGGACGCGCTGATCACCGGGCCAGTTGACCGGCTTGCAGCCACCCTGTCCGGGGAGCCCCGGAAGCCCCTAACATGGGGCACGCGTACCAGGCTTCGGAGGGTCTGCCCATGCCCGACGCCGTCACCCGCCTGAACGCCGCTCTGCAGGGCCGCTACGAAATCACTCGCGAGCTCGGCGAAGGCGGGATGGCTACGGTCTACCTCGCCGGCGACGTGCGCCATCAGCGCAAGGTCGCTTTGAAGGTCCTCAAGCCCGAGCTGGCGGCGGTCATCGGGGCCGATCGGTTCCTGGCCGAGATCAGGACGACGGCGAACCTCCAGCACCCGCATATCCTGCCGCTCTTCGACTCGGGCGAGGCGGACGGCTTCCTCTACTACGTGATGCCCTACGTGGAAGGGGAGACGCTGAGGGCACGACTCGATCGCGAACGTCAGCTGCCGGTCGACGAGGCGGTGAGAATCGCGACGAACGTCGCCGAGGCGCTCCACTACGCCCACGATCAGGGCGTGATCCACCGGGACATCAAGCCCGCGAACATCCTGCTGCAGGCCGGGAAGCCGGTGGTCTCCGACTTCGGGATCGCGCTCGCCGTCCGCGCCGGCGGCGGGAGCAGGCTGACGGAGACGGGCCTCAGCCTGGGCACGCCCCACTACATGAGCCCGGAGCAGGCGACGGGCGATCGGAAGGTGGGCCCCGCGACGGACATCTACGCGCTGGGGTGCGTGCTGTACGAGATGCTGGTCGGCAACCCGCCCTACATGGGGAGCACCCCACAGGCCGTGCTGGGCAAGATCATCACGGGGGAAGTTCCGTCGGCACACGCGGAGCGGAGCTCGGTGCCGGCCAACGTCGACGCGGCCGTCGCCAGGGCCCTGGAGAAGCTGCCGGCCGATCGGTTCGCGGGAGCGCTCGACCTCGCGCGCGCCCTGGGCGATCCGTCTTTCCGGCATCGTGAAGCGGAGAAGGCGGGCGCGGACGCGACTCCGGTGGCCGGGCGGTGGGCCTGGGGGCGAATGGCCAATACTGCCGCGCTGGTCGGCCTGGCGGCTCTCGCGCTGTGGCTTTGGCTCGGGACCGGGCGGTCGGCCGAACGGGGGCCGCTCCTGACCCGCACCGCCATTCCCTACCCGGAAGGCCACGTGGTTCAGCTTCCGTTCGGCGCCTTCCCCTTCGATCTCAGCGAGGACGGTTCTCGGCTCGCTTTTGTGGGCGTCGAAGAGGGGCGGCCTCGGCTGTACGTGCGCGACCTCGACAGCGACGAGGCGGTGGCGTTGGACGGCACGGAGGGGGCCCGTCACCCGTTCTTCTCACCGGGTGCGGGGGACTGGATCGGCTTCTTCGCCCAAGGGGAGCTCCGAAAGGTGTCGGTCGACGGACGCTCGGTTCAGCGCGTGGCCCGGATCGACCGGATCACCGCGGGGGCCAGTTGGGGGCCCGACGGCTCGATCGTGTTTGTGGTCCCTCTCGAGGGCCTCTTCCGCGTCGACGAAGAGGGCGGGGTACCGCAGCTGATCGAGGTTCGCCTGCCGGAGGATGGGATGCCGGACGCTTCCGAAGCGGATCCGTTTTGGGGTTGGCCCGACCACCTGCCGGGGGGCGGTCACATGCTCATCAACAATCGGGCGACCGTCGTGGCGATCGATATGACGGACCTCACGGCCCGGCGTATCCTGGACGGGGGGTCGTCGCCTACGTATGTCGACGGTCACCTGGTGGTGGGGAGGGGAGGGAGATTGGTGGGATACCCCTTCGACCTGGACCGCCTCGACGTGACGGGCCCATCCGTCACGACGTTCGAGACTCCCCGAAACCCGCCTTGGAACCAGGCTCTCCTGACGAGGTTCGATCGACGTGGGAATCTGGTCTATCTCGAAGGTGGGCTGGAGCGATCCGTGGTGCTGGTCGACCGCATGGGTCGGGAGGAGCGGGTCCTGACGCCGGACCGGCGCGGGTATCGCGCCCCGAGCGTCTCGCCGGACGGATCGGAGATTCTCGTCTCGGTCGAGCCGGGCCCCGATGAGATCTGGGCCATCGACGTGGCGCGGGGCCTGAGCCAGCCGCTGCTCCGCTCCGAATACCACACGATCATGCCGGTGTGGCATCCGGACGGCCGCCGCTTCGCGGTCTGGCGAGACCCCGAGCTGGTGCTCGTCGAGCGCGCGAGCCTGTCACTCGGCCGGCCCCTCAGCCCGGGTCAGGCGATCTTCCCGATCTCCATCTCAGCCAAGGGCGAGGTCTTCGTCAACGCCCTGGGGGACGGGAGCACGACCGCCGATACCGACCTGCGCTGGCTGGATCTCGGTGGTGACTCCGTGGCTCGCCCGCTTCTCGAGGGCCTGGCGCGTGAGGAAAACCCGCAGATCTCGCCAGACGGTCGGTACCTGGCCTATACGAGCGACGGCACCGGGACCGACGAGATCTACGTGGCGTCCTGGCCGGAATGGGTGAACCTGGGCCGGGTCTCACTCCAAGGCGGACGGGAGGCGCTTTGGTCGCGCGACGGAACAGAGCTCTTCTTCCTGTCCGGCAACCGCGTCATGGCCGTGGACGTGACGGGCGGCTTTCCCGCGCCCGATCCCATCGAGCTCTTCCGGGGGGATTGGGACGTCGTGCCGGCGAACAACTGGGACGTGACCCCCGACGGCAAGTTCGTCTTCGTGCGCGGTCCGCCGGGCTCGATGAGGGAGTTCAAGTACGTGAGCAACTGGGTGTCGCAGCTGCGAGACGGCGGGGAGAGCAACGAAGGTCGGTGACAGACTTGACTGGCGGCGTGGGTGAAAGCCCCGAGCACGGGTTCCGCGTCAGCGCCCCAGGAGTCGATCGAGCTCGGTGAACCAGTTGAGCGTCACGAGGTAGCCCGCGTCGGCCGCGTAGGGGCCCATGCTGCCCGTGGCCACCACGAAGCGCCCGCCGTCCGGGTGGAGGTCCCACATCATGCGGTCGAGGATGTCCACCTTGGTCACGAGCGTCGGCGTTCCGACGACGAGGGGGTCCCGCGGCACGCTGACGGCCCACAGCTCCTCCTCGGGCTCCGCCCTCCGCGAGTGGTACAACGTGTCGCCGCCCTGAGACCAGCGGGGCCTCCCGGCACCGTCGTGCGAGACGCGCCGTTTGACCTCCGGACCAGGGAAGCCTCGCAGCCACACGTCGTCGTCGCCGGTCTCGTCCTGGCCATCCCGCCCTCGCCGATCTCGCGCTCGATGCGGTAGCTACCCTCGTGGGCCGCGTTCAGGCGGGAGACGGCTTCGGGCATGGGCAAGACCCTCGGAGGCATGAAACGACGTGCCCCATGTTGGGCCCTGCCGGCCTCCCTGGACAGGGTCTCCGAGGCTGCCAGCCACGCCCGCCCGAATTGGACTGCCACGCTTCAGTGATTCCTCGTGCAACCGCGTCAGTGCGTGAAGCAGGAACCCCCATACGGTGGAGCCGGTGCAACCGTTGCCGGAGGGTTCGCGACGAAACGCGCCGGGTAGACATTCGCGAGCCCCGCGAACCGACGGGCCCAGTATTCCGCGGTCGCGGGATCCTGGCAGCCCAGGCCGATGTTGATCCTCCCCAGACTCACGCCGGCAAAGAACCAGTACTGTACGCCGTACGACCCCAGGTTCGACAGATCGTACTCTGCATCGCACCCGGCAGGATCCGTGGGAAGCGGGAAAGCCGGACAGCCGGTGGTATGGCCCGGCCCTGATCGGTGACGGACTTCGTGAAGAAACAAGCCCAGCCAGGCAAACAGGCCATCGAGCTCGCGGTAGTAGGAAAGAGCCGACGACTCCTTGCGCGAAGTCCCGAAGTAGTACTTCCCGTTGATGAAGTTGCAGCAGTACGAATTGCCGCTCTGGCTTCGGAAATTGACGCCCGCGATCAGCGACTTCATCCAGTCGTACAAGCCGAGCGGCGTCCACGGCAGCTTGCCCTGGCTTCCCTCGTTCATGTAGTAGGCGATGCGCAAAGTCTGCACGGCGACGAGCTCGTCCGTCAGCTCGCCCTCCGGAGTCGTGGTATACGGCTCGGTGCAGGTGATCTGAGTCGTGCTTGGCTGACCGTCGCTGAGGAACTCGAAATCCTGTTCGATGGCGGCGTACGCCGGGTCTGTCGTGGGGCAGTGGCCGATGAAGTCGAATGGGTCGTGGATGTCGGTCAGGATGAAGTCACTGGGCACGGGCGCCACGGTGATCGCGGCCGTCCCGCTCTTACCTTCGCTCGTCGCGGTGATCGTGACCGGGCCACCGGTGCCAACTCCGGTCACAAGGCCGATGCTCGACACACTCGCGACTGCCGAGTCGTCGGACGACCAGGTGATCGTGCGGTCCGTCAGGCTGTTGCCGGCCTCGTCCCGCACGGTTGCGGTCAGTTGGACGGTGGTGCCCACGACCACCGTAGGAGCCGAGGGACTGACCGTCACCGACGCCACCGGGACCGGCGCCACGGTGATCGCGGCCGTCCCGCGCATACCCTCGCTCGTCGCGGTGATCGTGACCGGGCCACCGGCGGTAACTCCGGTCACAAGGCCGGTGCTCGATGCACTCGCAACTGCCGAGTCGTCGGACGACCACGCGACCGTGCGGTCCGTCAGGATGTTGCCGCTCTCGTCCCGCACGGTTGCGGTCAACTGGACGGTGGTGCCCACGACCACCGTGGGAGCCGAGGGAGCGACCGTCACCGACGCGACGGTCTTCGGGGACGATATATCGTCCTGACATGAGGCGAGAACGGCGGCCGTGAGGCACACCGACCACCAAGCAGCAAACCGGCCCTTCATACCCGCGCCTCCTCGGTTGGCTAGCGACTGGAGTCGCCCCGGTTTCCTTCCTCGGGTCGCAGTGCTAGGTGCCGCCAGGCCACGTGAGCATCAACACCGTCAGTCCGAGGCCGATGATCGCGCTGACCACGACAGCGTGCCCACTCGAAGCGCTCGCCCCCAGCGACAGGCTGGAAGCGGGCCCGCCGGACCAGCGACCGTCCGACGGCACGTCGACCCGGTCATAGCGGAGCAAGACGGCGCCCACGTCCAGGAGATTGGCGCGGAGGCCCATGCTCGGCCCCATAAGGGGGGAGCTGACCCACGAGCCGAGATTGGTCCTGAGCACCCCCCCCTCGAGCTCCAATGACACCGCGGGCGCCATCCACCATCGGACCCGCGCGCGCACCCCGTCTGGCACGCCGCCCGAGCCGCTGCCGAGGGTGACCGCCCCGCCCAGGGACAGCTCGCTGGCGACATTGAGCATGTGACCCAGGTTGAATTCGAGATTGTTGTCGTCGAAGACCGACACGGTGCCCCGGATCGCGTCCGACTGCGTGCTCGACGCCACGGGTACCACTCCCTGGACCTCCACGAGCCAGTAGCTCCGGCAGGCAGGAGCCGGGCGGATTCGAAAGCAAGCCGCGCGACCCGCCGTGTCGGAGGTGGACTGCGCCACCAGCGGGATCACTCCGGCCCCGAGCAATACTCCCGTCACCAAGAGCCTGATATCACGCCGCTGCGCGAACCGGCCGATCGGCGCTAACGCCCCTCCGAGCACGAATCGCAGAGTCCGATCGAGCCGGCCCACGTTCTTCCTGCCCATCTTCGCCCTTCGCTCCTATGGCCTTGGGCTCAGCCGATGACGTGTCCGCGGCTCAATGTACGGAGCCGCCCATCATCAGGACCATCATCGCGACCATTCCCAGTCCCCCCAGGACGGCGGCGGGCGCGACCCAGTCGACGTCATGGCTGCGCATCTGTCCGCCGACCTCCGTCTCCGCGGTCACCGACACGGCTCGAACGTCGGCTCCGCTTCCCACCCGCCCCTCCGCGGTGACCTGGTAGAGTCCCACGTCGGCAAAGCGGTAGCGTGTCCGGTGTGTTACCCCCGGAGACAGGCCAAGAGGCTCCATGTCAAGCTGGTCCACCCTCCCCCCGGGTGTCCGGATACTCAGCCGGACCTCCCCGGACGTCGGCTCGCGACCCACGCCGGCCTCGCTCAAGGCGGCATCGATCAGCGCCGCATCGCCCCACTCCGGGGTTGCGAAGGAAAGTCCGAGGGTGAGGCCTCCACTCCTCGCCTCCGCCGTCCGAGTGACCTCGGTGACGGTCCGGCTCCCCGAGGGAGCCATCGGGCCCATCGCGTGACCTCCGCCCCCGTGCCACGCCGCGCCCGCCATCATGCAGCCGCTCAGGAGCGAAACCGACGCAGCGCCCAAGACACTGATCCTGATACTCATGTCGTCACCTCCTTCCATCGCATTGCGCTCGGCCTGGGAAGACCGGCTCGTCAATCCGCTGCGCTCCTGCCGCTGTGCCTCGACGCGAGCTCCGTGATGATCAGGCGCGCCACCTCCTCGGCGACCCCGTTGCGCTCGTCCTCCGGCACGCTGTCGATCTCGAAGAGGTCGGTGTATTTCCGGTACATGGGCAGCGCGTCGAGCTCCACGAGCTGGTCCGGGCGGAGCATCCGGCGCATCATGCGCGCTTGGCAGCGGAGAAAGCACCCGTCCAGCACCACCACCTCCTCCGACTGGCGGACCCAACGGGCCATGGTCGAGTGCGGCACCGCCATGGTCTCTCCCTGGCAGGCCCGGGCGAAGCCCGGTTCCTTGCCGATCAGGTTGGCTGCCTGTCGGGCGATCTCGCCCCGGATGCACGGTCCCTCGCAGGACAGCACGGGGATCCGTCCCTCACGGATCTGCTCCTCCGCGTACCGGTCCCCGGCCGGGCAATGACCGGCGGTTTCCTCGACCTCGATCTGGAATGTGGAACGCTCTGCGTTCATGGTGCTCCTCCCTTGAAGCGACTTGACGGACGCCAAGGCTGGCCAGCCCACCGGAAGGGCGGATCCTGCCTCTATTCGGGAGGACGGCACGGGGAGGGAAAAGGATACACCCGGCCTCGTCGGACCTGCGGGAAGTGGGAATACGCCCGGGTGCGCCTCGTCAGCGGCTCTTCGGCTCGCAGACGAACACGCCACGCTCGTCCCGGGAGAAGTCGCACCCCCAGGACAGCTCGGCCCGTAGGTGGGCCCGAGCCCGGTGCAGCCGGATCTTCACGTTCTGGAGCGAGACGCCGAGCATCTGGGCGATCTCCGGATTGGTGTGGCCCTGCAGATCGTGGAGGATCATCACGCGACGGTGCGCCTCCGGCAGCTCGATGAGGAAGCGCAGCACGCAATCGCTCATCTCGCTCTGCTCCAGGAGCTGGTCCGGCCGGAGAGCGCCGGCTTCCGCGGCAGGCGGGTCCCATTCGTCGCCCTGCTCCGGCAGAGGCAGGCCGGGGCGATGATGGTCCCGGCTCCGGAAGTGGTCGTAACAGACGTTCGTGGCGACCCGGTAGAGCCACGCCTCCAGCGCGCCCGGGTCCTTCAGCTCGTCGAGATGCTGATGGACGCGAAGGAACGTCTCCTGCGTGAGATCATCCGCGAGGCTCGGACTACGGACCAGGCGTGAGACGTAGCGGTAGATCGCGGCTCGGTAGCGCTCGGCCACCGCGCTCGACTCGGTGGGGACCCCGCCTCCCGATGACGGCGCGGAGCTCATCGGGCAAGACCTCCTCTGACGACCCCGCAATATAGTGTCCCGCGAGCAGTCTTAACCAGCGAGGCTCCGACACCCTGTCCGCGGAGGCGCGGCTGAGCCTAACATTGGGCACGTCGTACCAAGCCTCCGAGGGTCTTGCCCATGCCCGACGCCGTCTCCCGCCTGAACACCGCCCTGAAGGGCCGCTACGAGATTGTCCGCGAGATCGGCGAGGGCGGGATGGCCACGGTCTACCTGGCCGACGACCTCAAGCATGAGCGCAAGGTCGCGCTCAAGGTCTTGAAGCCCGAGCTGGCTGCCGTGGTGGGCGCCGAGCGCTTTCTGGCCGAGATCAAGACGACGGCGAACCTCCAGCACCCGCACATCCTGCCGCTCTTCGACTCGGGTCAGGCAGAGGGCTTCCTCTTCTACGTGATGCCCTTCGTCGATGGGGAGAGCCTGCGGGAGCGCCTCGACCGGGAGGGCGAGCTGCCCGTGCGGGAGGCGGTCCGGGTCGCGAGCGCGGTCGCCATGGCGCTCGGCTACGCCCATCGGCAAGGGGTGATCCACCGCGACGTGAAGCCCGAGAACATCCTCCTGCAGGACGGGCAACCGGTCGTGGCGGACTTCGGAATCGCCCTGGCGGTATCCCACGCGGGGGGCGGGCGCCTGACCGAGACCGGCATGAGCCTCGGCACGCCGCACTACATGAGCCCGGAGCAGGCGACCGCGGACCGGGCGCCCGGCCCGGGAGCCGACATCTACGCGCTCGGCTGCGTG
Source organism: Gemmatimonadota bacterium (assembly GCA_003248075.1). GTDB lineage: Bacteria > Gemmatimonadota > Gemmatimonadetes > Longimicrobiales > Gaopeijiaceae > SZUA-318. The sequence goes on along the minus strand of QJYK01000127.1, from coordinate 4,568 downwards.
CTCTACGAGATGCTCACGGGTGAGCCGCCGTACACTGGCGGCTCGGCGCAGGCGATCCTCGGCAAGATCATCACCGCCGAGCCGGTGCGTCCCACCACCCATCGCCCGAGTGTGCCGCCCCACGTGGAAGCGGTGGTCCTCAGGGCGCTGGAGAAGATCCCGGCCGACCGCTTCGAGAGCGCCGAGGAGCTGGCCGCGGCGCTGGAGGACGAGACGTTCCGTCACGGAGTCGGAGGCGCGGCGCGAGCGGCGACGACGAGCCCGGTGTGGCGGGCGGTGGCGCTCGGGGCCAGCGCGCTGTCGGTCGTGCTCGCCGGGTACCTCGTGTCGGGCGCCGGCTCGGCTCCGGAGACGCCCGTCCGGCGATTCTCGATCCAGCTCGATCAGCCGGCTCGGGGAGGGATCGCGATCTCTCCCGACGGCGACAAGCTCGTGTACCGGGACACCACCGACGCGCTCCGGCTTCGCGACCTCGTGACCCTGGACGAGCGCCGGATCTCGGAAGCGGAAACGAGGGGGCGCCCGATGTTCTCACCGTCGGGCGACCGGGTGCTCACCCTGGCGGTCTCCACCTCCCCCGCCACCCTCCAGTCCTTACCTGTCGAGGAGGGGGCTCCCACCGTCGTCTTCAGACAGCCCGGTGGCGGGGCGGGCAGCACCTGGACGGCGGACGACGGGCTCCTCTCCGTGAGCACCGGCGCGATCCGCCGCATTGACCTGGCCACGGGAGACACCGTCACGGTCCGGGAGGCTGACCGGTCGGCTGGCGAGAGGTTCGCCGCGGGCGCACCCCTGCCGGGGGGCACGCATGCTTTGCTGGAGCGCTGGCTACCCAGGGGAGGGTCGATCTTCCGCGTGCGGTTGGAGGACGGCGCGCTCGAGGAGGTCCTGGTCGGTCGGAATCCCCGGTACGCGGGCGGATTCCTCTTCTTCGTGGGGCAGGACGACGACCTGCAGGCCGTTCCGTACGATCCACGCTCCGGGCAGCTGCGGGGCGCCCCGCTCCAGGTCGCCGGGGGACTGTACTTGGGCAACGCCTACGACGTCTCGGACGCCGGCGTGCTGGTGTATCAGCTCCGCGGCGAATCCTCGATGCCTCCCGGGCTCGTCCGCCTCTCCGCCGACGGCACGGAATCCGTGCTCGACCTGGACCTCCCCGCGGGAGCTCCGCTGCAGATGGTCACGCTGTCCCCGGACCGTGCCACGGTGGCGTACAGCACCGGGGAGGAGACCTGGGTCCAGGATCTCCGCGGTGGGCCGCCACGCCGACTGGGGCGTTCGGGCGACGCGACGCTCAATCCCCGCTGGAGCCCGGACGGCGGGTACGTCTACTTCCTGGTGGCGGAGCGCGAAATGACGGAGAGCGGCGCGCTCTTCCGGCAGCGGGCCGACCTGAGTCGTCCTCCCGAGCTGGTCCTGCGCACCGAGCGGGGCATCTACGATTTCGCTCTGGGGAGCGGCGTCGACACGCTCGCGCTGATGTTCGAGATGGGGATGGAGGACGGAGACCTGGGATGGGTCGACCTCAGCGCGGGGTCGGATCCCTTCCTGTTCACCGACCTGGGTCGAGGAGACGAGCACTCGCCCGCGCTGTCGCCCGACGGCCGCTGGCTGGCCTTCCAGACCAACGACAGCGGCGCGATGGAGGTGTACGTCGTCGACTTCCCTGCTGCCCGAACCCGCATCCAGGTGTCGGTGGACGGGGGCCACGGCCCCCTCTGGGGCCCCGGCGGCTCGGAGCTATACTACCGGGATCGCGACGAGGTCGTATGGAGCGTGCGCGTCGCCACCGACCCGACCTTCGAGTCGGTGGAGCGGACCGCGCTCTTCTCGGCGCGGCGCTTCGGTTCCACCCTGACCACGATGTTCAGGACCCCGTATTCCGTAGGGCCCGAGCCCGGCACGCTCCTGTTCGCCGACCCCGGACGGGTCGAGCCGGGCGAGGTGATCGTCGTGCTGAACGTGTTCGAGGAGCTGGCCGCGAGGGTGAGGGGCAGGAGCTGAGGCGGAACTCCCCAAGCCGCCACAGCTCCTGGGGGTGACGCGAGGACCCTCCCGCGCCGGGCGGCCCCCGGATCCCGACCCTCGCCATTCACGAGAAGCGACCGCATCTTCCGCGCATGTCCTCCCCCATCGAACGCCTGAACGCGGCCCTGTCGGGTCGGTACACCCTGGTCAGCGAGATCGGCGAGGGCGGAATGGCCACGGTCTACCTGGCCGAGGACGTCCGGCACAACCGCAAGGTCGCGCTCAAGGTGCTGCGGCCCGAGCTGGCGGCGGTGGTGGGCTCCGAGCGCTTCCTGGCCGAGATCGAGACGACGGCGAACCTGCAGCATCCGCATATCCTGCCGCTCTTCGACTCGGGCGATGCCGACGGCTTCCTCTTCTTCGTGATGCCCTACATCGAGGGTGAGACGCTGCGTGAGAGGATCGACCGGGAGAAGCAGCTTCCGGTGGACGAGGCGGTGGGGATCGCGACGGCGGTGGCGTCGGCGCTGTCGGTGGCGCACGAGCAGGGTGTGATCCACCGCGACATCAAGCCGGGCAACATCCTGCTGTCTCGAGGCGAGCCGTTGGTGACCGACTTCGGCATCGCGATCGCGGTGACGAAGTCGAGCGGGGCTCGGTTGACCGAGACGGGTCTGAGCGTGGGGACGCCGTACTACATGAGCCCGGAGCAGGCGACGGGGGACCGGGAGATCACGGCGGCGAGCGACGTGTACGCGCTGGGGTGCGTGCTGTACGAGATGCTGGTGGGCGAGCCGCCGTACATGGGCGCGACGGCACAGGCGGTGCTGGGCAAGATCCTGACGGAGAAGCCACGCCACCCGACGGCGGTGCGGGCGATGGTGCCGGCGAACGTCGAGGGCGCGGTCCTGCAGGCGCTGGAGAAGCTGCCTGCGGACCGCTTCAGGTCGGCGTCGGGCTTCGTGCGCGCGATCACGGACTCGAGCTTCCGGTATGGGGCGGCTTCCGCGGCGGTCGCAGAGGCGGCCTCCGGCCCGGGCCCGTGGAAGTGGGCCACGCTCGCGCTGGGCGCGCTCAGCGTGGTCTTCCTCGGCGGCTGGCTCTGGTCCGCGCTCGCCGCCAGCCGCACGCCCCGCCCGGCGCCCGTCGTGCTCGCCCTGGAGACGCCGGAAGGGGAAGAAGTGTCGAGCGTCGCGGTGTCCCGAGACGGGTCGATGTTCGCGATCTCGGAGTCGTTCGGGTCCGACTCGGCAAGAATCTGGATCCGGCGGGCCGACGAGGCCGACTTCCGTCCCGTACCTGGGACCGAGGGCGCCAGTTGGGGGGTCGACTTCTCACCGGACGGGGCCTGGCTCGTCTTCCGGCACCAAGCACGCAACGCCCTGCTCAAGGTGGCGCTGAGCGGTGGCGGGGCGCTTCCGATCCTGGAGGTCGACTCCCTCAGCCCGGTCGCCCCTCATTGGGGTGACGACGGCACGATCGCCTTCCTCTCCGGTGGCCGACCCTGGCGGGTGCACGAAACCGGGGAGGGGGGAGCCCACCTCCTGCACGACGACATCAGCGCGAATCTCATCCGGGTCCTCCCGGACGGGTCGGCGGCGCTCGCCGACGATTATCGGCGCGGGATCTACCTGATCGACTTCGAGGCCGACTCCGCCCGGCTACTCGTGCCCGGCGGGCGAGCGCCCATGTATGTCGAGACGGGCCACCTGCTCTACACCCCCGAGAGCGGCGGCCTGTTCGCCGTGCCCTTCGACCTCCGCCGCCGGGAGGTGACAGGCCAGCCGACGCCCGTGCTCGACGATGTCGATCAGAGCCTCCGCATCTTCTACGACGTCTCCCGTACGGGCACCCTCGTGTACCTCCAGGGCCCGGGCCTCGCGCGACGCGGCCCTGCGGGGCGCCGCCTCCTCTTCCTCGATCGCGAGGGGCGCGCCGACACCGTGAGGCTGACGCCCCGACCGATCTACGACCCGGCGCTTTCGCCGGATGGGCGCTACATCGCCTACTCGACGCTCGGGGCCGGGAGTCAGGACGACATGCAGATCCAGGTCCTGGACCTCCTGACCGGGGGCACGCCCGAAGTCACGTCCGAGGGGGAGAGCCGGGTTCCGGTCTGGTCTCCGGACGGAACCAGGCTCGTCGTCGCGGGCACGCGAAACGACGACTCGGATGTCGATCTCTACGTGATCTCGCTGGACGGTGGCGAAGCGGAGCGGCGTCTCGCACTACCGGGATATCAGTCGCCCGTCGCCTGGAGCGTGCAGGACGAGATCGTCTTCGAGAGCTTCAGCGCCTCGGGGAACCGCGACCTCGGAATCATGCCCCTCTCGGACGGTGCCCCGCCCCGCCCCTACCTGGAGGCCGATTACTACGAAGGCGAGCTCGACATCTCCCCCGACGGGACGCTCGCCGCGTACGTATCGCGGGAGACCGGAACCAACGAGGTCTTCGTCCGCGGCTTTCCCGACCCGGTCGGGAAGTGGAACGTCTCGGTCGGCCCGGGCAACTACCCTACATGGTCTCCCGACGGGACCGAGCTGTACTTCTGGCGTTTCGCGGACGGTATGGGAGTCGACTCGCTCTTCGCGGTGCCTGTC
>QJYK01000238.1 GCA_003248075.1 Gemmatimonadota bacterium | reverse complement strand
ATCCAGGGCGCGTCGGTCGTGCTGGCGGCGTCGGGCGGCGGCAACACGCTGACGCAGCCGGTGGGGGTGACGAATGCGGCCGGTCAGGCGACGGGCACGCTGTCGTCGACGGAAGCGGGTGACAAGACCGTATCGGCGACGATCGACGCGACGGTCGGCGTCACGCAGACGGCGACGGTGTCGGTGACGGCCGCGCCGGTCAACACGGCGCCCGTGGCGAGCGACGTGAGCATCACGGGGACCCCGCAGTTGGATGCGGTCCTGACGGGTAACTACACCTACACTGACACCGAAGGCGACCTCCAAGGTGCGACGACGTTCCGGTGGCTGAGGGACGACGGGAGCGGGCCCGCGGAGATCCTGGGCGCGACGCAGCAGACGTACACCCTCCAGGCCACCGACGTGGGCGCGATGATCACGTTCGAGGTGACGCCGGTGGCCCAGAGCGGTACGACCACGGGCACGCCTGCGGCGAGCGCTCCGGTGGGTCCGGTCATGGGGGCGATGTCGATCACGTCGATAACCCCTCCCTTCATGCTGAGGGGTGAGTCGAGTCAGGTAACGATCGAGGGGCTGAACTTTGTCGACGGGGCCACGGTGAGCTTCGATCCCGGTCAGGGCCCGGCGCCGACGGTGTCGGACGTGCAGGTCATCCACGGTCAGAACGGCGCGCCCGATCAGATCACGGCCACGTTCGCGGCCAAGACCGGCGGTCCGAAGGGGGACCTGAATTGGGTCCTGCGGGTGACCAATCCCGGCGGCGCCACGGCAACGGTGCCGTTCACGGTCAGGTGATCGGGGTGGAAGCAGCCCGCCTGGGCTCGGGGACGAAGCGAATCCCTAGAGCCCGGGCGGCGCCTGGAACCGCAGGATGGTGTTGGGCGGATCGCCGTCGAGGACGTACAGGAAGTTCCCGACGAGCTCGACCCCGGCGGGCGTGGCCACCCCGTGCGCCCGCAGATCGTACGCGGCGACCGCCGTGCGGGTCTGCCAATTGATCTGCTTCAGCACCCCAGAACCGAGGATTGCCCAGAGGTGGACGCCGTCGTAGTGGAGCCGATCGACCCTCGACTCAGCGGTATACATCGGCGGCAGCGGGTTGCCCGACGCGTCGGTCGTCAGCGCCTGGCTGGCGTCGAAGTCGAATTGGTAGATGTTCCTGCCTATCGAGACGTAGAGTGTGCCCTCGATCGATGTCAGGGATTCGTATTCGGAACCGTCGGGGAGCGGCTTCCAGGTATCGAAGGTCCAGCACGCGGAGCAGCCGGTCCCACGGCGCAGCTTGAAGACCGCGGGTCGATCCTTGACCGGCGTCACCTTGGTGGAGTTGACCGTGTTCATGACGTACATGGCACCGTCGAGACGGTCGTAGGCGAGGTGCTCGAACTCGTTCACGTAGGAGCAGTTCGTGTTGGGGTCGCCGTCACCGTCGTCGCACTGCCCCGCGTCCGGGAACGCCGCCAGGAACTGAGCGACGGTCACGCGGGAGCGGAAGGTGCCCGTGACCCGGTCCACCGCGAAGATGCTCGGCGAATCGTCGTCGGCGCTCCAGAAGACGTCGTCCTCGGGCACGTACTCGAGGGACTCGGCGTCACCCTGGGGGTTCGGCTTGGTGCAAATCGTGTTCTCCTGGACCAGACTCAGTCCCGCCCTGGGAGCAACATCGATGGGGTCCGTGGTCGCCTGGAGCGTGCCCGACCGAACCAACAGCCTGTATCCCTTCGCCACGGTCTCGAGGATCAGGCTTCCGAAGGAGGCTGTCCCCTCGGTCGCTTGCACGGCCGTTACGCCGCCGAGCGAAAACTCGCAGGGGTTCGGGTAGATCTCCACGGAAATCGAGCCGCTGGTGGGCCGGCCGCCTGCGTCCTCCAGGCGCACCTCGAGACCCGGACTCAACGGCACGCCCACCACGGCCTGCGTCGGCTGGCGAACGATGTACAGTCGGGCACCCGGCCCGACAGACGAGTCGCTCTTGCAGGCACCGACGGAGAGGATGGCGAGAATCCAGAGCGCACGAAGGCCGGACGAAGGAACCCGGAGGTCCCCGGCATGCAGGGCGTATCGTATCCGACCCGTCGTATCCGGCATCCCTTTCCCCGGTTGGTCGCCTCCCGCCGCGCGCCGTTCGACCCAACGAACCATCTCGGAATCTGCAGAGACGCAGATCCCGTTCCAGAGACGCGAGCGCCGCGGGACACCTGGGGGGTAAGGTGGCCCACGACCATCCCCAAACGGACCTCGACGACGGTCGCTCGTCAAGGGCGTTCTGAAAACCCCGCGCCGATGAGAACATATCGGCGCCCGTCGCGGCACGAGTGTCGCGCTGACAACGAGTGCCTGACGCCCCCCATCCGGAGGCCCGATTGCGCTCCCGGGTCGAGGGTCGTGATGTTCACGCAGGCACGCGCCACCCTGGCGTCGGCTCGCGGGCGACCTGACCGACCTCGGTGGTTGGCACGATCCATGACAGAATCGGGTTTCCGATCCAGGGTGAGCGGGATCGGATCACAACTCCCCGGAGTGGAACAGCAGTGAGCTACGCGGTACGTGCCACGCGGCCTTCGAGCCCACCCGAGCTCTCCAACGCCCCGCGGGCGAGGGGAGCCGCGACGGCCTCGGCGAGCCCCGCCGTGATGTTGTGGCTCTACGGAATGATGGCGTTCTTGCCCGTCAAGATCTTCCATTTTCCATCCAACCTCGAGCTCGTGGACCTGTGGGTGTTGGCCGCCCTCCCGATCCTGTGGCTGTCGTTCCTATCGTCCGGACGTGCGATTCTCGGCAAGGCGTACATGCTGCCCTTGTTCCTGATCCTCATCGCGTCCGGGGTCAGTGCCTACGCGGCGCCCAATCCGTATGGGGCGATCATCCCGATCCTCAAGGAGATCTTCCTGTTCGTCTGGTTCGTGACCCTGGCGACCGTGCTCGCGACGCTGGGACCGAAGAGCCTGCGGGCCTTCATAGTGCTCTGGGTGGCCGTAGCGGTCGGACACGGCCTCCTGATCATCATGCAGTTCCTGTTGCCCGACATCTGGAAGCTGACGACCGGCTGGGCAGGCCAGTCGTCGGCCTACGCCCACTACAGACCGTCCGGCCTGTTCATCTCGGCCAAGGCCGGCGACGCCAACAAGGCGGCGGTCTTCCAATTGCTGGGCTTCGTGCCGCTCGTTCTGGCGCAGCTATCCCGGCAAAAAAGTCTGCTCCTGGCCACTTTCTTGCTCTGCAGCATCCTGGCGACGGGATCCATGGGTGTTACGTCGGCGTTCACCGTCGGAGTCACCGCGTCCATCGTCGCCGTCATGCTGCTCGATCGAAATGCCGCCTTCATCAGGAAGGTCATCGTTCAGGTCGCCGTCGCAGCTCTCCTGCTCGCGGGCGTCTTCTCGTTCGTCATCAGCAGGAACCAGGAGTACCGGGAGCACTTCCAGAGCATCATCACGGGACGGGCGGAGAAATCGTCCGGCGGGAGGTTCCACCTGTGGTCCCGGGGTGTCGACGCCCTGGTGGAGCACAGGGTGCTCCTGTGGGGTGTGGGGCCCGAGAACTTCCGCGTGGTCGATCCTTCGGGGAACGATAACCAGCTGCACAACGACCTCCTCGCGTTCACGGTCGAGCGCGGGATGGTGGGCGTGGCGGGACTGGTTCTCCTGGCCGTGATCGTCCTCGCCCGGGCGGTACGCCTGCTTCTGACCCATGGCACCCTGCCCAAGGGCAGGGGGCTCACGCTCGTCGTGTTCCCGGCGGCCCTTATGGCCATCCTGTTCGTCTCCATCACGCACCAGATCTTCCATACGCGCTCCCTGTGGATCCTGCTGGCGCTCCAGGAAGCGATGATCTCTCAACCAGGGGATGTGACGTGAGCGCTCCTTCGAGGGTCGTGGGCGGTGGGCCGCGATCGGCACCCGCGGCTGGACAGGGCTCTGCGCGCGCGAATCCGGACGAGCTGAGACCGCCGATCATCCTTCTCGGGAATACGCGCTCCGGTACTACCATCGTTCAAAAGGTCATGGCGGCGCACCCGGAGCTGGTCGGATGGTACGAGCCCAACGCTCTCTGGCTCTACGCGGACCCTGCGAGGCGCTACGACGAATTCGACGAGAACGACGCGACGGAACGGGTGCGGCGATATATCCGCAAGCGGTTCCTTCGGTTCCAGCAGCGTAACGGGGGTCGAATCGTTCTGGAGAAATCTCCCCAGAACATCCTCAGGATCCCTTACGTGCGCGCGATTTTCCCGGAGGCCACGTACCTCTACATCGTGCGCAGCCCCTTCTCCTTCATCAGCTCGGTGGAGTACAAGTGGCAGCGCACGGTCACGGCCAACGGCATCATCAGGCGCCTGCAGGACACGCCGCCCAGTCAGCTGCATCACTGGGTCCGACGGTTCATGTCCCAGCAGTTCAGCAAGAGGATCCTTCGCAAGAAGTACCTCTCGATCTGGGGCCCACGGTACAAGGGCGTTTACGACGATCTGGCTTCGGGCGACCTGATGCGGGTCATCGCGAAGCAGTGGTCCGAGTGCTCCCGTCAGGCCGAGGAGGCACTCGCTCGATTCGGTGCCGGAGCGGTGCTGCGCATGAGATATGAGGATTTCGTCGAGAATCCGATCCTCCACCTCGATGCCATTTGCGCCCACTGCGGCCTTGAGCTGACCGACGAGATGGTGCAGGCCGCAAGGGACATGGTGAAGACCGATCGCCAGACGAAATGGCGTCGCTTCGATCCGGAGACGCTGGGGCGCCTACTGCCCTTGATGCGCGACGAGATGGAGCGGCATGGCTACGAGGTCCCACCGGAGATCACCGAAGCCACGCGGGACACGGCGCTCCAGGGCTGAGCGGCCGTGCCCTCCAATCAGCGTGAAAGCTCTCGGATCGCCACGATCGCCGCGATCCCGGTGCCGATGAACCGGACCAGGTACGTGGCGGTCAGCGCGACCGCCGCTCCCCATAGCCCCCAGGTCGGAACCAGCAGGTAGCAGGCCAGCGCCCCGGCGGTGGTGGTCGCGACGTGGAGGGGAAGCTGGATCCGGAAGTACCGGGCCGCGGTGACGCTGAACAGCACCATGGTTGCGAGGTAATCCAGCGCGGCCGACCCCATCACGAGGGTGAACAGCTCGGGAAGGGCGTACTCCGGACCGTAGAACAGTGTCAGGATCGGACGGCCTGCGACGAATGCCACCAGCATCCCCCCGGCTCCGAGCAGGGCGCCGATCCCCAGGAGCCTGAGCGTGAGACGCTTGAAGAGCCGGGCGTTTCTTGTGGCATGGTACTTCGCCAGGCGGGGAGCGGCCGAGCGTCCAAGAGCCTGGACCACGGTCGGAGCCACCTTCTGGAAGGCGGTGATCGCCGAGAATATCCCCAGCTGGTACGAGCCCAGGTACCCCTCGATGAAGTACCGAGGGATGTTGGCGTGCAGCGAGATCAGCATGGTGACCAGGCCCAGCGGCAACGAGACTGCCAGGAGCCTTCCCATCGTGCGCAGGTGCCATCTGGCCTTCGGAAGATCCCGGGGGAGAATCTGTCCGGCCAGATCCGCGTTCGGATCCAGGCTCACCCGGAGATTTCGGGTGTCGAACCCGAGCATGATGATGGCGCGGGCGACGACGATGCCCACCACCCCCCAGAACACGCTGTGGGTCAGGTAGAAGCCGATGCCGAGCAGCAAGAGCGAAAACGGCCCCTTGAGCATGAGCGACTTGGCGCTGCGGTCCAGCCTTTCCTGCTGCATGAAAAGGCCGTAGAACGCGTCGCTGATGGCCTCCAAAGCCTTCGACGCGCCGGTCGCGATGATGATCAGCTTCATCTCGACGTCGAACCCACCCAGCAACGCGATGAGGGTGATCACCAGGAGTGATGCCACCGTGGTCGCGAGGCGCAGGGCAAAATAGTCCCCGAACACGTACTCCTGGTTCACGTCGATGGCCTGCAGGTCCCGGAGTCGCAGGCTGGCGAGCATGAAGATCGGCGCCGTGGTGGCCAGACCGAGGGCGAACCGGCCGACGTCCTCGGGCGAGCCGAGCTTGGCTAGAACGATCGTCATGGCAAAAAACGCCGCCGCGTGCACCGCGTTGCCCACGAAGGTCCAGGAGGCGTTCACCCGCAGCCTCAGCCGTGGCGCGGCCCGCTCAGCAGTAGCGTTCAAGTATGTCTCCGAGTCCTCCCCCGGGGCGGGAGGCGGCCTGCGCGGGGAGGGATCAGTGTTTCGAGGTGCTGTGGAGTCGGCGGTTTTCGGAGCGGCTCAATCCCGGAAGACCTTGGGGAATTCCAGGCTTCCCGGCGAAGCCGGCTTCCTTTGGATGCCGACCCCGGGGTGCCGGTCGTGCCAATCACGCACCTTTTGTGCCCAGAAATCGGTACCTTGACCGCCCGTGAGGAGTGTGAAGCAGTCCGGGAACTTCGACGTGGGCAGTTTGCCGGGGTAGGCGCCCTCGCCCAGCCAGATGATGGTGTTCCCCTCGCAGACATCCACGAGCGCCTCGGGAGGAAAGTCCAGCTTTCGGGCAGTGGTCGCGTGTGTGACGAGAAAAACGCTGTTCCTCACACGAAAATGCGGGTTCCGGTCGGGTCGATCGTTGTCGAGCTTGAAGATGTTGCCGTGTCCGTAGGGGATGCCGTGGTCCTGGTAGGGCCGTCCCTCAACGTCGATCACTCCTGACCTTTCCTGCCATTCGTAGGGGTACGGCATCGGCTGCATCCGCAAGAGGACGCTGTCCAGCTCGACGACCTGCCCGGCACCGTCCGACTCCGTATCCTCTTCGCTCGGACGGGTGCTGATACCCGTGTAGCAGCCGTCGAAGAGGGCGTCGTGGACCCTCCCGGAGCGCATGTGGTCGTTCTCGATGCAGTCGTCTCGTACGTACTCACCCCAGACCTCCTGGACGACCCAGGAGAACGCGTTCGTGGTGCGGACACCATCGTGCACGTTGAAGAAATGCAGTCCCGTGACCACCATGCCATGGGCGTCGTTGCTCAGGGCTGCGCTGTTCCGGGTCGGTCCGGCCAGATCCTTGTGGTCGGCCCAGCTCGCGTCCCAGGGTTTGTCGGAGCGAACGAAGCCGCCGGCCCAGCACATTCCAACGTCGCCACGGTCCCCCTCGACGCTGATCGTGCCCCACCTGGCCCGGACGACGAAGTCCGCGCTCCTGGCGTCGAACGCTCTCCCCCGCGCAGACGAGGCGCTGTACTTGGCCGAATGATGTCCGGACACGAGTCGAACGTCCGGCGCCGTCGCGAGACAGGCGAAGGCGGGATCCTCCGGAGCGGCATCGACCCGCGTCGGTATCGACGCCCCACCGATCGAGCCTTGCCCTCCTTCCTCGGGGCGCGCGTTCCCGGCGGAGGCGTTGCCGCACCCGGCAACGCCGAGGGTGCCCGCGACCCATAGGCCGATGAGGCTCCTCGTCATGATCCTCCTGTCTCCCCGTTGCGGTTGATCCGGGACCGGCCAGGGCGCGAAGCCCACGCGATCACGGCGGATCGGGCGCTCCAAGGGTGCAATTGACATGCCCTGATCATGGTGTCGTCCGCCCCTCCGGGCAAAGGTCGCCCTCCGGATTGCGGCGTGTCGCTGGTTGGCCCCTGGCCACCCCGGAGCGTAGCACGACGTTTGCGTCCCATAGGTACGGTGCGTCGCGGGAGCGCGCTCCCGCGATGCCCGTCCAAGTCGTTGTCCTGCAATCCCCTAAGGGGTCAGAATCACGTGCGTGGGCCGCGTTGTTAGGGGGACGCGCTGTGGCCTGAGCACGTCGCGTGTTGCGCGCGTGCAACAATCGACTCGATGAGCGTGGGACTCGATGGGCCTCCACGCCAGCCCGGCGGAAGGCCGGGATTCACCAAGGGGGGACGATTGGTTTCAGTCCGGAAAGCCATCGCAACCGCGTCAACGGTCTCCGTCATTGCGCTCTCGGGCGGGTGCGTGTCGGACACCGCCGCACCGGAGCCGCTCGACGACCTGAAGCCCCAGCTGGATGCTCTCCCCTCCGAGTCGATTTGGATCGGAGCCGGGGACATCGCGGGCTGCTCGACCTCCCACGACGAGGCGACCGCGGCCGTCGTCAACTCCCTCCTCGCCGGCAATCCGGGCGCCAGCGTCTTCACCATCGGCGATAACGCCTACCCCAACGGCCGCGCCCAGGACTACGCGAACTGCTACGACCCCTCCTGGGGACAGTTCAAGAGTCAGACGTGGGCCGTGATGGGCAACCACGAGTACGACACCGGCAACGCGAACGCGGCCTTCGACTATTTCGGCGCGAGGGCCGGACCCCGGGACCTGGGCTATTACAGCATCGACGTGGGTGACTGGCACATCGTCATGCTGAACAGTGGCGATGGCGGCTCCGTGCCCATGGGTGCGGGCTCCGCGCAGGAGCAATGGTTGCGGGCGGACCTCGCGGCGGCAGGCCCGTCCTGCATCATGGCTGTGGTTCACCACCCGCGCTGGTGGTCGTGCAAAACCTCCGAGAGCTGCACGGTGGACCACAGCAGCCGTACCGAGGCCCTCTGGCAGGCGCTCTACGACTATGGCGCCACAATCGTCCTCCAGGGGCACGAGCATCGCTACGAGCGTTGGGCTCCGGTGGACTTCGACGGAAACTACGACCCGGTCAACGGCATCCGTCAGTTCATCGTGGGCACCGGCGGGGAGAGCATGTCCGGCACGCCCGGGATCCAACCCGCGCCGAACGCCGAGGTCGTAGGACCCAGCGGCGAGTTCGGCGTCATCAAGCTGACGCTTCGCTCTGGTGCGTACGACTGGGAATACGTGCCCATCGCGGGAGCGAGCTTCACCGACTCGGGCACCGGCCTGTGCGTCGGGGCGGGCCCGGCCGCCGACTTCACCTGGACGGAGGGTCCCCCGCTCGCCGTCCAGTTCTATGACGGGAGCAGCATCCTGGGCGGAACCATCACGTCCTGGAGCTGGAACTTCGGTGACGGCCTCGGGGCGTCCACGCTCCAGAACCCGACCTACACCTATACGGTGGCCGGGACCTACACCGTCACGTTGGAGGTCACGGACGACCAGGACCGGGTTTCCACCAAGAGCCACACCTTCGACGTCGGGCCCAAGCCGCCGGTCGCCGACTTCACCTGGGTCGCCGAGTCGGGGCTCGCCGTGGCCTTCACGGACGCGAGCTCGGATCCCGACGGGACGATCACGGATTGGCTGTGGGACTTCGGGGACGGCGCGGGCTCGACGCTTCCGAGCCCGACGCACGTGTATCCGGCCGTGGGCAGCTACACCGCCTCCCTGCAGGTCACCGATGGCGACGGCATGATCGACTCCAGCTCGCAGACCGTCGTCGCCGGGGCCGTGGGGCTGTCGGTGCGCGTGGCGGCCAGCTCTGACGACGCCGAGGAGTCGAGCAGCGGCGTGATCGACCTCACCAGTAGCGATCTCGAGCTGATCAACGAAGCCACCGATCAAACGGTCGGCATGCGCTTCGCGGGTGTGGCGATCCCGCGCGGTGCGGAAATCACGAGCGCCAGCGTCCAGTTCCAGGTCGACGAGACGGACGGTGGAGCCGTCGACCTGATCATCCGCGGCCAGGCCGCGGACGACGCACCGACCTTCACGAGCGCGACGGCTAACGTCTCGGCCAGGGGCACCACAGCCGCGTATTCGGCTTGGTCCCCCCCACCGTGGTCGGTCGTCGGAGAAGCGGGCCCGGACCAGAAGACCACGGACCTCTCGCCCGTGATCCAGGAGATCGTGAACCGGGCAGGATGGGCCAGCGGTAACGCCTTGGCGATCATCATCACGGGCTCCGGCAAGCGCACTGCGGAGTCGTACAATGGGGACGCCGCGGGAGCACCGCTCCTGTACGTCCAGTACACGCCGCCCAGTGCGTCGAATAGCCCGCCGGTGGCGAGTGCGGTGACGATCACTGGCACGGCGCAGGTGGGCAACGAGCTGACGGGCGGCTACACGTACTCGGACGTGAACGGCGACGCGGAGAGCGGGTCGACGTACCGGTGGCTGCGGAACGGGACGCCGATCCTGGGCGCTACGGCGCTGACGTACACGCCGGTCTCGGGTGACACGGGCGCGCAGATCGTGTTCGAGGTGACGCCGGGTGCGGCGACGGGCGCCACGCCGGGTGCTGCGGCTCCGAGCGCGCCGGTCACGATCGCCG
>QJYK01000008.1 GCA_003248075.1 Gemmatimonadota bacterium | reverse complement strand
CCGGGTATCCGATGGTGAAGGAGGCCCGCGAGCGCGTGGCCGCCGGCGCGCTCGGCGAGCTGCGCAAGATCGTGGTCGAGTACTCGCAGGGGTGGCTGTCCACGCTGCTCGAGTCCGAGGGACACAAGCAGGCGGACTGGCGCACGGACCCCGCCCGCGGGGGGCCGTCTTCGGTGCTCGGGGACATCGGCTCGCACGCGCACAATCTGGTCCGCTACGTGACCGGTCTCGAGGCACGCCGCCTCTTCGCCGACCTGGGCACCGTGGTCGCCGGCCGCCGCGTCGACGACGACGCCACCGTGCTCATGGAGCTCGACGGCGGCGTGCGAGCGCTTCTGTTCGCATCGCAGATCCAGGCCGGAGAGCGGAACCACCTGCGACTGCGCATCTATGGCAGTCGGGGCGGTCTCGACTGGTGCCAGGAAGATCCGAACGACCTGACCTTGCTGGCGCCGGACGGGTCCGCCCGTGTGCTGCACACCGCCGCCGGCGACCTTTCCGCACGGGCGCAGGCCGCGACCCGACTCCCCGCGGGACACCCGGAGGGCTTCGTGGAGGCATTCGCGAACCTGTACCGCAACGTCGCGCGCACCGTGCGGGCACGGGCCGACCGCGGGGACCCGCCGCCCTTCGCGGACGACTACCCGACCGTACAGGACGGCGCCCACGGCGTGCGCTTCATCGAGGCGTCCGTGGAGAGCTACCGCCAGGGCGGCTGGGTGGCCTGCGCGTACGATCCGCCCGCCTGATCCTCACGGCCCCGCACGCATCCAGATCCGGAGCGATCGAGCCATGAATCGACCCGTCACGCTCTTCACCGGCCAATGGGCCGACCTCCCTCTTCGCGAGCTCGCGGCCAAGGCGGCGTCTTGGGGCTACGACGGGCTCGAGCTCGCCTGCTGGGGGGACCATTTCGACGTGGCCCGGGGGGCGGAGGATCCGGCCTATTGTGAGGAGCGTAGGGCGGCCCTCGGCGCACACGGCCTCGGAGTGTGGGCCATCAGCAATCATCTCGTGGGTCAGGCGGTCTGCGACCCCATCGACGAGCGCCATCGTGCGATCCTGCCCGCGCGCGTCTGGGGGGACGGGGAGCCCGAGGGCGTTCGGGCGCGGGCGTCCGAGGAGATGATCCTCACTGCGCGGGCGGCGGCCAACCTGGGGGTGAAGATCGTGAACGGGTTCACGGGGAGTAGGATCTGGCACCTGCTCTACGGGTTCCCGCCGGTGGCCGAGGAAGCGATCGTCGATGGCTTTGAGGACTTCGCGCGACGTTGGAGCCCCATCCTGGACGCCTTCTCCGAGGTGGGCGTCCGGTTCGCCCTCGAGGTGCACCCCACCGAGATCGCCTTCGACTCCGTGACCGCCGCGCGCGCGGTCGACGCCCTGCACGGGCACGAGGCGTTCGGCTTCAACTACGACCCGAGCCATCTCTGCTACCAGGGAGTCGACTGCGTGGACTTCATCCTCCGCTTCGGCGACCGCATCCACCATGCGCACATGAAGGACGTATGGTGGTCGCCCGTTCCCGGCAGGTCGGGCGTCTTCGGGGGCCACCTGCCGTTCGGCCACCGCGACCGCAGCTGGGACTTCCGCTCGCTCGGGAGGGGCCGCGTGCCGTTCGAGGACGTGATCCGGGCGCTCAACCGGGTGGGATACGCCGGTCCGCTGTCGGTGGAGTGGGAGGACTCCGGCATGGACCGTGAGCACGGTGCGGCCGAGGCGTGCGGCTTCGTGCGCCGGCTCGACTTCCCCTCCGCGGGGGGCTCGTTCGACGCCGCATTCTCGCGAGAGCGAGCGTAGGGAGCCGATCGCCGGACGCTGGCTGGCCGGCTCGCTTGGCCGCCGCTACCATGCTGCACAACACACCGCAACCGGGGCTTTCCCCCCGGACGGTCCACGTACCCGAAACGACTTGGTGCGCCTCATGGGAACCGACCGCAGGGATTTTCTGAGGCTGACCGCCGTGGCCGGCGGCGGGATCGGCCTGGGCCTCACGCCTCGAGCGGTGGCGGGCAGGGGCTTGTCGGGGGCGCTCGAGCCGCCGTTCATCGCTCGCGCGCGGCCGACCAGGGCGATCCGATTGCTGATCCTCGGCGGCACCGGCTTCATCGGACCCTTCCAGGTCCGCTACGCCATGCAGCGAGGCCACCAGGTCACGATCTTCAACCGCGGACGCTCCGGTCCGGACATGTTCCCCGAGGTCGAGAACCTCATCGGTGACCGCAACGGCGACCTGGAGTCCCTGCGTGGACGGAGCTGGGACGTCGTCATCGACAACGCCACCAGTCGGCCCGACTGGGTGGAGCTCAGCGCCGACTTCCTGAAGGATTCCGTCGGACTCTACTTCTTCGTGTCGTCGCGCTCGGCCTACTCGGACCTGAGCTCGATCCCGATGACGTCGGCAGCCCCGGTCTTCACCTACGAGACGGCGGGCGTGGAGCGGAGCCGGGACCCGTCGCGCCTCCCGTACGGCCTGGCCAAGGCACTCTCGGAGCAGGCGGCCCAAAAGGTCTTCCCTGGCCGAACCAACATCATTCGCCCCGGACTGATCATCGGACCCGAGGACGACACGGACCGCTTCACCTACTGGCCGGTGCGCATCAACCGGGGCGGCGAGGTCCTCGCGCCCGGTCGCCCGGAGGACCCGGTGCAGATCATCGACGTCCGCGACCTCACCGAGTGGCAGATCCGCATGGCGGAGAACGGCATCGCGGGCGTGTTCAACGGTGTGGGGCCGCGCACCCCCCGTCCCATGGCCGAGCTCCTGTACGGCATCCGGGCGGTGACCACGGCCGAGACCACGTTCACCTGGGTCAGCTACGAGTTCCTCACGGGGCTGGGCGTGCGTCCGTACTCGGACCTTCCCGTCTGGATGCCACCGGACATTCCGGGTCGCGAGGGCTTCGCGCGCTTCGACCTCACGCCCGAGATCGAGGCGGGGCTCACCTATCGCCCGCTCGCTGTGACCGCCAGGGACACGCTGGATTTCCACTTCTCCAGGCCGCCCGAGCGGCAAGCCGAGCTGCGGGCGGGCATCACCGCCGAACGCGAGGCCGAGGTGCTCGCGGCGTGGCACGCCCGGGGGTGAGGTCCAGGTTCCGGTCCGACCTCAGGTCCTGGCCTCTCCGACGTCGAGTCGGTCCCACATCCGATCCAGCGAAGCCTTCGCATCCGTGAGGGCCTGCCAGCCTTCATCGGTGAGCCGGTAGGTGCGTCTCGGTCTGCCCACGCTCCCCTGGCCCGAGCGCACCGAGGAACGTACGAGACCCCGCTCCTCCAGTCGCACGAGCGTCACGTAGACGGTGCCGACCGAGACGGCCCGGCCGGCGACGGTCTCGAGAAGATGCTGAATGCCACCGCCGAACGCCTCCTCCCCGAGCTGTGCCACTCCGAGCATCACGAGCTGCTGAAGGTCACCCAGGGTCTCGCTCACACTCCTCCTCCCGGTCTCACGAGGCGATGGATCGCACGGGATCCAGGTGGCTCGCGCGGTATGCTGGCACCGCGGCTGCGATCATCGCGACCAGGAGCAGGAAGAGCGCGACGCCGGAGACCACCGCCGGGTCCAGCGGGTCGACCCCGAACAGGATGCCGCGCAGGAACCGGGTCAGGGCCGCGGCGAGGACCAACCCGACCGCGACGCCCACCAGCCCGAGTCGCAGACCCTCGTTGAGGACGCGCAGGAAGACGTGCCTCTGCTCGGCGCCCAGGGCGATGCGCAGCCCCAGCTCCTTCGTGCGTGCGTCCATCGACGAAGCCACCACACCGTAGACGCCGAACGCGGCGAGGGTCAGCGCCAGGATCGAGAACAGCAACGCGAGTGACTGCACGAAGCGGGCATCCGCCGTCGCGTCGCGGACGTAGGCGCCCATGGAGCGGAAGTCGGTGACGGCGAGATCCGGATGCACGGCACGTACGCGGGCACGTACCAGATCCGACATCACGGCCGGATCCTCCTCCGTGCGCAGGACGAAGCCCAGCTCCCATCGCGCGCTCTGTGCGAACGGCCAGAAGAGCTGACCTTGCGAGGCGACCTCGGGCCCGCGATCGCGAACGTTCCCGACCACTCCCACGACACGCGCTTCGGTGGGAACGAAGTCCTGACCCACGTAGCGGGTGGCGATGAGCGTCCTGCCGATGGCCGGCTCACCTCCGAAGGCTCGCGCCGCCAGCGCCTCGTCGATGACGACGACGGGGCCTGAATCCGGGCCGTCGTCCTCCCGGAATGGCCTTCCCTCCAGGATCTCGGAGCCCAGCGCCTCGAAATATCCGACGCTGACGGAGCGGTGGTCGACGTAGTGGCGGTCCCGCTCTTCCGCCGGCACCTCCGGGGGAGTCGCGGGTCCGCCCCAATTGGCCCACACACCCAGTGGGAGATGGGAGCTCGCGCCTGCAGCCGTCACGCCGGGAAGCCGCCCGAGCTCGTCTTCCACGGACTGGGCGAGCGTGGCTCGCTCGAGGTCCCCGGGGAAAAGCCGGTTGGACAGACCCAGCCGGAAGGTGAGCATCTGCGCGGAGTCGAATCCCAGGTCGGCTCTCTGGAGGCGCGCCGCGGTTCGCGACGTGAGGCCGGCCCCCACGGCCAGCACGAGGCACAGGGCGAGCTCCGAAACGATGATCCACCGCCGCACCGCCCCGACCGCTGGTGCGCCGGAGGCTTCGCGGAGCTCCAGCGGGCCCGGATCAGCCCTGGACAGCCGGGCGAGGGGAGCGACGCTGGCGGTGAGCGCGGCCGCGCATCCCGCCAGGATCGCGAACACCAGGACCGTCGAGTCGAGCGACAGATCCGGGAGGCTCGCCAGCTCCGGAGGGCGTAACGCCCAGAGAGTCCGCGCGCCTGCGTGCCCCAGGGCGAGCCCCATCAGCGTGCCCAGGACGGCGAGCGCACCGATCTCGGCCACGACCTCCCCGGTGAGGCGGCTCCTCGTTGCGCCGAGCCAGGCGCGCACGACCAGGTCCCGCTTCCGCCGAGAGGCATGGGCCAGGATCAGCCCGGCCACGTTCGACGACGTCAGGAGCAGGAACAGGACCACCCCACCGAGGAGGCTCACGAGAACCGGTCGGACGAAGGCCACGGCATCCGCCTGCAGCGGCACCACCCGGAAGTCGTCGCCGGCCTGGGCCATCTCCACGAACGTCGCACGCAGGCGCGCCGAGGTCCGGCGCGCGACGTCGTTGGCGACATCGAGCCCGACATCGGGCCGAAGACGGGCGACCGCCCGCAGGAACCGTTGGCCCCCGGGCTCGGCCGCGGCCACCCACGGGAACGGGACGAACACGTCGAGGTCTGTCGGCACCCCGACCCCCGGCGGAAAGACCAGGCGAAAGTCGGGCGGCAGGACCCCGACCACGACGGACTCCGCTCCATCGATCACGACGGTCTTGCCGACGACATCGTCTGCCGCGCCGAACTCCTGTCGCCACATCCCGTCGCTGATGATCACGGTGGGGTCCGCCAGCCCTTCGTTCTCGCTGAAGGTCCGGCCCAGCCCGGGCTGGACGCCCAGGACGGAGAAGAAGTTCGGGGTGACGAGGCCCGTGCGGGCCAGCACGGCGCGCTCGTCCAGCGCGACGGTCCGGGCCGTCGCCCAGATCCCGGCCACGTCCTCGAACGCGCTCGAGTCGCTCCGTAGCTCCCGGACCTGATAGGGGAGCATCGGTAGCCTCGAGTCGTCGAACCCCGAGAGCCGGTTCCACACGAGGACCACCCGATCCGCGTCGGCGTACGGCGGCGGCCTGAGCAGCACCGCGTGCGCAGCGCTGAAGATCGCGACGCTGGCACCGATGCCCAGCGCTAGCGAGAAGACGACGGCGGCCGCGAAGAGCGGTCGGCGCCGGAGGATCCGCGACGTCCGCAGCAAGCCCTGGATCCCGTCCCGCCATCCCTCTCGCCGGCTTCTCCTTGATACCGGCCGCGCGGCGTCGAGCCGCCTCACCCGGACAGCCAGGAGGATCATGGACGGAGCGGCGAGTTGTCCGAGATACCAGAGGTGGAGCCTCACGCGGGGTGTGTCCCCTCGGAACCGCCTGGCGGCGGCGAGCTCGAGGGACAGAGCCACGTCGTTGCCGTAGTCGGCCGGCAGAAGCCGACCCAATACAGCGCGGACCCAGGCCGGTTGTTGCGAGATCATCGGCCTCACCCCTCCTCCACGCACCTGTGCGTCGGATAATTAACGACATTGTCATAGTATTTGCCTTCGGATCGACCGTCAACGGTCCGAGCAGCGCATCCGGCGCGGGACCCATGCCTCCGACTTGCGCTCGCAAGCCCTCTCGGGTAAGAGCATGCGGGTACCGGCCTTCGACGAGACGGAGGTGGGATGACGGACATCAGTGCGGCCCCCGACGTGCGAGCCTTCATCGACTGGGCGAACAGCGTGCGTGCCCGTACGCGCGCCGTCGCGGAGCGCGTTCCACCCGACCGGATCGAATGGACGCCGATCCCGGGGAGGTTCACCCCGGGGGACGTCCTGCGACATATCGCCGCGACGGAGCGGTGGATGTGGGCCGAGAACGCCTGCCTAAGGCCTTCGCGGTATCCGGGCCACGGGCCGGAGCTCGCGGAGGGGAAGGACGCGGTTCTGGCCTACCTGGACGACATGCATGCCCAGACGCTCGAGATCCTCGGTGAGCTGACCGCCGACGACCTGAGGCGAAGGTGTCGCACCGTGGGTGGCGCGGAGATCACCGTGTGGAAGTGGCTCAGGCTGATGATCGAGCACGAGGTCCACCATCGCGGTCAGCTCTACGAGATCCTGGGTCTGCTGGGGGTCCCGGTCCCGCCGCTCTACGGGCTCACCGAGGCGCAGGTGAGGGCGAGGAGCGAGCCGGCCTGAGCGCGATGTGACGTGCCAGCCGGACGTCTGCGGTACGGTTCTTGTTATCGCAGCGGGCATGACCTGGCGACGCCTGACGTGGGTTCTCGCGACGCTCGCCTCCGCCCTCCTGGTCGGACGGTCGGCGTGGCAGCTCTCGGGCTCCCGGACGCGGCAGCTCTTCGGGGAGCTCGTGACCCGGGTTCCGGTAGGGGACTCGTTGATCGCCCTCACCTTCGACGATGGTCCGACGGCCTACACGGACTCGGTGCTGGCGCAGCTCGCCGACCTCGATGCTCCAGCGACCTTCTTCATGGTCGGGCGCGCGATGGAGCAGCACGCGGAGGTCGTGGCTCGGGTCGTGGAGGCGGGCCACGAGCTCGGGAATCATTCCTACAGTCACCGCCGACTGGTGCTCAAGAGGCCGCGGACGATCCGTTCCGAGGTCGAGAGAACCGACGCGCTCATCCGGGCGGCCGGACAGGAGGGGGAGATCTTCTTCCGCCCCCCGTATGGGAAGCGACTGGTCGGGCTCCCCCTTTATCTGACCCGACGGGACCGGCCGACCGTGCTCTGGGACCTGGAGCCGGATACCTACCATCGGGACGCCGCGGGCATGGTCCGATACGTGCTCGACCGTGCGCGCCCCGGGTCGATCATCCTGCTCCATGTGGAGATCGCGTCCCGGGAGCAGGGACGCCTCGCGCTGGGCGAGATCGTCACGGGCCTGCGGGCGCGCGGTTATCGCTTCGTGACCCTGTCGCGACTGATTGCCGCTTCCGAAGAGCTCGGTCCGCGGCGCACCTCGCTCGACCCATCGCTCCGGGGAAACCGTGAGTTGCCCGACCCGTATGTGTGCGGGTCGACGGCGTACCCTCCAGAGACGGGCGGATGTCGGGAGCGACCGGAATGGCCAGGTGCGCGCTACGAAGCGCAGGAAGCTGGGCCGCGCTCGCCGCCGCGACCCTCGCGGCCGGCGGCTGCGGTGATTCCCTTGCCCCGGACACGGAGGTCCTCGGACGCTTCGTGACCATCGCCGCCGGTGACGCCCATGCCTGCGCCGCCAACGTCGGAGGCGAGCTGTTCTGCTGGGGGCTCAATGACCGGGGCCAGCTGAGCGTACCGGGCGGCGAGCCCTTGCCGCGGCCGGTGCTGAGCCGATTGGGGACCCACGTCGGCGAAGTCACGGCCGGCCTCGGCTTCACGTGCGACCTGGAAGCCCAGGGGGGCGTGACCTGCTGGGGCGACGGCCGCATGGGCCAGCTCGGATGGGGCCAGCTCTTCTCGTCCGTGGATGGCGTGGCACCGTCCGGGGGGCCGTGGGAGGCGGTGTCCGCCGGAGGGCACCACGCGTGCGCCCTCCGGGGCACAGACGTGCTCTGCTGGGGCACCGACCGCTACGGTGCTTCCCTGGGCAGACGCCTCGACCTACAGGCCCGCTGCATCCGGCTCGAGTCCAACGAACTGTGGCCGTGTGCCCTGGAGCCGGCCGGGCTCGATGACCCGCGACCGTTCGTCGAGGTGAGCGCCGGGCTTTGGCACACCTGCGCGCGGGAAACGTCGGGCTCGGTGTGGTGCTGGGGCGCGAACTCCCTGGGACAGCTGGGGGCCGCGACCGAGAGCGAGTGCGTGATCGAGGACCCGATCCATGGGGATGCGCACTTCCCGTGCAACTGGGATCCTCGGCCCGTGGGCCTGCCGGAGCCGGCGACGTCGGTGCGGGCCGGTGCGGCCCACTCCTGCGCACTCGGGGCGAGCGGTGCCCTCCACTGTTGGGGTTTCGACGTCCCGATCTACGGAGGTCAGCTCGGGCACGGGGGGTCGACCGGCTCGCGGACACCGGTGCGGGTCGAGGGCGGACACTCCTGGAAGTCGGTGGCCGTGAGCCGCGCCACCATCTTCGGGTCGACGTGCGCGCTGACCACGGAGGGCGAGGCGTACTGCTGGGGCGTCGGCCGTCTGGGCGGCCTCGGGGCCGACGCGGCCGACGTCTGCCCCGTGGCCGACGGCGCACCCTGTGCCCTCTTGCCCATCCGGGTGGACACGCAGGCGCGCTTCACCGATCTGGCGGTGGGGGACGAATTCGCCTGTGGCGTCACCGCGGATCAGCGCGTCCTGTGCTGGGGAGCGAACGAGCTGGGGCAGCTGGGGGACGGGACCTTCGTGTCCCGGGCCGAGCCCCGACCGATCACCGGCTTCGGCTGGGCGGAGGCGGGTTAGCGCGCCTTCCCGCGCTTGTGTGGGCCGAGGCCGGCCGCCTACCATGCGTCTGCCAGCCCGTCCGCACGGAGCATCCATGCGCGCCTCACCCCCGCAGATCTTCGTGGCCGCCGCGCTCCTCGCAGCGGCCCCCAACCTGGCGAGGGCGCAGGAAGCCCCTCCCGCGCTTCGGATTCACGACGTGACCGTGGTGGACGGACCCGGCGGCGTGCGCCCCCACCAGGACGTCATGCTGCGGGATGGCCGCATCGAATCGGTGTCACCGTCGTCTGGGACCGGAGCCTTCGACGGTCTTGTGGTCGAAGGGGCTGGGCTCTGGCTCGTTCCGGGTCTGGTCGACGCCCACGTGCACGTCGGAGACACATCGCGGGAGGAGGAGGAGCGCACCCTGCGCTGGGCGCTGGAGGGCGGCGTGACCTCGGTGCGCGACATGGCCGGCGATGCTCGACGGCTCGCCGGGTTGAAGGCGTCGCTCGTGACCGGGGAGATCGTCGGGCCGGCCCTCTACTATGTCGCCCTGCTCGCCGGGCCGCCGTTCCTGGAGGATCCCCGTCTCGTGGCCGCGACGCGCGGCTATGGTCAGGGGGAGGCGCCCTTCATGATCCCGCTCGACCACGAGACGGACGTCGTACGCGCCGTCGCGATTGCCAAAGGGACCGGGGCCACCGCCGTCAAGCTCTACGCGGCCCTGGACGCTGACCTCGTGGGCGCGGCCACCCGGGAAGCGCATGCGCTCGGCCTCCGGGTCTGGGCCCATTCGGCCATTTTCCCGGCCAAGCCGGTGGAGATCCTGGACGCGGGGGTGGACGTCGTTTCCCACGCCCCCTACGTGATCTGGGAAGCCGCCCCGGCGACGCCGGACTTCACGCTGCGCGCGCGGGGCGACTTCGAGCACGTCCCGGCCGACGGGGAGGACATGGGCCGCGTCGTGGCGGCCATGGTGCGCAACGGCACGGTGCTCGACCCGACCCTCTTCGTCTTCGATCGCGACCACGACGATCCGGTGGTGCGCCGGAGACTCGAGTGGGGGGCCGCGTTCACCCGGAGGGCCCACCGTGCGGGGGTCACGGTCGCGGCCGGCACCGACGGCATCGGGCGTCCGCTGGCCGGCGAGCTGCCCAACGTCCATCGGGAGATGGAGCTGCTGGTCCGCCTCGCGGGCTTCACACCGCTCGATGCCCTGACCGCCGCGACCCTGGGCGGGGCCCGGGCCATCGGCGTGGAGGATCGCATCGGATCCATCGCAGCCGGGAAGGACGCCGACCTGGTGCTCCTGGCCGCCGATCCGACGGTGGACGTCACCAACACGCGCCGCATCGCGGGCGTGATCCAGGGCGGGCGGAGGGTCCGCTGACGGCCCCCGGAACGCAGAAGCCCGGCGGCGTCGTCCGCCGCCGGGCTCCCTCGGGCGTCCAGGGTCCCTAGAAGACGACGGTCTCCTCGTTGGAGCAGGTCGCGGGATTCGCCGCCTCGCACACCTGGTACGTGAAGGTCCCGCTCCCCTTGCCGAGGACGTCCGTGTGGGTCCCCGTCGCCGGGAACTGCCCACCGATCGACGAGCCGTTGCGGAGGATCGTGACCGGTCCGGTGGCGCCACCCCATTCGAGGTCCACCTGCATCACGCCCTTCACCTTTGTTCCCGTGGCCGTGAGGGTGATTCCCTCGCCTCCTCCTCCTCCGTCCGGCGGGGGTGGAGGACTCGGGTCGACGATGATGACGGATCCGTCGGAGTCACCATCGGGGTCGTCGTTGGCTCCGGCGTCGTAGGTGTAGCCGGAGGCCGACACGCCGGATACCGCGAACATCACGGTACCGGTTCCGCGGGCGGTGCCGCTGGTGATCGATCCCGTGCCGTCGGAGGCGGTCGCGAAGGTACCGGTTCCACTCGTGGCGCCACTCCAGAATACGGACACCGTCGCACCCTGGACCGGATTGCCGCTGCCGTCCACGATCGTCGCGGTCAGCTCGGCCTGCCAGCGGCTTCCTTTGCCGGGCAGCACCGCACCGTCGAGGTCGGCCACGTGGACGGTGGCCGAGGCCGGCGGGGCCGCGACCGTGACTTGGGTCGTCGTCGCGTCCCACGCGCCCGGCTCGTCGGTGACCGTCAGGGTGACGGTGTACATGCCGTCGCTACCGTAGGCGTGTCCGGCCGTCATACCGCTCGCGGTGCCGCCGTCGCCGAACGTCCAGGCGTACGTCAGGTTGCTCCCTTCCGGATCGGAAGAGCCGGATGCGTCGAAGGTACAGTTCAGCCAGGTGCAGCTGGAGGTGAAGGACGCTGTTGGCGCCTGGTTTCCACCTCCGCCGGGACCACCACCTCCCGTGCCCACGCAGCTCTGCCAGTCCTGAACCGCGCGGAACGTGTTGATCCGACCTGCCCCGAAGCTCGGATCCCAACCGGCCGGGCCGAGGTCGTCGGACGTGCTGGCAAGACACGACCGCACATCCGCCACGTCATCCAGCCCCACGGCAAAGAGCAGCGCGGCGAGGCCTGCGACGTGGGGCGACGCCATCGACGTGCCCACCGTCGCGATCGCGTCCGTGTCCCAACCGTTCCAGGCGGACCACACCATGCTCGTCCCGAGCACCATGTCCTGGACATCGCCCCCCGGGGCCGAGACCTCGACCGCGGACCCGTAGCTGGAGTAGCTGGCGCGGGCGTCGCCATAGTCCGTGGCGGACACCGCGACGCAGTTCGGATCGGCGGCCGGGTACAGTACGGTCGCGGTCCCCTCGTTGCCGGCGGCGCACACGGGGAGGGTGTTGTGGGCCACGGCGTAGGCCAGGGCAGCGCCCTCACCCTGAGACGGCTGCGGGTCGCCGAAGCTCATGTTGATGACGTTCGCGCCCTGGTCCGTCGCCCAGTAGATGCCCTCCACGATCGCGGACGAGAGGCACGTGCCGTCGTATTGGCAGACCTTGCCCACGACCAGGTCCATGTTGGTCCCGTAGGCGACCCCCACCACGACGCCCCCGTCGTCCGCGCACCCGGCGGCGATCCCGGCCACGTGGGAGCCATGCCCGTAGTCGTCGAGAGGAGAGGGGCTGGACGGCGTGTAGAAGTCCCTCCAGGTGATGTCCTTGCACGCGAAATCCACGTGCGTCGCGCGGATGCCCGTGTCCAGGATCCCGATCTTTGCCGAGGCGGTCGTCTGCCCCAGGAAGTTGTACGTTTCCAGCCAATCCACGTCGGCGTCGACCTTGTCCGTGGGGTAGGTGAGCCCGAAGCCGAAGTCGATGACACCCACGTTGTGCATGTTCCACTGCATCCAGAACCACTCTTCCGTGGGGATCGCGCAGCCGGTGCACATGACGTCGTCGAAGACGCGCACGTAGTCGGGCTCGGCGAAGAGCACGTTCGGGTTGTTCGAGAGCGCCTGAGCCACCCTCAGCTCCTGGCCCTCAGGCACGTTCCCGAGGGTGACGCCGGGTCCCAACGTGCGCAGCGTGGTCACTCCGGCGAGCGACGCGATACCTTCGTCGTCGGCCCCGGGAGCGAAGCCGATCAGCAGGTGGCCAGGCGCATAAGCTGCGTGCGACTGCGGCGCCGGAGATCCCTGGGACTGCGCGGAGCGTACCGTTTGCGGGGTGGCGGACGGCTGCGTAATCGACTGATCCGAGCAGGCAGTCGACGCGACTACGGACAGGGCGAGCGCGATCGCTCCCCTGGGGCAGGGTGCTCTCGACATCGGTACCTCCTGGGGGAGAGGCTATATTTCGAACCTAGCCCCCAGGACGAAGAACCGCAAAGGATTATGTCGTGGGAGCTTGCGACGCATGGACGACCTCGTGCGATTCGGCGACGGAGCGCGCCCGGAGGTCCTCGGGCGCGTCGCTCACTCCCCGTCTACGATGAGGTTCGACTCGTCGGGGCTGCGGTGCCTCAGGAAAGCAGCAGGCGTGGTGCCGCTCAGACGCCTGAACTCGCGGATCAAGTGCGACTGATCCGCGTATCCGAAGGAAGCGGCGAGCCGGGACCAATCGACCTCGTGCTCTCCCCGGCACGCGCGGATGACTCCCTGCAGGCGCTCGATGCGGGCCATCGACTTCGGCGGCAGACCCACTGTCGTGCGGAACTGCTTGACCAGGTGACGATTGCTGAGCCCCAGTCGCTCGCAGGCCTCCGCGACCGAAACGCCCAGCGGCCCGGCCCTGAGCAGGTCCAGAGCCACCCGCACGGTGGCGAAGTACGGGTGCACCGAGACCCTGCGGGATAGCAGCCAGGCCTCGATCGCGACGCAGCGGGCGTCGTCGGACGGGGTCTCCAGGAGCCGATCGCGAAGGGCGTGCACCGACCGTCCCAGCAGGGCGTCCAGGTCGACGACACGACCCGCGAGCTCGTCCATGGGCATGTCGAAGAAGGCATGCGCACCGCCGGGACGAAAACGGACGGCGACATGGTCGGCGCCCGAGGGCGAAGCGTGCACGAGCCGCTCGTCCTGGATGCCGGCGATCCACGCCTCGGTGAACCGCTCGTCAACCGTCCGGTCCCCATAGGCGACCACCCGCTGCGGCGGGCCGAGATTGATCATCATCTCGATGGCTCCGTTGGGCACGACCGCCTCGACGTGGTAGTGCGCGCTTCCCCGCACTCCCCAGATCGCGTCCACGAACGGGCGCAGGCGAGCCGACGGCATCATCCAGAACAGCTCGAACCCCTCGGCGGAGATCCGCGTCAAGCGGGTCACGTGGGCCCTCCCACCGGCCCCCCGAGCCAGGTCCCATAGCGCTCGTCCGCCGGCGTGGCAACGAGGCTGAGCGGCTCACCGCCCACGACCGGAACCGCCAGGATGTCGTGGTCGCTGCTCCCGACGGGCGCACCCGTGAAGACGATCCAGGTCCCGTCGGGGGACCACGTTGGGTAGTAGTGGGCGGCCCCCGACGTAAGGGTCCGGACCTGCCTCCCCGTTCGATCCGTGACCACGATGCGCGACTCGTCGCCGACCTGCATGCTGGCCGCCAGCAGCGAGCCGTCCGGGGACGGGCGAGCACCGGAGAAGGAGTCGGGTCCCGGCGTCAGACGCCGTTCCTCCCCGCTCACGAGATCGAGCGTGTGGAGGGCGATCGTACCGTCCACGTCGCGGCTGAAGAGGATCGAGCGACCGTCGGGCGACCACGAGCCCGAGAAAGACGCGGTGAGCGCCGTCCGGGTAAGCCGCCGCGGAGAGGAGCCGTCCGCACCCATCATCCAGAGGTTCCCCATGTACTCGCCGTTCGGTCCGCGCGCCTCTCCTCGTGTGGAGAAGAAGAG
The DNA here is from genome assembly GCA_003248075.1 of Gemmatimonadota bacterium. Taxonomy (GTDB): domain Bacteria; phylum Gemmatimonadota; class Gemmatimonadetes; order Longimicrobiales; family Gaopeijiaceae; genus SZUA-318. The sequence continues at coordinate 19,456 of QJYK01000008.1, read as the reverse complement.
GATGGCCGAGCCATCGGGAGACCACGCGGGGAGCAGATCGTCTTCCGGGTGTCGGGTCAGATTCGTGGGATCGGACCCGTCCGCACCCATCACGTAGACCTCCCTGTTCCCGTCACGGAGGGTCTGGAATACGATTCGCCCGGCCTGGGGCGACCATCCGGCCCAGTGGTCCTGGGCCGGGTCCTGGGTCAGTCGAACCGGCGTGCCGTCGGCCCCACGCCTGAGGAAGATGTCGGCGTTTCCGTCCGCGGAGGCGGTGTACAGGATCGTGGCCCGCGCAGGCCCGTCCGATGCGTTCGGCGCACACGCGGCCAGGACGGCGAGGCCGACGGCACACACGGCCGAGGGGCCCCTCGAGGGCGCCCTCACGGCCACAGACCCAGGATCAGTCCCATGATGGAGAATGCGGCGACGTGGTATCCCGCATTGATCGCCCAGTGGGTGAAGGGGCGCTGCTCGAACAGGTAGATGACGCCCAGGGCCGGTGCCACCCAACACGCGCCCACGGACGCGGCTGCTCCGACCGCGAACCCCAGCGTCGCGTCCGCGTCGATGAACATGGCGAGGACGAAGGCAGCCAGGAGCTGCAGCATGAACGACAGGCCGAAGATCATCGCCATGTTGCCGCGGGCGGCCTGCTCCGGAGCGATTCCCGAGGCGCGCATCCAAGGCTTCCCGAGGAGGGGACCGTACCAGAGGCCACCCAGCAGGAAGGTGGAGACCGCACACGCCACGACGGCGAGCCAGGGAACGGGGGACGACGACATGGGACCTCCGTGCAAGGGAAGAATCGCGACACTGTAGGGCTGCTCGGTGCGTTACGGTAGCATCGTCGGCGCCCCGGGTATTGGACATATCTGACCGGGGAAGGACCCTGTCACTCCGTGGCCTTCCGGATCGTTGGTACATTCAGGGGTGGTCGGACAGGGACCTGACCTGGGGAGCGGGACGTTGGCGACGAGACGGCTCTGGTGGATCGGCATCTTCGTGGCGCTGCTGGGCGCCTGCGACCGCGTCGACTTCCTCGAGCCGGTGCTTCCTGAGGACGTGACCATCGAGCTGGCCGTGTCCGGGGGAATCGCCGGGATCGGCTATTCGTTCATCGTCGACGGGAGCGCGGGCGAGGTGCGCGGCCTCACGTGTGTGCTGGGGTGCGACTTCGCGGCCGGGGACGTCCTCGCGGTGGTATCCGCCGATCAGGTCGCCGAGCTCGCCGGCCGCCTCGAGGAGGCAGGGATCCTTCGCATGGACGAGCGGGATTTCGGAGAGGGCTGCTGCGATTTCGTCCAGCTCGATCTCACCTACCGGCGCGAGTCGGCTTCTGCCCATGTGCGGGGAACCCAGGATCGCTTTCCCGCCGAGCTGAGCGACGTGGTCGCCCTTCTCATCGGGCTGGCCGATGGTCGAGTCCCGATGCTGATCGCACCGGACACGGATGAGGGAGACTGGCCCCTGGATCCGTACACCCTCGGCAACGTCTCGGTGGAGGGGCTTACGCTCTCGGCCGAGGTCACCTATGGAGGCGGTTGCGTCCCGCACCCGATGGACCTGGTGGCCTGGGGCGGATGGCTGGAGTCCTTCCCGGTTCAGGTCAACGCCCTCATCAGCCACGACGACCGCGACGACCCCTGCGACGCGCTGGTCAGCGAGGTGCGACGGTTCGACCTACGGCCGCTGGTACGCGCATACGAGCAGGCGTATGGGCCCATCGGGGCCGAGCGGCCCACCGTCATTCTCAGGCTCTGGGATCCGCTCGCCGCAGGGCCTCTGGGGAGGCTCTTGGAGGTGCGGCTCTGAGTGCCGGGTCGCGCCCGCCGGCGCGGTCACGACCGCCGTCGGCGCCGGATCAGACCGTGCAGACCTCGACGGCTTCCTGAAGCGCCTGCATCGGGGGGCGGGTCGGCACGAACTCGTGGGCGACGAAGCCCGGGAATCCCTGCTCGGCGAGGGCGTTCGAGATCGCCCGATAGTTCAGCTCCTGCGTCTCGTCCAGCTCGTGCCGCCCCGGCACACCGGCCGTGTGCACGTGGGCGATCACATCACGGTGGTCTCGGAGCGTGGCGATCACGTTCCCCTCCATGATCTGCATGTGGTAGACGTCGTAGAGCAGGCGCATCGCCGGCGAGCCCACTCCCTGCACGACCTCGAGGCCGTAGCGCACGCTGTCCGCGTCGTATCCGGGGTGGTCCACGGTGGAGTTCAGCATCTCGAGCACGAGCGTCACCCCCTGCCGCTCCGCGTACGGGGCGATCTGGCGGAGTCCCGCAACGCAGGACGCTACGCCTGCCAGCGGGTCGTCGCCCCGCCGGTTCCCGCTCATGACCAGCAGGTTCCGAACCCCCGCCGCCACCGCGATGGGGATCGCCTCCATCAGCTCGGAGACGAGCACGTCGTGGAGCGACGGGTCGTTGAACCCCTCCTGGATCACGCGTGGGCGGCGTGACGCATAGCCGGTGGAGACGCGCAGTCCGTGCGCTTCGGCGCGGCCCCACTCGTCGGGATAGAGCAGGTCCACGGCCTCGAGCCCGAGACGCGAGACGCCGAACAGAAACTCTTCGAGCGGCACGCTCTGGAAGGGCCAGCGGCACACCGACTGACGGAGCCGCCCGGGCTGGAGGCGCCCAGGCCCCATCCGGGCCCCGAGGGGCAGCCCGCCCAACGTGACGGCGCCCGCTGCGCCAAGGAACTCCCTCCGCCTCATCCGGTTTGCATCGCCCTCAGGTGTCGGAAGCTCGCGGTCACGGAAGCCCAGGGGTCCGCCGGCGTGTCGTGCTCGACGAAGTAGTGGCGGACGGCGCGGGCCTCCGGGCGCGCGAAGATCCCAGGGAAGTCGATGACGCCGGCCCCGACGTCGACCATGCGACCGTCCGGGGTCCGATCCTTCACGTGCACGAGCTTCACCCTTCCGGGCCACCGCTCCAGGAACCGAACCGGGTCGCCTCCCCCGTGGGTGATCCAGAACAGGTCGAGCTCGAGATCGACCAGTGCCGGATCGGTGCCCTCCATGAGCACCTCCAGGGGCATCCGCCCCTCCATCGGACGGATCTCGAAGTCGTGGTTGTGATAGCCGAACCGGAGCCCCGCACCGCGCGCGGCCTCGCCGAGGCCGTTGAAGACGTCGGCGATCCGTCGCCAGTCGTCCAGCGTCCGGCGCATCTCCTCGGGGGTCCATGCCACCAGGATCCAGTCGTGCCCGATCGTTCGCGCCGCGTCGAGCTCACGGTCGATGTCCTCGGTGAGGGCGGCCAGGTCGATGTGGGTCGACGGCGCCCGGAGCCCGTTGGCCGCCAGCAGCTCACGGACGCGTGACGGTGGGTGCCCGAAGTACCCGGCGAACTCCACCTCCCGGTACCCGATCTCGGCAACCCGGGCCAACGTGGCCGGGACGTCGCTCGCCATCTCGCCGCGCACGGTATAGAGCTGGAGGCCGAGATCACCCGCGATCCGCTCCGCCGCGGCGTCCGTCGCGCCCGGCCTCCGACTTCCGCCGGCGCCTGCTCCGAGCCCGGGCGCGAGGCCCATCGCGCCTGCCGCGGCGCCGAGCCGCTTCAGCGCGTCCCTGCGGGAGACGGGTGCTCCACCGGAGCGACCGGAGTCCGCGGGTCCGTCGCTCACCGGTACTCCTCCCGGACAGGCGAGAACACGTCCAGGATCCGGCAGCGCGTGTGCGACCGTCCCGAGTGGCGGACGTTGCCCGGGATGACCAGGACGTCACCGGCCTCGAGGACATGGGGGGTGCCGTCGACCACGAGCTCGTAGGTGCCCTCGAGCATGTTCACGATCTGCTCGTGGGGGTGGGCGTGCTCCGGAAGGGGAGCGTCCGCCTCGATGTCCCAATAAGCGTGCGTGGTGTGCTCCGTGTGCACGAAGCGGCCCCGATACCCGGGCATCACTTCACGGGCCTCGGTCTTCCAGATGTCGATACGCTTCACGTCGCGTCCTGCTGCCGAGGTGCATGCCTCACCCGGGGCACAGTGCGCCGACGAAGCGCGGAGGACAAGTCGTCGGCGCGCGGATCGTCGTGACCCCCGGTGGGTCGCCCGACCCCGATCCCGTCAGCGGATCCCCGTGTCGAAGAGGATGGTGACTTCGGTGAAGACGCCCTCCGCCACCTCGACCTCCTCGTCGGCGGCGGTCGGGAAGGGATCGCCGGACTGGGGGCGCAACGTGTACCGCCCGGGTCGCAGGCCCACCCGAAAGCGCCCGTCCCCTCCCGAGCGCACGGTCGTGACGTGGGCACCACTCGCGGTCAGGACCTGGATGCGGGCCGAGTACGGCTCGTCGGGACAAGGATCCTCGAGGGTCTGCACGGGGCAGATCGGACCGAGCAACACCAGGCCGGCGACGCCCTGGTCGGCGTCGGGGCCGAGCAGGGCGCTGGTGCCACACGCGCTCGCGACCAGGAGCAGCGCCACCGCGATCCCGGAGTGTCGACGGGCCGGACGATGTTCCGGACGGGCACTGTCGGGTCGTGCGATTGCGTTCATCACCCCGAGTACGATCGAGGCCCGGTGTTCGTGACGGGGCGGAGCGGGCTCACGCGTCCGGGTAGGCCTTCACGAGCCGAGCTAGAATGGCCTCCAGGTCCGTCACCGTACACCCCTCGAAGCGCCGCTGGCAGACTCCTTCGTACGCGGAGCACAGACCGCGACACACAGGATCCGGGATGATCTGGTCGGCCATCTCGAAGAGGATGTTGTCCTCCTTGAGAATGTGGCCCCGGATCAGCGCGATGTAGCCGTGAGCCGCGTCAACCAGCCGCGAGCGGGCAGCGGCGTCGCCCGTGCGCGCGGGCCCGAGCGCGTCTGCCATCGTCGCGGCGAAGGCTCGGCCCTGCCGGTGCTCGTGCAGCATCACCGCGATGGGGCCGGCGTGTCGGGGGATCCCCAGCGCCTCCAGCTCGGGGAACAGGAGATCCTCCTCCTTGCCATGATGGAGGGCATCGGCGAACAGGCGGATGAACGACACGCAGTCGGCGACGGCGTCGAAGTCCAGGTCTCCGGCCGCTGCGTCGCGCGCCAGGATCTCGTCGAGGACGTCGGCCACCTTGAGGATGTGCACGTGCTGCTCTCTCAGCAGCCGGGTCGGCGTCTCGCGGCTCATGCGGACGCCGCCATCGCATAGGCGGGCTCGAAGCGAGCCGAGAAGTGCCGTAGGACCGGCGCCTGCTCGACGAACCGGAAGGCGCCGATCGTGGCCCGGCGTGCGAATACGTCGGCCAAGACGTCCACGAGGTAGTCGACGTGACTCTTGGTGTAGACCCGCCTCGGGATCGCGAGGCGGACCAGCTCCATCTTGGCGGGGATCTCCTCACCGGTTGCCGTGTCCCGATGGCCGAACATCACCGTGCCGATCTCCACCGCGCGGACCCCGCCCTCGAGGTACAATTCCGCCACCAGGGCTTGCCCCGGAAGCTCGAGGGGTCGCAGGTGGGGGAGGAAGGCTGCGGCGTCGACGTACACCGCGTGCCCCCCCGGTGGCTGCATGATCGGGATGCCATGCGCGGTGAGGTGCTCACCCAGATAGCGCGCGACCTCGATCCGGTACGTGAGGTAGTCCTCGTGCAGCACCTCCTCGAGCCCGACCGCGATCGCCTCCAGATCCCGACCAGCGAGGCCACCGTACGTGGGGAATCCCTCGGTGAGGATCAGCAGGTTCTCCTCCTGCTGGGCCAACGCGTCGTCGTTCGTCGCCAGGAAGCCGCCGATGTTCGCGAGCCCGTCCTTCTTGGCGGACATGGTGCAACCGTCTGCGAGGGCGAACATCTCCCGTGCGATCTCGCGGACCGACGCGTCTCCCCATCCGTCCTCACGCACCTTGATGAAGTACGCGTTCTCCGCGAAGCGACATGCATCCAGGTAGAACGGGATGCCATGCTCATGACAGACGCCGGCCACGGCGCGGATGTTCTCCATCGAGACCGGCTGCCCCCCTCCGGTGTTGTTGGTCACGGTGAGCATGCACAGCGGGATGCGCCCGGCTCCCACCCTTCCGATCAGCGCACGAAGCGCGGCCACGTCCATGTTCCCCTTGAACGGGTGAGGCTCGGAAGGGATCAGGCCCTCCGGCACCGGAAGGTCTAGCGCCTCGGCGCCGGTCGCTTCGATGTTGGCCCGGGTGGTGTCGAAGTGGGTGTTGTTCGGTACCACGTCCCCCCGCTTGCACACGGTCGAGAACAGGATCCGCTCGGCGGCGCGCCCCTGGTGCGTCGGAATCACGTGTGTGAAGCCGAAGATCCCGCGGACGACCTCCTCGAACCGGTACCAGGAGCGGCTTCCCGCATAGGACTCGTCGCCGCGCATGATGGCGGCCCACTGGTCGGCGCTCATGGCGCCCGTGCCCGAATCCGTGAGCAGGTCGATGAGCACGTCCTCCGCCCGCAGGTTGAAGACGTTGTACCCCGCTTCCCGCAGGTGAAGGGCACGCTCCACCGGAGTGGTCATGCGGATCGGCTCGACGACCTTGATTCGGAACGGCTCGATGATGCGCCGGGTCCTCACGGTGTCACCACCACCCGGATGGCCGCTCCGGAGCGTAGGGTGTCCAGTGCCTCTCCGATCCGCTCCAGCGGGAAGCGGTGCGTCACCAGCTCCTTCAGACGGATCCGTTCCTGTCTGACGAGCTCGATCACCCGCGGGTAGTCGACGGGTCGACAGCCGAGAGAACCCGTCACCTCGAGCTCGCGGAACATGACCCGACCCGAGTTCAGCGTCATCGAATCGGGGCTGTAGCCGACCAGTACGGCTCGCCCGCCGGTCTTGAGGGCGGCGAGTGCCTGCTCCTGCGTCTCCGGCTTCCCCACCACCTCGAAGGCCACATCCGCCCCTCCCCCCGTCAGGCCGCGCAACGCCTTGTCGACGCGATCCACCGCGGCGGGGTCGAGGGTCGCGGTCGCCCCCAGGCGCTCGGCCCACGCGAGCTTGTCGGCCGACGTGTCCACCGCCACCACTCTGGCACCCAGGGCGGACGCCAGCTGGACGACGTTCAGCCCCACGCCGCCACAGCCGAAGACCACCACCGCGTCTCCCGGGCGTACGCGCCCCCGGTTCACCACCGCGTGATAGGGCGTGGTGATGGCGTCGGCGATGATCGAGCCTTCCACCAGGGGGATCTCGTCCGGGAGCCGGAAGACGTCCCTTGCCGGAGCCGCCACGTACTCGGCGAATCCTCCATCGATGTGGTTGCCCAGCATCTCGCCGCGATCACAGACGTTGCCGCGTCCCTCCTCGCAGGCCGCGCAGCGGCCACAGCATGTGACCGCGGCGATGAGCACCCGGTCGCCGACCGCGTGCCCCGAGACGCCGGCACCGAGCGACTCGACGGTCCCCGAGATCTCGTGCCCGAGGACCATCGGTGGCTTCTTGAAGGTGGGTGTGCCGTGATCCAGGTAGTGCAGGTCGGTGTGACATACCCCGCATCCGGCGACCTTCACGAGCACCTCTCCTGCGCCGGGCACGGGTGTGGGCCATTCGCCGACGCTCAGGGGCCGGTCTGCCCCATGGAACACCGCGGCCTTCACGTTTCCGCTCCTTTCGGCGCCGGGCCCGCGCCCGGCCGCCGCGTATAGACGACCTTGAACAGGGTGAGCGCGAGTGTGCACCCCTCACACTCGGGAGCCAGCTCGCCGGGGAGCACGTCGTCGAGCAGGACCTCCTGACCGGTCGACGCATACAGATCCCGCACCTCGGCCAGCCGGGGGGGACTTCCGGTGAAGCGACGCATCCAGCCGTCGCGCGCCAACTCCTGGTCGCGGGCACGCCGCACCTGCGGGACTTCCGCGTCAGGGGCGCCGACCGCGGGCTCGGCCCGTCGGGGCTCGCTCATGCCACGCGCCGCTCCATGCGCCGGCGCGCCAGCACGGCGGCGCCGATGGCGCCGGTGAGCTGTACCAGGTGCTCCGGTGGCACGTTGACGCCCTCTCCCAGGTGCTCCCTCATGACCCTGACCATCGTGGGGAAGCGCATGATGCCGCCGACGAGCGTGAACTCCGGCTCCATCTGGACGCGCTTCATCAGCCGTACGGAGCGCTCGATCAGCGACTCCATGGCGCCGTGCATGATGTCTGCAGGCTGAGCGCCGTTGCTCACGTGGTTGATCACCTCCGACTCCGCGAACACGGCGCACACGCCCGAGATCGGAACGGGGTGCTTGGCGTATTCCACCAGCGGCCCGATCTCCTCGATCGTGTATCCGAGGTAGCGCGCGGTCTTCTCCAGGAATGCACCCGTGCCCGCGGCGCACTTGTCGTTGAGACGGAACGACCGGACCTTGCCGCGCTCGTCCAGGCGCATGGCCTTCATGGTCTGGCCACCCACGTCGAGAACCGTTCGGGTGCGGCCGAAGAAGCGCCGGGTTCCCCACGCCTGGGCGGTGAGGTCGGTGGCCTGCACGTCCCTGAAGGACACCTGGTTCCGGCCATAGCCCGTGCTCGCCACGTACGCCACCTCGCTCCGCAGGCCTCCGGCGTCCGCGAGCGCCTGGGCGAGGGTCTCCTCGGCGGCGGCCTCGAGCTTGAAGCCGGTCGGTCGGATCCCGGTGCCGGACAGATTTCCCTCCTCGTCCAGCAGCGCGGCCTTGGTGTACGTCGAGCCCACGTCGATCCCGGCGAAGTACCTCACGCGATCACCTCCGTCTCGGTCCGACCGGCCCGGCTTTTCCAGATCCGCTCCAGCGCGAAGAGCGCCGCTCCGAGAGCGCCCATGTAGTGGGAATCGTCGCTCACGTTGAGCCGCGTCCCGAGCATGTCGTCCAGGACCGCGACCATGGCCTGGTTCTTCGTCACACCGCCGGTGAACGTGATCTCGCCCTCGATGCCCACGCGTCTCAGCAGCGCGATCGAGCGAGACGCGATGGAGCGGTGCACGCCCAGCAGGATGTCCTCGATCTTCTTCCCGCGCGCGAGCCAGCTGAGCACCTCCGACTCCGCGAACACCGTGCAGGTGGTGCTGATGTTCACCGGGCGCTGTCCGCGGAGCGCGGTGGGCCCAAGCTCAGCGAGATCCAGGTCCAGCGCCGCGGCCGCGGATTGGAGGAAGCGCCCCGTGCCCGCGGCGCATTTGTCGTTCATGCAGAAGTCGATCACGTCTCCACCCGGTTGGATCCGGATCGCCTTGGTGTCCTGCCCCCCCATGTCGAGCACGGTCTCCGTGGACGGGAACATGTGGGCGGCTCCCCGCGCGTGGCACACGATCTCGGTGATCTGGGTGTCACCGAACTCCACGCGGTAGCGTCCGTACCCGGTACCCACCACGAAGCCGACGTCCTCCTCGTGCACATCCCCGGATTCGAGCGCCTCCCGGAACGCTTGCTCGGCCGCCTGGACCACGTTGGCGCCCGTGGGAAGCAACGAGCGACCGGCGATGCGTCGCTCCTCGTCGACGAGGACCGCTTTGGTCTGTGTGGACCCGACGTCCACACCTGCCGCGTAGGCCATCCTGCGATCCTCCTTCAGGCGATGGTTGGGGTGGTCGTTGCGCCCGAAGCGTCTCGGCTCTTGCGGATCTGACGCGACTCGAGACCCTCGAAGAAGGCGTCGATACGGTTCTTCAGCTGTGCCTCGGAGACGACCCGCTTGTCCATCATGTCCGACTCGATATACAGGCAGAGCACGTCCCGCTCGGAGAGCACCACGCGACGGGAGTCGGCGAGCCCGGTGGACACCGTCCGACAGCTCTTGATCGGATGGTAGACGACCCCGTCCGCCTCGAACTCGTCGATCGAATCGATGAGATACCGATCGTGGAACAGCATGGAGTCGCCGGCCCGCTGGACGCTGAGCAGCACGCCCTCGGCGAGGCTCTCCAGCGGCCGCGTGAGGTCGTATTCGAAGTCCAGGTTGAGGCCGCCCGACGCGAACCATGTATACGTGGAGCTCACGTAGACTCCGCCCCACTCGCTGAAGAGCTGGTAGAAGCGTCGGAAGATCGGATAGCACGGTACGCCCACGAAGATGAGGCGGTGCTCGTCCTTGCCGGCGAGCAGCGGGCTGATCCCGTGCTTGGACTTGTAGGCCATCTCCTCCATGAGCCGCTCGAAGTAGATGGCACCTTCCTCCGTCCCGCGCAGGGCGTTGGCCACACCCAGGTAGATCGTGCCCTCCATCATCGCGTCGAAGACCGCGGGCTTGCTGCGGTTCAGGCCGAGCACGCCCCGCCAGGCCCGGCCCATCCGGTTGGTCAGGTCCAGCACCTCTCGCAGGCGGTCGACGTCGAAGGCTCTTCCCGTGAGCGCCTCGAGGCGGCCGATCAGCTCGCGCAGCTGGTACTCGACGTAGCGTCTGTCCCGCTCGACGTCTTCCGCGCTCTGGCTCCTCCTTCCGGGGGCCTCGCGGCTCCCGGGAACGTCGACGGTCACGACCGGGATCCGGTACATCCGCTCCCAGATCTCGGCCCACTTGAGGTAGGTGTTGCAGGCGTTCGTGAGCACGGCGATCGCGGGCGGAGGAATGCGACCCATCGGGTGCTCACCGCCCCGGAGCTGCAGCGCGTAGTCGGCCTTCACGTACCCGCAGACGTCGGGGCTGAAGCCGTGGTCCTCGGCTTGGTTCAGGTACTCGTCGGCGACCCTTCGCACCGCGGTCTGCAAGGAGTTGATCTCGGGAAAGACCGTGTGCAGGTCGAAGGTGCGCAGGATCTCCGCCAGGCTTCCCATGACGAAGACGTACGCGGCCTTCTCGCCCTGGGTCGCGGCCGAGGTGAGCCGGTCGAACCAGCTTCGGAAGAGGTCTCCCCCCTCCCGGGCGCCGCGGCCGAGCAGATCTTCTGCGTTTGGCGTCATGATAGCCTCAGTCGAACAGGATGTTCTCGACGAATGTCTCGAGCTGGATCTGGAGATGGTCGAAGGAGCTCATGCGCTCTTCGAACTCCGTCACGAAGTACGGAATGCCCCGCTCGTCCAACGCCTCCGCGTACGCCACCTGCTCGTCCAGGCCTGGCTCGCACATCTTCGCGGCCGCCACGATCGCGGCGCTGGCTCCAGCCTCGTCGATGCGTGCCAGGAGCATGCGCTCCTTCGGCTTTCGCAGATCGTGTTGCACGGGGCTGTAGGAGGAGTCGTCCAGGTAGGCGACTGCCAGATTGCGCACGGGGTCGCCTTCGGTGGGGACGTCGGAGAGGATCCAGCGCAGGCCGATGAGCAGGTCGTCGTCGACGACGTAGCAGAACTCCGAGATCGCGCGCAGGAGGTCGAAGGGCGGCTGCTCGCAGAAGCCGCCCTCGAAGACGACTCGGATCTTGTCCTGGCGGCGCCGGTCGCGCTCCTCGATGCGTGGAATCGCCCACCGAAGCACCTCGTTGTGCTCCTCTCGCGTGACCAGCCCCGCCATGGCCACCAACGCGTACGCCTCGTGCACCGGGAGCAGCCACGGGCTGTCTCGCTTGAGGGCGTAGAGCTCGCGCAGAAGTCGTCGATTCTCGTTGAACACGTCGAGCGCCCGCCGGATGTCTTCGTCCGAGGCGGTCCGTCCGGCGATCTCCTCGAGGTCGCCCAGCACGCGCCGATACTCCTGGGTCAGCCAGGTCGCCGAGAAGGCCGAGTTGGGGTTTTGCGGCAGGTAGAGGATCTGCGCCTTCTCCGGACGGTTGCGTCCCCAGATGCCGGCCAGGTTTCTGGCCGCGTCGCAGATCGGATGGGTCACGAACATGTCCACCGTGATCCGTCCGGAGATCGCCAGCTCGAGGGAGCTGCGCAGGATCGAGCACAGATAGGACCCGAAGCGGGAGTCCGCTTGCTCCCGTTCGACCTGAGCACCGCGGAGCTTCACGGGAAGGATGCCACACGCGTGCGCCAGCTCCTCCGGGAAGTAGACCTGGAAGTGGCCCAGGACCTTGCCACCGGCCTCGCGCCATCGGCGGACGGTTGGGAAATCGGGATCCTCCAGGATCTCACGGCACTCCGCGAGCACGGGGTCCAGGCCCTGCCCATACGGAAGGTCGAGCAGGCGCATCGGCTCCGACCCGCGCTGGATCGATGGTGCTTCGCTCATCGGCTTCGCTCTCCCTTCCACGTCATGCCCCCTTCCAGACCGGGGGACGCTTCTCCAGGAACGCGGCGAGGCCCTCGCGCGCGTCGTCCAGGCGCATGAGCTCGTCGAGGTAGAGTCGCTCGGCCGCGCCCAAGGCTTCGGACGGGGCCAGGCGGCTTCCCGCCTCGAGCGCGCGTTTCGTCAGCCGTAGCACGGGGCGGCTGAGCTCCGACATGTGCTGCGCGTACTCGAGAGCGGCGGCGGCGAAGCCGTCGGCGGCGAGCACCTTTTGCACCAGGCCCATTGGGATGGCTTCCTCCGCGGACACCGGTCTGCCCGAGAGGCAGAGGTCCATGGCCACCGCACGGCCACAGAGCCCGGGAAGGACCGCGGCGGCGAACGGGGGGAAGACCCCCAGACGAACCTCCGGCTGTCCGAGCTTCGCGCCGGCGCGGGCCAGAACCACGTCGCAGGCGAGGGCTAGCTCGAGCCCACCCCCGAGCGCCGCCCCGTTGACCGCCGCCACCACGGGCATCTCCAACCGGGTCAACGCGGTGAGCGCACCGTGGAGCGCCGCCATCATGTCCGTCACGCGGTCTCCCATGTGGTCCTCCACGTCCACCCCGGCACAGAAGGCCCTCCCGGCACCGGTGACCATGAGCACCGAGGCGTCCGCGTCGGTCGCCACGTCGCCGACTGCCCGCTCGAGCGCGCGCAGCGTCGCGACGTTCAGGACGTTGAGGGGGGGACGGTCGAGGGTCAGGACGCGCAGAGCCCCCAGGGTCGTCGCGCGGATGCCGTCGGAGACCGTCTCTCCGTCGGGGGATTGGACGACGTTCACGACTCGACGCCCGCGGGCACGGCGGTGAGGCTGTGACCACAGGCCCCGCAGTAGGAGAAGTTCTCGGGGATGCCCTCCGCGCCGCAGGACGGGCAATCGCGGGACGGTGGGCCCCAGACGAACTCGCTGGACCCACCCTCGGCCGCGCGCTGGCGGAGGTCCATGTAGCGCGGCTTGCGCTTCTGGACGAACGCGCGCATGCCCTCCCAGGGCTCCTGACTCGTGTAGTGGAGCGCCAGCCAATCACGCGCGTGGCCGATCGTGCCGTGCCAGGCCAGGTCCTTCCAGAAGTTCACCTGCTGTTTGGTGTAGCGGACGCATTCGGGGAACTGCTGCAGCAGCTTGGTCACGAGGTCGTGCACGGCCGCGTCGAGCTTGCTCAGGTCGATGGCGTAGCCGTCCTCGCCCGCTTGTGCCTTGGCGATCTGCTCGCGGGTGGCACCCTCGACGAAATCCCCGTCCAGGGTGACGGAGGGGACCACGCGGTTGACCAGACCCCACTCAAGGCACTGGCGGGCCGGGATCTGGCCGTTGAAGAGGAGCATCTCTCTGGCACGACGATCGCCGATCAGGATCGGAAGCCACTGAGTGGCCCCTCCTGCGGCGACGCTCCCCACGCGCGTGCCCACCTGACCGATCCACGCGTGCTCGGCCATCACCGCAAGGTCGCACGCCATCTGTGACTCGTTTCCGCCACCGACCGCCATCCCGTTAAGTCGCGCGATCACGGGTTTGCCGGCGTTGACGATGGACTCGATGTACGCCTTGAAGAGCCCCATGTACTTCCAGTAGTCGCGGGGCTTCGTGGTGTAGAGCGCCTCGTACTCCTTGACGTCACCACCCGTGCAGAACGCCCGGTCGCCGGCGCCCGTGTAGACGATCACCCCGACGCGGTCGTCGAACGCCGCGTCACGGAAGGCCGTCGCCAGCTCTTCGAGCGCCGGCGTCGAGTACGCGTTGTAGTTGTGGGGACGGTTGATCGTGATGCGCGCGACCCAGTCGGACTTCTCGTAGATCACGTCCTTGAAATCGAAGTCGGACGCGGGACGTGAATCGAACATGCCCATCGGTTGTCCTCCCGGCCGCTGCCATGCTCGGCCTGACGTTGCGATTGCGGCGGGAGGACCGCGGTCTTGAACGAAATCAGCGACTACGTCGAATCGTCTATCCGGCCTCCGCCGCGGCGGGGGCCGGGGGTGAGCCCTCGAACACCGAGTCGACCCAGGCGTCGGCGGGTCCGACCAGGAGGTCGTGCAGCTCGTGGAACAGTGCGGACGCGCGCTCCCCCGCCCAGTCGTCCGGCAGGAGGGCCCGGGGCAGGAACGGGTCCTCGTTCGGAAAGCGACGGAACTCGTGGATGAGCTCGAAGCGCAGGGTGTAGCAGCGGCGCGCCGGCATGCTGCCGGCTTTCAGGTCCCTCCGACTGCTGTCCAGGCGCGGCCTCCACCGGTCGATGAACGCGCCGTAGTGCTGGTTGACCGACGGTAGGTCCCAGCACTTGGAGACCAGGTCGGTCACCGGCGCCGAGCCCAGTCGGGTCCCGCGAAAGCACTCCAGGTGACCCTCGACGCCGAGCTGCCGCGCGGTTTCGCGGACCGCCTTCTCGACGTCGTGGGGAGAGATCCACAGTCCGTTCCCCAGGGACCCGAATCCCAGCCACGCGATCCGATCGCGCATGCGGTCACGCAGGTGGCGCACGTCCTCGGGAATCGAGTACCAGAGCAGGAACCATGTCCCGTCCCACGCGTTGCTCCATGAAGGGTGGAGGATGCGGGCCTCCCCCTCCTCGAGGAGTCGTCGACCGCGTGGCATCAACGAGTAGAAGGAGTGACGGCCCACCCGTTCGGACGACAGCCACCCCTTGCGAGCCATACGCGACAGAACCGTGCGGACCGCCCCCTCCGAGAGACCGAAGGGCTGAAGCAGGGCGATCAATCCGCCCACCCAGGCGGGGCCGTCACGGTGCAGCAGGTATTCCCCGAACAGGGTGAAGACGAGATCCTGAGGCCGCTTCGTCGGGCGCATCGTATGTCATTTTTGGGGACGATCGTAAAATAGGTGTCATACGATGTCCCAGCAAGGACCCCGGAGGTGGATCTCCGATCGGTGAGGCGTCGCTTGGTGCCGCGGCCGTCGCGACCCGTCCGGAGCTTCCCTAGAGCTCGCCTCGCCGCATCGCGTCGACGGCGTGGTCCACGGCGCGTGCCGTGAGCGCCATGTAGGTCAGGCTGGGGTTCTGGTTCGCGCTCGAGGCCATGCACGCTCCATCGGTCACGAAGAGGTTTGGAACGTCCCAAGCCTGGTTCCACGAGTTGAGGACTGATGTGCCGGGATCACGCCCCATACGTGCCGTTCCCATCTCGTGGATCGTGAGCCCCGGAGGATTGTCCTCCAGGACGGGGCGCACGTCCCGGGCGCCCACAGCCTCGAGCATCTCGGCGGCCTGGACGGACATGTCCGCCAGCATCGAGCGCTCGTTGTCGCTCCACCGGCAGTGAATACGCAGCGCCGGAACGCCCCACGCGTCCACCACCTCGGGATCGAGCTCCACGTAGTTCGACTCGCGCGGCAGGCATTCACCGAAGCCGTAGAAGCTGAAGCGCCACGGGCCCGGCGTGCGCAGCGCGTGCTTGAAATCGGCTCCGAAGCCTTCGAGATCGTTCCCGCGCGACCAGCCCGCCCGTCCCCCCCCGCCCTGGTAGGCGTACCCGCGCACAAAGGCCGGGTGCTCTCGGGTCACGTTGCGGAAGCGGGGCAGATAGATGCCGTTCGGGCGCCGCCCATAGACCCACTTGTCCTCGTTCCCGGGGATGACGCCTTCGGCACCGCCTCCCATCGTGTGGTCCATGAGGTTCCGCCCCAGCTGTCCGGACGAGTTCGCGAGCCCGTCGGGCCAGCGCTCGGTCTTCGAGTTGAGCAGGATGCGCGTGGACTCGAGCGCGGAGGCGCACAGGAAGACGAGGTCCGCCCGGAACTCCACGTCCTCGTGCGTCTGGGCGTCGATCACATGCACGCCCGACGCGCGACCGCTGCGGGGGTCAACGGTGACGCTGTGCACGACGCTGTAGGGACGCAGCGTCATGTTGCCGGTCGCGGAGGCGGCGGGCAGGGTCGCGGCCAGAGAGCTGAAATAGGAATGGGTGGTGCAGCCTCTCTCGCAGGTGCCGCAGTAGTGGCATGCCTTGCGCCCGTTGTGGTCCGCGGAGAGGATCGCGCAGCGGCCGATGGTCAGGACGCGCTCGCCGCCGTAGGCCCGTGCGACCCCCTCCCTCACCACGCGCTCCGCGCAGTTCAGGTCCATGGGCGGGAGGAACCGGCTGTCGGGAAGATGGGCTAGCCCTTCGGCCTGCCCGCTCACGCCGATGAAGCGCTCGACGTGATCGTACCATGGCTCGATGTCGGCGTAGCGGATGGGCCAGTCCACCCCGTGTCCGTCTCTGGCATTCGCCTCGAAGTCGAGGTCGCTCCACCGGTAGACCTGACGCCCCCAGACGATGGAGCGTCCCCCGACCTGGCGCGAGCGGATCCAGAGGAAGTCTTCGCCGGGACCCGTGGTGTACGGGTTCTGGTCGTCCCGAACGAAGAACTCCTCGCTCCATTCGTCGCAGGCGTAGCAGGTGCGCTGTACCGGGCGTTCCCTCCTCTGGCGCTCCGGGTCGCGCAGGCCGCGGTATTTCAGCTCCCACGGTTGGCGGGTCATCACGTAGTCGGCCCGGGGGTCGATCGGACGGCCCGCCTCGAGCACCAGGGTCCGTAGGCCACGCTCCGTCAGCTCTTTGGCGGCCCAGCCTCCCGTGATGCCCGACCCGACGACGATCGCGTCGTACCGCTCCTGCCGGGCCATCAGGCGCCCCCCGACGAAGCACGCGTCACCTCGGCGACGTCGACGCAGCCCTCGTAGCGCCCCGGGAGCGGACGGTAGAGGAGCTCCTCCATCATACCGATCTCGGACGTGTAGTATCCATGCAGCGTCAGTGAGCGGAGCGTATGGAAGAAGCGCTCCGGTGCGTCGGGCCCAGCCTGGCGGGCGGCGTCTCCCTCCCGGGCGAGCTGGGTGAGCACGCTCGTCCATGAGGCGTTCGTCCCGCCGCCCGTCGGGTCGGCCCCACCGACGTCCGAGCGCGTCATCGCGTCGGCGAGTCCGCGCATGAAGCGGACGCGGTCTGCGGCGTCCATCCGCTCCGACACGACCACCTCGAGGAAGTCCACGACGCCGGCCTCCACCGCGCCTGGCGTATCCGTCCGCGGGATGATCGCGTCGACCATGCCGGAGAGGGCCGCACGCTGCTGCGGGGTGAACCAGGCCCGCAACGGAACGCGGCGTGCCCCCCGGGCGGAGAGCTCGGCCAGGACATCGACCGGGATCCCGGCCGCGCCTGCCGCGGCGCTCAGGATACGAAGAAGGCTCCGTCGATCCATGGGTGCGCTCCCGGTTCGAGGGAAGCCGAAGGTATCCATGCCGCAGCGGATGCCGCCAGAACCGCAATTGTAGCGGGGGGGGGTCCGGGAGCTCGGCTTCCTCCTTGCACCCCCGAGCGCAGCGGCCTACGGTGCGACCTCTGGCGGAGTGCCTTCGGTGCTCCGACGACGGACACGCTCTGCCCGACCCCGACATCGAACGAGGCCCCGATGAGCACCGACCGACGCGAGTTCGTGAAGACGTCCATCGCCGCCACCGTGGGCGTGGCCATGGGAGGGCCCCGGACCGGGCATGCTGCGGTCACCCCTTCCGGCTTCGAGGACGCGGCACCTCGTCCCATCCATCCGCTGCGCATTCTGATCCTGGGCGGGACGAACATGCTCGGACCCCATGCGGTGTCCTATGCTCTCGGCCGCGGCCATACGGTGTCCATCTTCACCCGGGGGCGCACGGATCCTTCCGTGCACAAGGACGCCTTTCGGCACGTCGAGCACCTGGAGGGCGACCGGGCGAGTGATCTCACGGCGCTGGAGGGCCGGTCGTGGGACGCCGTGATCGACAATTCCGGGCAGAGGGAGGAGTGGACGCTCGCCTCGGCCCGTCTCCTGGAGCCGAACGTAGAGACGTACCTGTACACATCGTCCACCGGCGTCTACTACCCGTACCTCGGGACCGACATGGGGGAGGATCGCGAGGTCGCCATGGAGGTGCCTCAGGGGTCGTCCGAGGACGTGGCGTACACATACGGGGTCATGAAGGCCCGGTCCGAGGTCGCCGCCAGGGAGGTCTTCGGGCCCGATCGCACCACGGTGGTCCGGCCCACGTACATGATGGGCCCGGCCGACTCGACGGATCGCTTCACCTATTGGCCCGTGCGCATCGAGCGAGGCGGTGAGGTCCTCGTCCCGGGGCGGGGGTCCGATCCCGTCCAGTACGTCGACTGCCGCGACGTCGCGGAGTGGATGATCCGCCTTATCGAGAACCGGACCGCCGGGACCTTCAACGCGGCGGGCCCCTCGTCGCCCCAGGGGATGCACGAGTTCGTGCACGGCGTCCGGGCCGCCTTCTCCGCGCCGGTCTCGTGGGTCATGGTCCCCGACTACGACTTCCTGGAGGAGCACCGTGTGTCCTACGCGGTGCCCTGGATCCCACCCCTGGGCAACAACGAGGGGTCCGCGCGGGCGAACATCGGGCGCGCTCTCGCCAACGGTCTCACGTTCCGCCCCCTCGCGGTGAGCTGTCGGGACCTCCTGGAGTGGTGGTACTCCGACGCCGTGCCCGAAGAGCGGCGGCAACGGATGCTCTCGGGCGAAAGGTCCCTTGTCGCCCGCGAAGCGGCCGTGATCTCCGCCTGGAAGGCGCGGGCCGGTCGCTGATCCCACTGGGTCCCTCCCGGGCGGGCTCACGGGGCACTTGACGTTTGTTCCGATGGCCGGAATATTCCGATCATCGGAATAACGGCTGGCACGGAGTCGCGGCGTGAGCAGACAAGAAGAGGGGCCTCCCCTGTCACCCCTGTCGATGGCGATCCTCCTGGCCCTCGCGGACGGCGAACGGCACGGCTACGCGCTCATGCAGGAGATCGAGGCTCAGACGGATGGGGCCCTTCGGCCCGGGACCGGCAGCCTCTACGCGGGGCTTCAACGCCTCATGGCGGACGGTCTCATTCGCGAGTCGGCGGGAGAGCCGGGTGCCGACCGGCGGCGCCGGTACTACGCGATCACCGAGCAGGGGCGTGAGGTGGCCCGGGCCGAGGCGAGGCGCATGCTCCGCGTCCTGGACACCGCCGCGGCCAAGAACCTCGCTCCCGGCCTCCGGCCTCTGGCGTCGAAATGAGCCGCGCTCTTCACCGGGTGCTTCGCCGGCTCCTCCCGAGAGCCTTCCGAGAGCGGCATGGCACCGAGATGGAGGCGGTGTTCCTGGAGGCTCTTGGGTCGAGCGCCCGGAGGGGCTGGCGTCCAGTGGTGCGTCTCTGGGTGCGCGAGGCCCTGGACATCCTATCGACCGCCCGCGGGATGCGCGCGGAGACCCGCCGCTTCGGGGCCGGCTTCGTGGCCCGGGGCACGGTGCACCGGTCGAGGAGAAACGGGGGGAAGACG
The DNA here is from genome assembly GCA_003248075.1 of Gemmatimonadota bacterium. Taxonomy (GTDB): domain Bacteria; phylum Gemmatimonadota; class Gemmatimonadetes; order Longimicrobiales; family Gaopeijiaceae; genus SZUA-318. The sequence goes on along the minus strand of QJYK01000008.1, from coordinate 134 downwards.
ATGGGACTGACCGATGACTTCGTGCATGCGCTGCGCTCGCTCACCCGACGGCCTGCGGTGACCGTGTTCGCGGCGACGACGCTCGCCCTCGGCATCGGCTCCATGACGGCGATCTTCAGCACCCTGGAGAGCGT
>QJYK01000177.1 GCA_003248075.1 Gemmatimonadota bacterium | reverse complement strand
CGTCCAGTGGTCGATCGCCTACCTGGCGAGCGCCTGGGCCATCCTGGAGGCGGCGGCCTACGTGGCCGAGCGCTTCGGGTGGCCGGAGATCGTCCTACGAGCGCTTACGCTCCTTGCATTCGTGGGCTTCTTCGTCGCCCTCGTCCTCGCCTGGTACCACGGCGAGCAGGGCCGACAGCGGGTATCCGGACCGGAACTACTGATCATTGCCCTGCTCTTCATGCTGGCGGGCGGCGTCATTTCGACACTGGCCCCGCGGAGCCCCGTGGTCGCATCGGGGGACCTCCCGGCAGAGACGGAGGCGCCAGGCGATGCGGAGGTCCTCGCCCGGCTTCCCGGGCTTGCCGTCCTCCCTTTCGCCAATCGATCCAGCGCCGAGGAGGACCGCTACTTCGCCGAGGGCATCTACGACGACCTCCTCACCCGACTCCAGCGGCTCGAAGGACTGCGCGTCATTTCCCGGACGTCGGCGGACACGTATCGGGACACCCCCAAGACGATCCCGACCATCGGCAGGGAGTTGGGGGTGGAGTACGTGTTGGAGGGAGGGGTGCAGCGGGCCGGAGACAGGGTGCGCATCAACGTGCAGCTCATCGACGCCCGAAGCGAGGGGCATCTCTGGGCCGACATGTACGATCGAGAGCTCACCGGGGACCAGATCCTGGAGGTCCAGTCGGAGATCGTGCGCAGGGTGGCACAGCAATTGGGAATCGCGCTCGTGGAAGCGGAGGAGCAGCGAGCGGCGCGGCGCTCGACGCGAGATCCTGAGGCGTGGGCTCTGTACGCCCGGGGATGGGACGCGATAGGCAACCGGGACCTTCCGGGCGCGGAAGCGCTGTGGCAGGAGGCGGCCGAGCGGGACCCCACATTCCTGGGTGCCTTGTGCGTCGTTTCCCGCGCCGCGGCCGAGCTATACTCAGGCGGACTTAGATCACCGGAGCGAGCAAGGCGGGCACACGACGCAGCCGAGCGCGCCCTGGCGGTCGATCCTGACTCACCGGACGCTCAACTGGCCATGGCGGTGTATCTCTACCGTGTCGCCCGGGACTGGGAGGGTGCCATGGAGTGGCTCGGACGAGCGGGTAGAACGCTCCGCGGAGACTATCTCTACCAGTTCTATCGGGGGCTAACCGAGGAGAAGATGGGCCGCTGGGTGCAATCCGTGGCATCGATCGAGGCGGCGATAGCCATCTCTCCGCGATATAACAACGTCAAGCGCGCTCAGGTCGGGACCCTCATGAGGATGCGCCGATACGACGAGGCGGAAGGGCTCCTCGTCGAGCTACTGGCCGAAGAACCCGAGGACTCTCGAAACCACCAGGCCCGGGACCAGCTGGCCTGGATGCGGCGCGGTGACACAGCACCCTGGGTAGCGACAGTCGAGCGTTTTACTCTCCCCTTCCATCGATGGGAGCTGGAGATGATCCTCGACGATCCGGCCGCTGCCCTGGCCGCCCTGGAGGAGGCCCCGGACTCGTGGGTTGGAGGGAGCCGTTGGTACCCCAAGCTTTTGCTGGCGGCCCTCGCCCAGGAGCGCGTGGCTGCCGCGGCCGCGGCAGACGCGGCGTACGGCGAGGCCGCCCGAACCCTGGAGCCGCTCGCCGCGGCCACCCCCGACGACGAGAGGTATCATGAGGCCCTCGCCCTGACCTACGCCGGCCTCGATCGGCGGGAGGACGCCATCCGGGAGGCACGCGAAGCCGTGGCGATCGTACCGCTCGAGGCCGATGCGATCGCAGGGCAAGGCTATCTCTTCAGCCTGGCTGCAGTGCTGGCCCGCTTCGGCGAGATCGAGGAGGCCGTCGCGATCCTCGAGCGCCTTCTGACCATTCCGTCGCGGTACTCGGCCCCGGTGCTTCGACGGCACTACCTGCTCCGGCCTCTGTGGACCGAGCCATCGTTCGTGGACCTCCTGGAGCGGGAGCCCGGACGGGTTTTCTGACGCAGCCTACAGGCACGTGCCTCCCAGCCGCAGGCAGGTCTACCCACCACTCGCGACGCCATCGATGAAGCGCACCCGGCCCTGCCGTCTTCGTCGCGGCCGAGGGCCCGGACGACCTCCGCTCAACCGCCGCCGTGCCGTTTCAGCAGATCCCGAAAGGCGGGGTGCTGACGGATCGGATCCAGGAGCGGGTCGACCATCATGGTCTGCACGCTGTACGGAGACTGTGCCTCGAGAAGCGCCTCGAGATACGGCACGGCCAGCTCGGGAAGGTCGGCCTGAGCGAGGATCCTGCCGGGGACTTCCGAGATCTCCAGGCCGGCACGTTGGCGCGACCGCATCGAGCGCACGGCGCGGTCGCCGGCCTCCTGTCCCCGCCCCAGCCCCGCGTACGCGTATCCGAGACCGTTGTTGAGCCGCTCGTCGTCGGGGGCCTCGGTCGCGAGACGCTCCAGCGTGATCCGTGCCGAGTCGAACGCGGCCGCGGCGGCGCGGGTGTCCCCACGCAGACGATGGGCCCAGCCGGCGAGCAGCGGCTTCGGGTAGTAGACCAGCTGCGTCTCGACGGCCGCGCCGGGCACATCCCGGAGCACGTGCAGCAAGGCGTCGGGATCCCGACTCCACAGCGCGTACTCGACACGGGCGAGATCGATCTCGGGCAGGTGAAGCGGAGGCAGTCGCGAAACGACTGCGCCGAGCGTGTCGAGCTCGCCCCGCCAGTGGACGTACGTATGTCCCTTGTGGATCGCGGCGTCGTACAGGTCCGGCGCGAGCAGCTCCGCCCGCCCGTAGGCCTCAGCGGCCTCCGCGTACCGCCGATTGGCCAGGAAGCTGTGCCCACCCAGGTCGTATTGGAGGTTCGCGTTCCGCGGGCTGAGCGAGGTCGCCAGCGCGAACGCCTCGAACACCTCCGGCCAGTCCCCGAGTCTCCGGTGCGTGTACCCGATGCGCGCGATCACGTCCGCGTCGTTGGGCAGCCCCTGGATCGCCACACCGTACTGCTGGAGCGCCTCCAGGTAGTTTCCGGCCACGTAGTACGCCCAGCCCATCGCGACATGCGCCTGGGGAAGGTCGGGGTCCAGGGCGAGGGCCTCCTCGGCCTGCGTCCGCTGGAGGCGCAGGCGCTCCGGGGAGGGATCGAAGCTCTCCCAGTAGAGCATCCCGTGTACCCCGGACAGCTCGGCTCGCGCGAGGGCGAACTGCGGGTCGATCGCGACGGCTCGCGCCAGAAGCGCCTCGGCGGCTCGAAAGTTCTGCTCCCTGTATCCCGGCCGCAGCACGTACTCCCGGCCCTGGAGATAGAGCTGGTACGCCTCCGCGTCGGCGGTCGGTGGCCGCGCGATCGAGCCCTCCTCGGCCTCGGTCAGGCTGGCGGCCAGGGACTGAGCGACCATGCGCGCTATGCTGCTCTGCACCTCGAATGCGTCGCTCACCTGGCGGTCGTAGCTCTGCGCCCACACGTGGTCGTCGGTGCGCGCGTTGATGAGCTGCACGTTGACCAGGAGTCGGTCCCCGAGCCTCTGAACGCTGGCTTCGGTCACATAGCCGACACCCAGATTGTCGGCGATGACGCGCACGTTCGGTCGATCAGCCGGGTCCGCGTATTCCATGACGGAGGTGCGGCTGATGACGCGCAGCCCGGACACCTTCTGGAGCTGCGTGAGGACGGCGTCGTGAAGCCCGAGCGCGAAGAACGCCTGCTCGTCGTCGCTGCTCAAGTTCTCGAAGGGCAGAACGGCGACCGAGGGACGCCCGTCGGTCCCGCGCGTGGCGCGACTGTCGGACGGAGCGCCCAGCACCTCCGGCCTCGTCGGGAGCACGGCGAGCGCGCCCGCCGTGGCGAGGAAGAGCACCGCGTACAGCGCCAACTCGCTGCGCTTGAGCCTTTGGCGCCCCCGCTCGCCGTGATACCACGCGACCACGAGGGTCACGAAGATGCCGGAGAAGGAGAGCAGCGCGACGCTCTGCTGGACCAGGGGTGGCCAGCCGTTCAGCCCACTCAGGAACTTCACCGTCTCCACCACGAGCCAGGCGCTGACCAGGTAGATGAGCGACCACTGGACCAACGCCCGGTCCTTCAGCCGCTTGAGGAACAGCTCGCCCACCCCCATGGGCTCCGTGCTTGCGTCCTCCGGCGCCTGCTCCTCCGTATCTGCCGGAGCGGGTGGCGGTACCGTCAGCCCCTCGTTCGAGATCGCGTACACCTGCTGGGGCTGCTTGACGTTCTTCAGCCGGAACAACCCGATGGGCACGGCGGTGAGGGTGGGATGGTTCTTGATCTCGTCGTACACCTTCCCCGAGATCACCACACCGCCGGGAGGGGACATGCCCTCCAGGCGGGCCGCCACATTCACGCTGTCGCCGTAGACCTCGCCGGTCTCGTGGACCACATCCCCCGTGTGGACCCCGATGCGCATCGGCACCTCGGGGTCGCCGCGCAGCGCGAGCTGGACCTCCACCGCGGCTTCGACGGCTTGAACGGCGCTGTGGAACACGGCCATCGTGCCGTCCCCGTAGTGCTGGAGAATCTCTCCGTTGAAGCGGGGAACGACTTCGGTCAGGACTTCTCGTTGTCTTTGTCGGTGCGCGTGGGCCCGGTCTTCGTCTTCCTGCATGAGGGCGGTGTAGCCCACCATGTCCGCGAACATGATGGCCGCGAGTTGGCGCGTGGCTGGTGCCATGGCCCTCCTCCCCACCCGGGCAAGACGACGTGAGGCCCGACGACCGTCAGGCTCCGCACCTGACGGTAGACCGAAGAGACGCCGGTGGGCAAGGCGCGAACGCCGGATCGTGACCCTTCGGCTAGCGCGGGAACCGGCTCGCCCAGTTCTGCACGAGGACGATCGCGTCCACCTCTTCGATGTCGTAGCGAGGAAGGGCGCGCAGCATCAGGAAGCGGCTCCCGTCGGGATGCGGATCGTAGTCTCGTCCCCAGGGCCCGGTCGGGCGGAAGGCGAACAGCTGCTTCGGGCGCCCGATGCGGGGCACGCCACCGCCGACCTCGATGGAGACGGAGAGCAGCGTGTCGCCTTTGGTGAAGAAGAGTTCCCGGCCGTCACCCCGCCACTTCGGGTCCTCGCCTCCGTCCTGGGAAACCTGCCAGCTCTGGGTGGGATCCTCATAACGGGTCACGAAGATCTCCGACGCACCGCCTCCGCTCGCGGCGTACGCCACCAGCCCGTTGGACGAGGGCCGCGGCGTGTTCTCCGAGAGCGCGGAGCCGATGAACACCTCCGCAGAATCGGGCCGGTCCGGGTCCACGCGATAGATGTCCCCATCGCGGACGAAGAGGATGCGGCCGTCCCGGGCGAACGCGGGATACCAGCCTCGTCCGAGCGAAAGCGGGCGAGCTCCGGGATCCAGGGACTTCACCCCGAAATACAGGTCGCCGTCCTTGTCGTAGCGGAAGGTCACGCTGCGCTCGTCCGGTGCCCAGCGGGGCCATCTCTGCCCGGGATCGGGCATGGGCGACAGAGCGAAACGCTCACCGGTCTCGACGTCGTGCACCCAGATCCGACGTCGACCGCCCTCTTCCGCGGCGACCGCCGCGAAACGACCGGAGGGGGACACGTCGATCTGCTCGACGCGGGCCTGCGGCTCGCCCACCACGCCGATCGTCTGCCCTGAGCGATCCACCCACACGAGGTTCCTCTGTTGGAGTGACGTGCGCCGGTCGAAGTAGAGGAGATCACCGGAACGGGACGCGCTGGGGCGCGCGGCTACGTTCGCGACCCGGAAGGGATCGCCGCGCGCGTCGCCGGCTCGGGTCACCGGCAGCGCCCAGATGCCGGGGTTGTCGAAGGAGCCCAGGAAGAGCACGTGCCCCGGCGGCGCGAACGTCAACCCGGCTGCGCTACCCTCCGTGAGCGCGTAGACCTCGCGCGCCTCGCCGTCCCGGACCCGCCAGATCCGCGTCCGCTCCCGGACCATGAGGACGCCTCCGCCCGGTGCCGGCGTCAGGCCGCCGACCGGAATGGTTTCGGTCTCGGGCGCGCGCCACAGCAGCGTCGGGAGACCTCCCGTCTCGGGGTAGGCGGCCACACCCTCCCGTGTCGCCACCGCGATCCTCCGGTCCTCCATCCAGGTCCCCGCGAACACCCCGAGCTCCCCGGGGGTCGCGACCGCCCTGGGGGCCCCACCCGCCACCGGGACCCGCCAGACGGCACCCCCTCTCAAGAAGCCGAGACTCTCGCCATCCGGCGACCAGAAGTAGCCGTAGCCTCCGCCGGTATCCTCGAGCCGTCGCGGAGCCGCGTCGTCGAGGAAGACGACCCACGCCCCTTCGTCGCTCGTGTACACGATCTTGTCGCCACCCGGGGAGAGGACGGGCTCGTCCGCATCTTCCGACACGGCCAGGCGAAAGGTGCGTTGCGGCGCGCCGTCGGCGCCGCCCGATCCGAACCAGGAGCCCCCTACGATGCCCACGACGACACCCGCCGCCGCGACCGCGCCCCAGGCCCATGCGCCGAGCCACGGGCCACGTCTCGATCGACCGGCGGCGTCTGGACCTGCGCCCGCTTCCGCGAGCCCGGCCACGGCATCCTCGAGCACGATGCGGGCCTCGCCGATCGCCTGCAGTCGCCGCCTGACCTGCTTTTCCAGCGTGCGCCCGAGGAGCCTGCGAACCGCTTCCGGAACCGCGTCCGGCAGCTTCCCCCAGTCGGGCTCCGACTGGAGGACGCGCGAGAGGACCGTCGCGCGGTCGTCGCCGCCGAACGCCTTCTCACCGGCGAGCAGCTCGTAGAGGAGCGCCCCGAAGGACCAGACGTCGGAGCGCTGGTCGATGGGCTTCCCCCGCGCCTGCTCGGGGCTCATGTAGGATGCGGTCCCGATCACCGACCCCGGTGTGGTCATGTCCAGAGGGGTCGATGGAGACGCGTCCAGGTACGAGCCCGGCGTCCGCCTCCACTCGGAACGCTTGGCGATCCCGAAGTCCAGCACCCGGACGCTTCCGTCGGCGCCGAGCTTCACGTTCGCTGGCTTGAGGTCTCGATGCACGATCCCGATGTCGTGCGCGGCCTCCAGGGCTTCGGCGACCTGCCTCCCCACTTCGTACGCTTCCTCCGGTGGAAGCGGACCTTCGGCCAACAGGTCCGCGAGCGTCGGCCCCTCGACCAGCTCGAGCACGAGAAAGATCCGGCCTTCGATCTCCTCGACCCCGTAGATCGAGGCGATGAGCGGATGGTTGAGCGACGCGATGACCTGCGCCTCCCTCCGGAAGCGCGTGACGTGGTCTGCGTCACCGGCCAGCTCGGGCGGCAGCATCTTGAGCGCGACCTCCCGAGCGAGGCGAGCGTCGTAGGCTCGGTAGACGCGCCCCATCCCGCCCTCTCCGAGCAAAGCCCGCACCTCGAAGTGGCCCAACATCCGACCTATCGGGTCGGTCAGCTCATCCAGCTGGGCTTCGGCGGCCTCCGCCACCCTGTCCGCGAGCACGTCGAAGTAGACGCCGGCGCCCCGGCTGGCCTCGAGCAGCGAGCGCACCTCGAGGAGGAGCTCCGGGTCCTCTGCGCACGCCTCGGCGATGTACGCCTCCCGCTCGCCCTCGGGAAGCTCCAGGGCGTCGGCGAAGATCACCTGTGCTCGTTGCCAGGACCGACTCGCGTCTTCAGACACGACCCGCTCTCCGTGGAGGGGCGTTACCGTGTTGTGGGTGCACGACTTGGCTCAAGAGGAGGGTCTTTCGGCCCATGATAGGACGCGGCCCTCGGCGGCGCACGCGGGGACTACGCCTCCGCGGGAAAGACAAGGTCAATTGCGGTTCCCTCGGCCACGGATCATCCTGCATCCCATGACGTCCCTCCAAGCCCGCATCGCGGAAGCCCTGCGCGACCGCTACCAGATCCAGAGCCTGGCCGGTGAGGGCGGCATGGCGACCGTCTACCAGGCGGTCGACCTCAAGCACGACCGCAAGGTCGCGCTGAAGGTGCTCCGCCCCGAGCTCGCTGCCGTAATCGGAGCGGGTCGCTTCCTGGCCGAGATCCGGACCACGGCCAACCTGCAGCATCCGCACATCCTGCCCCTCCACGACTCGGGGGAGGTGGCCGGGACGGTCTTCTTCGTCATGCCGTTCGTCGAGGGAGAGTCGCTCAGGGAACGGCTCGAGCGCGAGACCCAGCTTCCGGTCGAGGAGGCGGTGCGGATCGCGAGCGAGGTGGCGGATGCCCTCGACTACGCACATCGGCACGGGGTCGTCCATCGGGACGTGAAGCCGGAGAACATCCTGCTCCACGATGGGCGGGCGTTGGTCGCCGATTTCGGCATCGCCCTCGCGGTGAGCGAGAGCGGGGGCTCCCGGCTCACCGAGACGGGGATGAGCCTGGGCACGCCCCACTACATGTCCCCGGAGCAGGGGGCGGGCGAGCGAGCGATCACGGCGAGGAGCGATGTTTACGCCCTGGGATGCGTCCTGTACGAGATGTTGCTGGGCGAGCCGCCTTTCTCGGGCTCTACCGCTCAGGCGGTCCTCGGCAAGGTCCTGACGGAGAAGCCGGCCCCACTCCGACCGCGCCGGGAGCGGATCCCCGTCCAGGTGGAAGCCGCCGTCCTTCGGGCCCTCGAGAAGCTCCCGGCGGACCGGTTCGGAACGGCTGCGGAGTTTGCAGAAGCGCTGTCCTCCACCGCCCCGGCCCCGATCCAGGCGGGACCGACGTCGACCCGCACCCGTACCCTCCCCTGGGGCACCGTCGCGGCGACGGCCGTCGTCTTCACGGGCGCGGGATACCTGCTGGGCACCCTGTCCTCTTCTTCTGCCGACACGCCCTTCGCCGGGGCGGGACGATCCACCCACCTCACCTGGGAGCCGGGCCTCGAGGTCATGCCGGCCATCTCGCCCGATGGCCAGCAGGTCGCCTACGCTTCGGGCACGGTGGCCCGCATGCGCATCTTCGTGCGTCAGGTGACGGGTGGAAGAGCGATTCCGCTCACCGATGACACCTCGATGGTGCAGTCCCATCCCCAGTGGTCACGCGACGGCTCCCGCATCCTCTTCGTGGGCGACGGACGGGTGTTCAGCGCACCCGGCGCAGGCGGCGCGCCGCGTCAGGAGGTCCCGGACGGCCACGGTTGGGTCATCTCGGCGACCTGGTCCCCCGATCAGACCGAGATCGCCTTCGCCGTGGGCGACACGGTGTTCGTGCGCCGGGGCGATGGGACCGTGGGTACGCTGGCCGCGATGGACGAGCCCGCCGCCTGCACCTGGGGGCCTCGGGACCTGATCGCCTGCGTCGCCGGCAACGGCCTGTACATGACCGTGGGTCCGAACTACGGAAACCAGTCGCCCAGCCGGATCGTCGTGATTCGCCGCAGCGACGGCGCCACCTTCTTCGAAGCCGACTCGATCGCCGTGAACCAGTCCCCGACCTGGTCTGCGGATGGAGCGTGGCTCCTCTTCGTCTCGAACCGTCTGGGCCCCTCGGACCTGTTCGCGCTCCGGGTAGGCGAAGGGGGCGAGGTCGCGGGTGATCCGATCCGGGTCACGACCGGGCTCGGCGCCCAATCCTTCTCCTTGTCGGCCGACGGCACCCGCCTCGCCTATTCCGATTCCCGGGGTACGGCCAACGTCTGGTCACTCCAGCTCCCCGACGATCCTCCGGTTTCGGGCGACCGCGCCGTTCAGCTGACCTTCGGCGGCCAGGTGGCCGAGAGCCCGCGCGTTTCCTTCGATGGGCGGTGGTTGTTCTTCAATTCCGACCTCGCCGGGAATGCGGACATCTATCGAATGCGCCTCCCCGACGGGATCCCAGAGCAGGTGGACGACGATCCAGCCGACGACTTCGCGCCCGACCTGTCCCCGGACGGTCGTGAGGTGGCATTCCACTCATGGCGCGGCGGGTCGCGGGACGTCTACATCAAACCGTTGGACGGAGGCCCCCTGGTCCGGCTCACCGATGGCCCGACCCAGGACGCCACACCTTCGTGGTCGCCCGATGGCACCAGCATACTTTTTCACCAGTTCGAACCCGGGGGGGGCATCTGGATCGCTCGCCGCTCCTCCTCGAACCGATGGCAGGTCGAGGAGCGCCTGGAGACCGGCTTCTGGCCCGTCTGGTCCCCCGACGCGCACGACGTCGTGTACACGACGGGCCTCAGCGGCGGGGATCTGATGCGGATGCCCGTCGACTCGGGGGCACCGGTACGGCTCCTGGACGGTACGCAGCCGGGTTCGCCCCTCGCGGAACGGCCTTTCTGGAGCGAGGACGGGCGGCTCATCTACTTCAA
>QJYK01000011.1 GCA_003248075.1 Gemmatimonadota bacterium | reverse complement strand
CCCTCGGACAGGAGGTCCAGCGCCGCACGCGTCCACGACTGTCCGCGCTCCTTCCCCTCCCGCTCGATCTGTCGCTCGAGATCCTCGGGTAGGCGCAGCCCCCTGGCTCTGGTGGTCATGGTTCCCCCACAAAGCGTGCACATCGCGCTCTATGTGCACATAGTGCGGCGCAACCTTGGTCAGGTCAAGCAACCGCACGGTGCAGGCACCGCACCTAATGCCGGTGTGCCAGGTCCACCTACGGCTTGCGGATCGCGTGCACCCGCACCCGCTCAACGCCCATCGCGTCGCGCTGCACCCCCAGGACGTAGTCGATGCCGATCTCGAGCGGCTCGAAGAGCGCCGGCATCGCTACCGCGCCGAGCCAGCGCCCGTCGGGCATCACCACGTCCCATGTCGTCGGTGCCGCGTGGGGCTCGGCCACCTGCGGCAGGGGGTCCCGGGGTCCGTCGCCCCGCTCGACCCATAGGCTTCCGTCCGGCGCGACGAGCAGGCGGTAGTGGGCCGGGAAGCGAGCCGGGTACTCCATGGTGGCGACCACGTCGCGGCGGATCGGGGGCGCATCGTACGAGAGGTCGCCCGCGGGCATCGGGCCCTCCAGGACGCGCTCCTCGAAGGCGAGCCGGTGGCGGAGCTCGACGGGCAGGGGCTCCACCGGAAGCCGGAGCCTGGTACGGCGACCCGCCGCATCGATGCGCAGCACGTCGAAGCGCTCGGGCCAGGCGATGAGCGTCGAGCTCCCGGCCGCCACCGCCTGGAGCGTGGGGGTGAAGGCACCCGGGAACGAGACCAGGGAGCCCCGCACCCAGCGCGCCGACGGGAAGGTCCCCAGCGTGTCGAGCCCGCGCTCGTCGTCTCCCCGCGCGAGCGTCGTGGGAAGGGCCGACTCGCCCTGGGGCAGACCTGCACGGCTCCCGTCCTGACGCAGGAGGAGGGTTCGGTCGGCGTGGACCCCCAAGACGATCGCCAGGCGGCCGCCGGGTCGGGGTGCCGCGACGGATCCCAAGTGCGCGCCGTCTTCGCCGAACACCTCGAGCGGGAACACCGGCGCCTGGTACACCCAGGTCTCCGTCCCCCGTTGGAAGCAGTCGATCATGTTGCGTAGCTCGCCCGGCCCGGCGCCTCTACCACCGACGGTGCGTGTAGGGGTGCCGTCAGGGCCGAAATACCGCAGCGTGAGGCTTCCACGGTCACATACCACCAGCGATCCGTCGGGCCGCCGGCTCCCACCGACCACGGACGCGAGCAGCACCTCGCTCGGCCCCGCGGCCTCGCCGACCTCGAGGATCGGGGGCTCCGAGAGGGACCAGGCTTTCCCCGGTCCCCACTCGGGCCCGGTCGTGGTCGAGATCGTCACACCCGAGCTGTCCACCACCGTGTGCCTCGGCGCTTCCGGTCGTGGCTCGGCGCAACCGGAAGCGAGGATCGAGATCCCTGCGAGGAGCGCGGTGGTATGATGCCGTTTCATGGCACGCCAACCCGGGAGAGTCCGGTCTACAGCTCGAACCGCATGCCCTCGCGGGCGATCTCGAAGCCCCGCCGGAAGACCTCCGCCTGCTGGGGGCCGCCCTCGTCGAGCGCAGGGTTCGAGTTGTTGAGATGGGTCAGCACGATGCGGGCTTCCCGCCGGTCCACCACGCCTTGCAGGCGGTCCATGGTGTCGGTGACGATGGGATGCGGCGCGTCCTCGAGGGTGCGGCCCGGGATCTCGTCCAGGGACCAGAAGGAGGCGTCCAGTAGGGCAACGTCCACGCTCGCGACGGCCTCGGCCGGGTCCCGATCCCAGAGCGCCCAGGCATTGATGTCCGGCAGGAAGAGGAGGGAGGCCTCGGGCCCGCGGAAGACGAAGGCGACCGTGTCCGCGAACTCGTCGCGGTGCGGTACCTTCCAGAGTTGGACCTCGAGGTGCTCGTCGATCCGGTGCCAGCGGTCGAGCGTCAGCGGGGTCGGGACGATCCTGCCCTGGTCGACCAGGAGGCTCCAGGGTGCGTGCGCAGCGAGGAAGCCGGCCATGGCTTCCGTGCAGTAGACCGGCGTCTCGGCCATCCCCATGCCCTCGTTCCCGAGGACGGCCAAGCCCAGGTAGTGGCCGATGTGGGCATGGGTCAGGAAGATGCCGTCGAACGGCCTCCGCGCGGCGGCTCGGCGCCGGAAGCCGGGCTCCGAGATGAGGTCGATCTGGCGCGTGATGTCCGGGCTGGCGTCGACGAGATAGAAGCGCTCTGCCCCGGGCTCGACGAGCGCGAGGGAGGAGACGTAGCGCCCCTGGCCGGCCGCGCGCAGGGCTCGGCCCCGCTCGCATCGCTCCGTGTAGCAGCCGACCTGCGGGTAGCCACCGTCCTGGGCGGACCCGAGGATCAGGGCGTAGAGCTCGCCCGCCGACCCGGCCCCGGGGAAGGAGGCGTGCACCTCGAGCAGCGAGCGCGGCATCGCGGTCCAGGCCGCGAGCGCGGAGAGGAAATCACGACGCCACATAGCGCTCCGTCTCCGGGGGCTCGGCGGGCGGAGGCCTGGACGGCTCCCAGTGCACCCGGTTGAAGAGCTGCGTATCCAGGGTGATCGCTCCCGGGACCGGGCAGTAGTCGACGCAGCTTCCCTCGTACCAGCACTCGCCCGCGAACACGACCGACGGCGCTCCGCCCTTCACCTCGTTGGGGAGGAAGAGGTCGGCCTGACAGACGAAGACGCACAGGTTGCAGCCGATGCAGAGCTCCTCGTCGATATAGATCGGCGAGAAGACGGACGCCTCGGGGACCGCATAGACTGCGGGCGCGTCCACGTCATCCCCGGGTGCGCTCGGCTTCTTCGTCATCTCCGGCTTCCGGCGTCGATGTATGCGCGGTTATGGCGCTCGTACTCGTCGGGGATGCTCCCGTAGTAGTCGAGCGGCAGCTCGCCGTAGGCCACGCCGTCCTCCGTCGGTCGAACGGTCGTGAACTTCCGCCACCCCGGGGGATCCACCTCCGGGTAGTCCAGACGCTTGAAGTGAAGCTCCCGGGAGCTGGCCTTCCGTGCAAGGCTGGAGTGGAGGATGATCCGCGCGGTCGTGAGGATGTTCCGGACCTCGGCGATCCGGATCAGGTCGTGTGGAGAGCTCCCCGCCAACTCTTCTCCACGTCCGGGAAGACCGCCTTGCCCATCGC
>QJYK01000209.1 GCA_003248075.1 Gemmatimonadota bacterium | reverse complement strand
GGCCGAAGGCACGTGCCCGGCTCCGGAAGGCGTCCACGGCCCGGCGATCCCCCACCGGATCCCCGCTGGGATGCAGCTGCTCCATCCAGTACACGTCGCAGCCCGCGCGGCGTAGCGCCTGGAGGTACTGCATGTAGACCCAGAAATGGCCGCCCCCTTCCGAGAAGCTCGCGACCTTGAACGACGACAGGACTACGCTTGCCATGGGCTCTGCGGGTGGGTCGCGTGGAGCTGGTCGAAGCCCAGCAGCCGGATCCCGGCCCGCTCGATCGCCTCGCGAACCCGCGGGTCACAGAGGGTTCGCAGCTCCCACTCACGCGCGTCGACGTAGGACGACCGGAGCTCCGCGTCGGCATGACCCGGATGACAGACGAGCTCCGTCCAGCCGGCCTCGAGCTCGTCCAGCATCCCGAGCAAGCTCTCCACGCCGACCTGCTCCGGGTGGTACGCACCACCCCACTGGCCATAGAAGCGGGTCAGGCAGCGCGCGGCCGAGCCTCCTCGCACGGGTACGCCGAGCGGTCGCGCCGTCTCCAGAACGCGGGGGAAGACCCTCGGGTCGCGATGCACGTCGTGGTGGGAATCGATGTGCGTGGGGGGTCGGCCCAGCAGCTCCTCGAAGCGGCGCAGCTGTCCCTGCAGCGCGTCCTCGGCGGCGGCGTCCTCGAGCCCGTCGAGCTCGAGGTGGAGCCCCACGCACAGCTTCGGGGCGCTGCGTGCCAGACGGGCCGCCTCGGCAGCAGCCGGGCGCTCCACCATCAGGCTCGTGCTGGTCAGGACGCCCTCCCGGTGGGCCTCCAGTATCCCCCGGCTCACGGCCTCGCTGAGCCCGAAGTCGTCGGCGTTGACGATCAACGTCCTCACGCGACGGCGCTCCGCTCACAGGGCAGCACTGGCTCCAGCGCGTCGAGCCATCCGCTCGCGTCCTCCAGGGTCGACAGCGCCCAGGAGCGCAGCCCCGCCTCGTCGCGCAGCAGCGAAAGCGCCGGCCAGGCGACGAGGCTGGCGAGCCGCGCCCGCTCGGCAGTGTCGAAGAGCCCGTTGAGGACGTCGTTTCCCGGCACTCGCCAGCCGCCCGAGCCGACGGCGTCCCCGTACTCTTCGACGATCCCGGGCCGCTGCTCGGCAGGGAGCCGGATCAGCAGCGTCGACAGATCGTACGGAAAGCGGGCCACACCCGCGCGGTCCCAGTCGATCAGCCTCACCCGTAGCCGATCGCCTCCGTCGAGCACGAAGATGTTCTTGGGCCACAGGTCGCCGTGCACCAGGGTCTCCGGCCCACCGAGCTCCTCGAGGGCGCGTCCCCGCTCACCCTCCTCGTCGAGCTGCTGCTGGAGGTGCCCCAGCAACCGACTGCGTGCGACCTCGGTCCGGTCCGGAAGCCTGGCTGACACAGGCGTCAGGGCTTCGAGGGCGCGCAGCGCATCACGGGTGCAGCTCGAATAGAAGCCCATGCCGAGGTCACCGCCCCGAAGGCGGCACTCGCCCAGCAGGGCGTGATCGGCGAAGCGGAGGTGGAGCTCGGCGATGGCGCGCGCCACGGCCCGTGCCCGCCGGCCATCCTCGAGGTAGCCATCGAGACCGGTCTCCCCCCAGTCCCGGTAGACCTGCCAGCAGAAGCGTGCGTCCGCATCCGCCGCGGAGGCCAGAAGTCCCGGCCCCAGCTCCTCCAGGCCGACCGCCGGCAGCCAGCGCTCGGTCAGCATGCGATTCCGCTGCGCCGCGACCGGCTCGAGGCGCTTGACGACCAGCGATCGACGGGAGCTTCCGGTCTTGAAGCGCAGGCGCCGAACCACCGCCGCGAGGCGCTCGCAGGCGACCAGGCGCGCCTCGGGCCCCAGCAACCGGGCAAGGGCGACGCGCAGGGCCGCGAGCTCGCCGAGGTCGAGCCCCTCTTCCAGACCCTGCAGGCCGTCGCCCGCGCTCAGCGGGCCCACTCCCGCCCCCGCAGCGCGATGTCGAGCTCGTCGCGGTAGATGCGGAGCATCGAGATCGGGGTCTCCGCCCACTGCAGTCCAAGGTCTGCCCCGATCCACTCCACCGCGGCCAGCGTGCGGAACACTCGGCCGAGGCCGACGAGCTGGCGGAGGGTCTTCCGGTCCAGGGCGTGCCAGCTCTCGCGCATGACGCCGCCATAGGCTTCCGGGTCCGCCAGCCCCGGCTTGTGATAGCTACCCGGATGAAGGTCCACGGCGGGGATCCCCCAGCCCGCCATCTCCCAGTCCAACGGGACGATCTGCGGTCCCGCGTCGGCCTCGCGGACGTGGACGTTCTTGGCGCAGAAGTCGCCGTGCACCAAGCAGCGGGGTAGGTCCGCGCAGGCTTCCTCGATCTGGGGCCAGCGGTGCTCGAGCGCGTCGCACTTGGCGGCCACGGCATCCAGCACCTCGCGGTGCTCAGCGTCGAAGATGGGGTTACCCCGGTTCTCGAGGATCCCGCGGCGCCCACGCTGCAGGCAGCCCAGATAGTGGGCTGGTCCCCGGTCGGGCAGCTCGCAGCTCGGGGCGTGGCGCCCCGCCGCGTGGAGGCGAGCCAGCCAGCGCCCGGCCGCTTCCCGGTGCAGCGGAACACGTCGGTCGAGGCGCGCCGCGCCGGCGTCCTCGAGGAAGAGCCAGTGGCCCTCCGTCGCCTCCAACGCTCCGTAGAAGCGAGGCAGCGGAATCGCCAGGGACGGCAGCACGTGCTCGTGCATGTGGCGCTCGTTGGCCGCGTTCAGACCGAGACAGAGCTTGGCGACCACCGGGGCTCCACCGTCTCCCGCACCCACCAGGCGGTAGAGGACACTCTTCTTGTTGCCCTTCCGGCTTCGCTTCCCGACCGGCTCTACCGCGGACGGCTCGGGCCCTCCCACGCGCAGCCACGCGCGAATCACGACCTCGTCGCCCGGAGCCGGGATGCGACGGCTCATGGCAGCGCTTCGTCCGTCGAGAAGGTCTCGGGGGCTCATGTCCGTGCCGCTCCCACCGCCATCGCCGGCTCCACGAGCCGTCCGTTGCGCAGATGGATCCGGAGGTCCTCGTTCCAGGCACCGGCCAGACTCGGTCGGTGCGTGATGAGAAACACGGTCCGTCCGCGCATGAGCCGTTCGAGGGCCTCCAGGATGACCGACTCGGTGCCGACGTCCATCGAGCTGGTCGGCTCGTCGAGGATCAGCACCGGCGCGTCCCTGAGGAAGGCCCGGGCGAGGGCGATGCGTTGGCGCTCTCCCCCCGAGAGCTTCATGCCCCATTCGCCGACCTCGGTGTCGTACGCTCGGGGTAGCCCGTCGATGAAGTCGTGCACGCCGGCCGCGGCGGCAGCCGCGACGATCTCCGCCTCGGTGGCGTCGGGGCGGGAATAGGCGATGTTCTCGGCGATGCTCGTCGAGAAGAGCACCGGCTGCTGCAGCACCACGGCGAACTGAGCCCTCAGGTCGGAGAGCCGATAACGTCGGGTGTCGCGACCGTCGACGAGGATGGCCCCGGCCGTCGGGTCGTAGAACCGGGTGAGGAGGCTGACCAGCGTGGTCTTGCCCGCGCCGGTGGCGCCGCTGAGCGCCACGCGGGTACCCGCCGGGGCTTCGAACGAGATTCCCTCGAGGACCCGTCGGTCCGTCTCGTAGGCGAACGAGACCCCATCGAAGACCACGTCCCCCCGCGCTCCGGCCAGTCGCAGGGCGTCGGGCTCCTCCGTGACGTCGTCGGGCTCGGCGAGGAGTTGAATCGCGCGCTCAGCGCTGGCGAGGTGTGACTGAACGCTGGCCACCTTGCTACTGATCGTCCTGAGGGGGCTGTACAGCTGGCCCAGGTATCCGACGATCAGGATGAGCTGGCCGAGGCTCAGGACGCCGGACCTCACGTGGTCGACGCCGATGTACAGGACCAGCGCCATGCCGATTCCTGTCGTCGCACCCACTCCGACGCCGAACCAGCCCTGGACGCGCGCCAGGCGAAGCCGGGCCTGCATCGCCTTGAGCGCTCGCTCCGTGAAGCGCCGGGTCTCACGATCCTCCTGCCCGAACGCCTTCACCACGAGCAGACCCCCCAGGGTCTCCTGCACGGCGGCCTGCACCCCGGACTCGAGCCTCTTGATCAGTCGCGATCGGGTGCGGATGCGCGGTCGTACCGTTCCGGTCAGCAACAGAAGCACAGGCGCCACGCCCACGGCGACCAGCGCCAGCCTCCAGTCGATGCGCACCATCACGAACATCATCGCCGCCACGCTCACCAGCGCCGACACGAAGGGGACCGCCCCGTCGACGGTCAGGTAGTTGACGGCGGCCGTATCGCGATGGATGCGATACAGCGTATCGGCGGTCCCGGTCCGGCCGTGGTAACCGAGGGACAGCCGCTGCGCCCGATCGAAGAGCCGGGCACGGAGGTCGAGGGTCAGCCGCTCGCCCAGATACGTCTTGAGAAGCGTCCCCGCCAGCTCGCGGAGCTGCCCCAGAACCGCGACACCGACCAGGAGCAGGACCGCGAACAAGAGGATGCCGTCCTTCGATCCGGTGACCCCGGACGGAAGGAGCGCCTCGAGGAAGCCGGGCAGCGGCTCCGATCCCAGGACGCTGTCCACAGCGATCTTCAGCGGGAGGGGGTTGAGCAGCGCGATCGGGCTCGCGAGCAGCCCGACCAGAACGTAGAGGACGAGCCCCCGCCAGACGGGGCGAACCCGCCCGGCGAGCCACCGGTAGACGGAAAGGTCGGACCCCGTCGAGCGCTCGCTCATCTACCCCTCGAGCCCCACCTTCCCGAGCGCCCGCCGCACGGCACCCAAGGCGGCGCTCATGTCGATCACCGTCCGGCCCACGACGATCGCGAGCGTGAGGCCGAGCGCTGCGGTGGCCACGGCGGCTTCGGCCCAAGCGGCACCGAGCGCGAGCCCGAGGAGCCCCGCCGCCAGCCACGGGATGCCGGGAGCCACGGTGGGCCATAGCCGAACCCGGATCAGCTGATGCCGGTGCGCATGCTCCTCGACGCCGACGAGGACTCGGGCGGCGCCGAACGACCGCACCCGGGCCTCCAGGTCCCATCGATCGAAGTCGCCCCCCCGGCGCGGCACGGCGCCTTCCTCGCGTAGCGCGACCTCCACCGCCGCGATGCGCGCGGTACCCTCCTGGCGCTCCCCGGTCCACGTCCCCGTCGTCGAGGAGCGAAGGTCCCGCAGACGCCAGGGTCGGCGACCACGCGGATGCCGCACAGCGTGAGTCCATCGACCCCAGATGCGCGCAAGAGGCTGGGCGACGTAGAGGAGCGCGGTCAGGGCCCGGAGGCGGAAGGCCCCCCAACGCGCGACCGAGTCCCCATGGAACCTGGCGTGCTTCGCGCTCTTCCAGGCCTGCCCCGCCGTCAGGCCCGCGCCGAAAGCGAACGGAAGCAGGGCGAGGCGAAGTGGCGGCCAGTCCAGCCCGAGCAAGGAGAGCAAACCGAGGCAGGCCAGCAGCAGATACCACGCGGGCGACTGCATCAGGCCGACCCAACCGCTCGCGGCAGGCTCGTACAGCGACTGGAAGGGGGCCGTGCCCCAGACACCCTGATAGATCCGCCCTCTTCGGCGGCCGAGCCCATAGATACGTCCCCTTCCATAGATCCGTCCCGACCACGCGATGTCGCCCGAGGCGTCGTGGCGGGCCGGCCATTTCCGCTCCAGCATCCCCTCCGCCCGACCGTATCCCATCTGTTGCTTCAAGAAGGCGCGTATGGATCCCCGGCGATGGTGCCAAACGACCGCCGCGGGGCTGAAGCCGATCGTGAACCCCGCGTCGGTCAGACGCCAGCACAGGTCGACGTCGTCGCCGGCGACCCGGAACTGGGAGTCGAAGCCTCCCACCGCCTCCAGGGCCGCTTTGCGGAACGCCATGTTGCAGCCGGGAATGTGCTCGGCCTCGCGATCGGTGGTCAGGACGTGCACCGGATTGCCCGGCGCGTTGGCGACGCAGTCGGCGGTCGGACCATCGCCCACCGGGGGCAGGTTGGGTCCACCGACGCCGCCATGCTCCGAGCGGAGGAAGGCCAGCGCCAGGTAGCGCAGCCAGTGGGGATCCGGATACGCGTCATCGTCCAGGTACGCCACGATGGAGCCCGTCGCTTCGGAGAGCCCCAGGTTGCGAGCGTGGCTCAACCCCCGGTTCTCCGTGCTCACGAGGCGGCAGCTGTGCCGCCGGGCGATGGCCTCGGTGGTGTCCGTGGAGCCGTCGTTGATCACGATCACTTCGACGTCGGGATAGTCGACACGCTCCAGTGCAGCCAGGGTCTCGTCGAGGGTGCGAGCACCGTTGTAGGTGCACACGACCACCGAGATCCTGGGCCACGCGATCTCGCCGCTGAACGGGGCCTCCGTGAAGGCGCGGCGGGCCGCCGCCAGGGCCGGCTTGGGCTCCCGATCGCGGCGCGTGAGGCCGAACGCCCAGTCGTGGACGTCCTCGCCCCCCCGGTGCCACTCGTCGGTCCACGAATACACGAAGAGACCGGCGCACCCGGCCTCGAACGACGTCCGGATCTGCCATTCCAGGGCTCGACTCTGACGCTCGTCGCCGTTGCGGTACGCGTCCAGCCCCAGCTCGCCCATCAGCAACGGACGGTCGCCCGCGAGCCTCTGGAGCCGTGCCAGGTACGCATCGAACCGTTCGCGGCTCTCGAGGAAGACGTTGAAGCAGACGAAGTCGAGGAACGGAAGCGTCAGATACTCGGTGGAGGGGTAGTTGGCATAGGTGACAAGCGCTTCGGGATCGATCGCCTTCACCGCCTCGTACAGGCGCTCCAAGTATGCGGACACCCGTCCCGGGCCGTGCCACCGGGCCACCGAGGAGGAAATCTCGTTGCCGACCGAGTACCCCAGCACGGCCGGATGCGCGACGGAATCCGCCATCCACCCGGCCACGAGCTCCTCCATATCCGGACCGGCTTTCTTCCCGTCCGCGAGGTGGCCGATGTACCGTTCTGCGGGCAGCCCCGCGAGCACCCAGAGGCCATGCCGTCTAGCGGCGTCCAGAAGCCAGAGCGGTGGGGCCGTATAGGTACGGAGCGCGTTGATCCCGTTGGACGCCATGAGCGCGAAGTCGCGCTCCACCACCGTCTGCGCAGGATATTCGCATCCATCGAGCGGACGGAAGGTGCCGTAGGTAGCGCCCCGGACGTATAGCTTGCGCTCGCCCAGAAACAGGAACTTCCCCGCGACGTGGGGCCGAACGGCCGTACCGGGTGTCCAGGGGAAAAGCGATGATTTCCGGACGGGGTCGTGCCGCTGTGCCCATCCCGCGTGCGTGCTGCGCGAAGGCAGGGGCGTGGCCTCGCGCCGCGGGCCTCCTGCCTCCGCGTGCCTACTCTCCATCGTTTGATCTCACCTCGCCGCCGACCTGGGGTTCGGCAGCTGCCTGGGGGGGGCGACGCTACTACTCGGCCCGAGTACCGGGCCGCAAGCACTGGTTGTCACTAGGTCATTGAGTCGACGGTTACCCCGCGTTCAGAGGCCCAGCCAGTACGTTCCTTTAACGACGAACACATTGCGCGACGCCTTGCCGAACAGAGACCGGACGTCTCGTCCGAGTGAGAAGTCGCCCACATACGCGTAGTCGGACCGGCGGTGCTGCCACGCGAGGTAGATCGTGGAGCCCGGCAGAACCTCCCATCGGAGCACGGTGGTGCCACGAAGCGAGCGCTGGTTGAAGTCCGGGTCACTGAAGCCGAACGAAGCGGCCGGTCCGCCTGCGTCGGGATCCACCGTGTAGCGCCCGTCCGGGTCCCGCTCGATGGATGCGGATCCACCTTCGTAGGATCGGAAAGCGAACGCACGCGGCCTTTCGAACTCCTTGAATCCGTGGTAGTCGCCCGACCCCACGAAGACCTGTCCGTAGAACTGCAGAGACATGCGGGGTGAGAACGTCCAATCGAGCCGCGAGCTTACCGCCACGGTGGTGCGGTCGATGGTCGAGAAGACGTAGCGCCTGCCATAGGTATCGACCGCCAGCGTGTCCGACGCGCGCGTCACGTATTGGGACGGCGAGCGGCTCCATTCGATCCACGGCCCGACGCGAACCTTCACCGAGGGCGAGGGCTTCATGCTCACGTACAGGCTGGGCGCGATCGTTCGGCCGCCCGCGGCGTCGTTGGCGTAGTAGAGGTCGCCCAGGAGATACACGCTCCCCCGGTCGTCCGGGACCACGGAGATCCCTGCCGACCAGTCACTGGGGCTCCGGGCCATGGGCCCACCTCGGGTCAGCCGCGGGTCCAGGCTCGCCAGGTTGTAATGCACGTAGCCGTGGACCTGCCAATAGTTGTGCCACTGTGTATAGAACGACGTGCCCAGCTGAGTTGCGACCGACTCGCCCGCGAAGTTCCACTGCTGTGCGGTCGACGCCGAGAGATGCCACCGACGGAAGAGTCGGGTCGGCTGCTGCTGGCGATACTGCGCCTCGGCCGAGAGGACTCGCTGGTCCGCGCGACGCTGGTATCCGAGGTCGTTCACCTCCAGGCCGGGACTCACCTCCTGATAGGCCACACTCGCGCGCCAATGCAGGCCGGCGAGCTTCGAGAGCGCGACCTGCAGCGCGTGGCCGGTCAGGCCCGTCCGTTCCGGATCGTAGTCCAGGTGGGTCGCGTCGGGGCGCTGGTAGTAGCGGGCGCTACTACGCTGCGCGTCGTTGATCGCGTCAGAGCTGCCCCGAATGTCGCTGACAGCCAGGGACAGGTCGAGCGCCCATGTGCGGTCGTCCCACGCGTGGTTGAGGTCCACCCCCGTGGCGTACGCGCTGGAGCGGAGCTCCTCGGTGAAGCCGTCGGTGGACAGATCGCGATGCACGGCAGTGAGGAAGCCCCCGATCTGCGTGTCGCCGCCCTCCAATTCCCGCGTGACCCGCCCGACGAAGTAGTTCGACAGCGGCTCGATCGGAGCGCTCCCACGCACGCCGCCGTCGTCGAAGAACCGGCCGCGCTCCTCGGGCGTCACCGCATCGACGACGCCGATCGACCACCCACCGACCTTGCCGGAGAGCTTCGCCGCCCCGGCGATGGTGGTCACCTCCGGCGCATCCACCCAGTCGTAGTCCAGATCGAGCGACGGCTCCTTGCCGATCCGACGCGAGAAGAAGAACTCCGGTGCGTCAGCCGACTCGAGCGCGCGGAGACGGCCGAACCGGAAGAGGTCCTGGCCCTCGACGAAGAAGGGCCTCTTCTCTTCGTATCTCGTCTCGAAGTCCGAGAGGTTCACCTCGGCGGGATCCGCCTCGACCTGTCCGAAATCTGGATTCACCGTCGCGTTGAGAACCAGACCCGGCGACACCTTGTACTCGAGCTCGAAGCCGACGTCGCCGGTCAATGCGCTGCCGTCGCGGAACGGATCCCCGACGTCGGCCGGCGTGAAGTCGGCGCGCGCCACCGTATGGGGCAGCACCTCGAGCCGTCGCGGGGTTTCCAGCCGCCCCAAGCCCTCGAGGTGCCCGTAGCGATTCACGCCCGCCTGCTCCGCCTTGGGCGTGAACGCGAAGTAGCTCGTCTCCTGCTTTCGGATGATCCGCCTCGAAAGCTGGATCCCCCACTGTGCCTCGATCTGGCGACGGTAGCGGAGCTGGGAGAGCGGGATACGGAGCTCTGCCGTCCAGCCCAGAGAATCGGTCGTCGCCGCCGCGTCCCAGACACCGTCCCACGAGTCGTCCTCCTCCCCGTCCGCGCCGATAGCGACGTCGCGGATGGCTCCCGCCGGCGTGACTGTGAATCCGAACGCGGTCAGGTGGTCGTGATAGGTGTCGAGGACGACCTGGAAGGCGTCGCTGTCGTCGAGCGGAACATCCCTTCGTGTCAGCCTGCCGACGATGCGATCAGGCTCCTGGTCGAACAGGCGTGCTCCTACGAAGAGCGCATCGTCTCCGATCAGGATGCGCACCTCGGTGCGCTCCGAAGCCTCTTGCCCCTCCGACGGATCGAGCTGCGTGAACGCGGTGACGGGCACGGCATCGAGCCAGTCGGACTCGCTCAGCCGGCCGTCGATCACGATCGTCTCGCTGACCGGTGTCGCTTGCGCCACCGGGGCTGCCTTGTGCTGATACGCCGCCGCACCCGTCTGGACTGCGAGCAGGATTGCACCCGTGATCATAGGTGCACCTGCGTCCTGCCCGCCGAACGGGGGGTGACGGTCAATTGGCCCGGAGTCTGGGCAGACTCCGGTCCCGCGTGCGTGCTGCCGGCTTCGACCATGGTACCTCTGGGGGGGGTTTGGTCGTGCTCGGCACAAGATGAGCGGGGGTGGCCTCTTATGCCAGTGTTTTCTTTGGCTGCACAGTCAGCCCCGCCGACGCTCCCGGCGGACGCGCTGCATCGACGTGGTCCCTAGGTGTGATTGCTAAAGAGGTTGTTCACTGAGGGTCCCATCGAAAAGGCTGTTGGTGTCAAGTCAACCACCAGTCCGATGGGAGGTCCTCAGTGAACGTCCACAAGAATGCGAAGTTGACGCCGTCAGGGCGAGCGGGGCTTGTGAAGCGAGTGCTGTTTGAAGGTCAATCGGTCGGGGGAGTCAGCCGTTCGCTGGGGGTGAGCCCGGCAACGGTACGGAAGTGGGTGAGGCGGTTTGAGACCGGTGGTTGGAAGGCGCTGGAGGACCGATCGAGTCGTCCGAAGAGGAGTCCACGAAGGCTGCCGCCGCGGCTGGTTCGGCGGATCGAGCAGTTGAGGCGTCGCCGTTGGGCAGGACTGCGTATCGCCGAGGAGCTAGAGTTGGCGGTCTCGACGGTCGGGGTGTGGCTGCGACGGCTTGGCCTGGGTCGGCTGCGGAACTTGGAGCCGAAGCCCGTGGTGGTGCGTTACGAGAAGCAGCGGCCGGGCGAACTGCTGCACTTGGACACGAAAAAGCTCGGTCGGATCCAGGGGATCGGGCATCGGATCCATGGTGACCGACGGAAGCGATCACGAGGCGTGGGCTGGGAGTTCCTACACGTATGCGTCGATGACGCGACACGGGTGGCCTATGCTGAGGTTCTCGCTGACGAACGGGACACCACGACGACCAGCTTCCTGGAGCGAGCGATCGCCTGGTTCCGGGCTCAGGACGTCTTCGTGGAGCGCGTGATGACGGACAACGGGGGCTGCTATCGCTCGCGGCGCTTCCGCCGAGCCCTGGAGGCCTGCGGCGCCCGACACGTGTTCACGCGGCCGTACCGTCCCCAGACGAACGGCAAGGCCGAACGCTTCATCCAGACCGCCAAGCGCGAGTGGGCCTACGCCCGCGCGTACCGCAGCTCGGTGCTGCGCGCCCTGGCCCTGCAAGGCTTCCTCAACCGATACAACCGCCGGCGCCCCCATCGGGGCATCGGCAACGGGACACCCCTCAGCCGACTCGAGGAACTCCTGTGAACAACGTCCTTGTCACCAACAGCTAGGACTCCGATCGACCTCCGTCCGCGCGGCCGGAGCGGAGGCGGACGCGCCCACGGAAGAGGCGGTAGACGCGTTCCAGGTAGATGCGTCCCAGCTCCCGGGGTGAATTGCCCG
>QJYK01000044.1 GCA_003248075.1 Gemmatimonadota bacterium | reverse complement strand
CCAGCCCCGACCTCTCTCCGGACGGGACACGGATCGTCTTCATCGGCACGGTTCCTCCTCCCGATCCGAGGCCGACCCTCCACCTGATGAGCGCCGACGGCTCGGGCGTGACCGAGCTTCCGTGGGACGCTCTGGACGCCCGTTGGTCACCGGACGGGCGCGAGATCGCCTTCACCGGGACTACCCTCGACGACTTTACGGGGCTCTTCGTGATGCCCGCCGAAGGCACCCAGCCCGAGTGGATCACCGGCGAGCTCGACGTCGGTGACGTCTTCCGGCCGGCGTGGTCCCCGGACGGGCAGAGGATCGCGTTCACCCGGGCGTCGGGTCGCGACCTCTACGGAGAGCCCGAGCCCCCCCTGCGGGTATGGGTGATCGGCCGCGACGGCCGCGAGGCGGCCCCGTTGGCAGGGACGGACGAGGGCGCCTACCCCGAGTGGTCGAGCGACGACCGGATCGCCTTCCTGGGATTCTCCCAGGGACGGGTGAGGGGGATCGAAACGATCCGCGGCGACGACGCCACCGCTACGACGATCCTCGATCTGGAGCTGAGCACCGCGCCCTGGCCGATGCTACAGGACTGGTCGTCCGATGGCTCCCTGCTCCTCTTCACGCGGGACACCGGTGCCGATCGGTCCGACATCTTCCTGCTTCGCGTGGCGGACGGCGTGGTCGTGCGCGTGACAGCCGACGGCGCGAGGAACACGACACCCACGTTCTGGTGACGTCCGTCAGCGGTTGCCGGTGGCGAGCGGTGGCACCGTGGCGAGATAGAGCCAGATCGCGCGCAACTCGTCGTCGGTCATCCGGCCCAGCGCGCGCCAGGGCATGAAGTCGTTGATCTCGGTGCCGTCCGGTCGCGTGCCCTCTCGCATGAGGGTGCGGAACTGCTCCTCGGTCCACGACGCGAGCGGTCCGGCCGGCGTCAGGTTGCTGGTGGGCGGCGTGCCCGGCGGACCCGCCACGGGTCCGCCCGAGAGGTTGAGCCCGTGACATCCGCGACACCCGCTGACGTCCGCGAGGTACCGCCCGTACTCGGGTGTGGCCCCTGGAGCGGCTGCTGCAGCGAGCGCGAGGTCCGGCGTCTTCTCGGCCACCAGGATCGGCAGCCTTCCGGCCAGGAGCATGGCCTTTCCCAGGAGCCGCAGCCGGGTGGGTGGTAACTCCCTGTCGACCGGCGGCACCTGGCGCAGGAAGGCGATGAGGGCGGCCAGGTCCGCTTCGCCCATGTGCACGAAGGTCTCGCTCGGCATCACGATCAACGAGCGCCCGTCCGGGGCGAGCCCGTGCCGGATCGCCCGCACCCAGTCCTCGGGGTCGAGCCGCGGACCGATCCCTCCACGGCCGCGGGTCAGGTTCGGGCCTACGACCAGGCCGAGCGGCCCGCCGTCCAGGTAGACGCTGCCCCCGAAGTCGTCGGCGTGGCATTCGACGCAGTTGGCCAGGGCCCGCGCCACGTGCTCCCCTCGCGCCAGCGAGGCGGAGTCCGACGGGAGATCGAGCGGTTGGATGGTCGGGAGCGGATGGGTGCGGGCGACGCGGCGCGCGCCGGCGAGCTGGACGGCCAGCGCCAGGAGCGCCAGCGCGAGGACGACGGCCAAGAGGATGCGGATCAGAAGGCGAGCGCGCACGGATCCCTCCACGGACGAGGGCCCGACCGTCGTCGCCGGAGCGGGGCCCCTCGGACCGGCGCCTTCCAGGTGGCACCGGACGGGCGCCTCGGATCAGTGTGGAGGGTCAGGGCCGCCACCGCCAGACGAGACCTTCGGTCAGCGCGCTGTCCGAGCGGCGGCCCCGGCGCCTATCTTCGGAGGCGACACCGCCATGACAGACCGTCCTCCGCCCCGCCCACCCACGCTCGCCGAGGCGATGATCCCCGTCGTCGTCATGGCGCTCCTCCTCGGGGTCGGCTACGCCTATCTGGGCTGGCGCGTGGAGGTCATGCTCCTGGCCGGTGCCGGCGTGGCCGGGTCGGTGGGATGGCGCCTCGGGTATCGGTGGAGACAGATGGAAGCGGGGATCATCGAGGCTCTGGGGAAGGGTCTCCCCGCCATCATGATCCTCATCACGGTGGGCGCCCTGATCGCGAGCTGGCTGGCCGCGGGCACGATCCCGCTGCTGGTCTACTACGGGCTCGAGCTGATCTCGCCCCGGTTCTTCCTCGTGACCGCGTGCCTGATCTGCTCGTTCGTGTCGGTGTTCACGGGCACGTCGTGGGGCACCGCCGGAACCGTGGGCGTCGCGCTCATGGGCGTCGCGCAGGGCTTGGGCGTCAGCCCCGCCGCGGCGGCGGGCTCGGTGGTCGCCGGGGCCTACTTCGGCGACAAGCTCAGCCCCTTCTCCGACACGACAAACTTGGCACCCGTCGTGGCTCGCTCGAACCTCTTCGACCACATTCGCTGGCTGCTGTGGACCACGGGGCCGGCGTGGATCCTGGGCCTGCTCGTCTACCTCGTCGTGGGGTTGGGCGTGGAGGGCGGTGGGGACACGTCCGCGGTGGACGCGCTGCAGGAGGCGCTGAGGCAGGTCTACCGACTCCACCCGCTCCTCCTCGCCCCCCCGGTGCTCATGCTGGGACTGGCGGTCCGCAAGGCGCCGATCCTGCCCAGCATGCTGGTCACTTCGGCGCTGGCGGTCCTGCTGGCGGTCTGGCTCCAGGGCGAAGAGCTGGGTACGACGCTGAATGCGCTGGTCCTGGGCTACACGGTCAGCACGGGCGTCGAATCGGTGGACTCCTTGCTCTCGCGTGGCGGCATGATGGCCATGATGGACCTGACGCTGCTGGTCCTGTGTGCCTTCGGGTTTGCGGGTATCATGCGCACGTGCGGCCTCCTGGACAGGATCCTCGCATCGCTCCTCACCGTGGTGCGGGGCACCTTCGGCCTGGTGGCCGCGACCGTGGGGTCTGGGATCCTCACGGCTCTCGCGACGGGCTCGTCCTACCTCTCGATCATCGTCCCCGGAGACCTGTTCGCCAACGCATACCGGCAGGCGGGTCTCGCCGCCAAGAATCTGTCCCGCACCCTGGAGGACTCGGGTACCGTCGTGGTCCCGCTCGTCCCGTGGAGTGCCGCGGGCGCCTTCATGTCGGGTACGCTGGGCGTGGCCACGATGGCGTACCTGCCCTGGGCCGTGATGAACTACACCGGCT
>QJYK01000143.1 GCA_003248075.1 Gemmatimonadota bacterium | reverse complement strand
GTCCGCTCGGTCGAGCCGGCATAGATCACCGTCGCGGGAATCGACCTTCCCCGGAGGTCGGTCGAAAGCACCTGGTGCCGGTGAACGTGCCCGGTGAGGATCGCCGTGAGTCCCCGCGGGATGTCCTGGCATCGAATCACATCGGGGCCGTGACGGAAGGTGTGGTTCGCCGGCCCGACGGTGGCACCCTCGAAGCAGTGGTGGACGCACAGGAACGAGGGGTCCCCGTCCGAGGCCCGCCACCCGCACGCGTCGACCAGCACGGGAAATCGCCGGCGCACGTCCCGACGCTCGTACGGGAAACCGAGGAGCGCGACCGTTTGTCGGCGCACGCGGCACCGGTAGCACCGGGGTCGGTCGAAGATGTGGATGAGCGGATGCCTGCCGAATCGGGCGTGGGGGATCCGCGACCGCTCGTGGTTCCCCGGGACGACGAAGACGGGAACGCCGGCATCGGCGATGCGACGCAGCGGCTCGAAGGCCTGAGCCACGAGCGTGGGGTGGGGTCGCGCTCGATGGAAGAGGTCGCCTCCGTGGACCACCATGTCGACGCGCCCCGAGAGGGCCGGCGCGAGCGCGCTTCGGAAGTTGGCGAGGAAATCGTGTCCCCGGCGGCGCCGCCGCACACGCGGGGTCAACGGCAGGTCGAAGCCGAGATGGGAGTCGGACAGGAAGAGGATGCGCAGGGGCATTCGGCAAGGTAGGCATTTCGGCTTTTGTTCGGTATGCCTGCCGCATCGCGACGGTGGAGCGGGGACGGCCCTCGTGAGCCCTGCCTCGCCAGCCCGGCCGATGCAGTGCAAGTTGTCGCGTGCCGTCGTGCGACATCGCCGCTCGCGCGACCGAGTGCAGCGATCCCGTAAGGAGCGGTACCGTGACTCGCACGAACGCCGATCTGCCCCGCGCGCTCGCGCGCCTCCTCGCACTCGTCGTCACGCTTCAGGCCTTCTCGGCCGTCGCGGTGGGCGCGCAGGGTGTTCGGGCGAACTATGAACGCGCCGAGACCTTCGCCTCCCGAGCGAGGGGGCTGGTCGTGGATGTCGCCGAGGAGCCCCACTGGATCGGACCGTCCAGCCAGTTCTGGTATCGGAAGTCGGTGGAGGGAGGAAACCGCTTCGTCCTGGTGGACGCGGTCCGGGCGACCCGTGGGGAGCCGTTCGACCACGATCGTCTGGCTGCCGCACTCACCTCGGTGCGGGGAGAGGCGGTCACGGCGGTGACGCTTCCGTTCCAGCGCTTCGCCTTGTCCGACGACCAGACGGGCATCGAGTTCGAGGTCTCCGACTCGACATGGCGCTGCGGGCTCGCGGACTATCGCTGCTCGAATCACGGGGTAGCTCGCGAGGGTGGTTCGGAGCGCGATCGGTGGTATCCGTGGCAGGCCGGTCCTGGACAGCGGTGGCGCATACCGGCGCAGGAGCCCGTCCGCTCCCCCGACGGCAAGCTGGAGGCCTTCATTCAGAACTACAACGTCGCGGTCCGCACCGTCGGCGAACGGAGCTACCGACTGCTCAGTCAGGATGGGACAGAAGGGGACCGCTACACGCATGCATCCCTGGCCTGGTCACCCGACTCGCGAATGCTGGCGGTGTACCGGGTGGTGCCCGGCTATGAGCGCGAGATCCATTACGTCCGCTCGTCGCCCGAGGACCAGATCCAGCCTGAGCACTCGACGCTCCTCTACGCCAAGCCCGGGGATGTCCTGGACAAGGAACGTCCGGTCGTATTCCGCGTGGACGACGGGCATGCGGTCGAGGTGGATGACGCCCTCTTCCCCAACGCCTACTCCCTTTCGCCCCTCTCGTGGAGGGCGGACAGCCGCCGGCTCACGTTCGAGTACAATCAACGTGGGCACCAGGTATTCCGTGTCGTCGAGATCGACGCTTCCACGGGTGACACCCGTGCGGTCGTCTCGGAGGAGCCGGAGACCTTCTTCGACTATTCGGGCAAGAAGTACCGGTTCGACGTGGACGACGGCCGCGAGGTCATCTGGATGTCCGAGCGCGACGGCTGGAACCACCTGTACCTGATCGACGGGAGCACCGGCCGCGTGAAGAACCAGATTACGAAGGGCGATTGGGTCGTGAGAGGCGTCGACACCGTGGATCTGGCCCAACGCCGAATCTGGTTCCGGGCCAGCGGCATGGATCAGGGCCAGGACCCCTATTTCGTCCACCAATTCAGCATCGGCTTCGACGGAAAGGGTCTGATACGCTATACGGAGGAGAACGGGAGCCACGTCGTCTCCTTTTCGCCGGACATGGCGTTCTACGTCGACCGGTGGTCGAGGGTCGACCAGGAGCCCGTCGCGGTGCTACGGCGCGCGTCGGACCGATCTGAAGTAATGGTATTGGAGCGGGCCGATGCCTCGGCGCTCCTCGCCACCGGGTGGCGATACCCGGAACCGTTCGTGGCCAAGGCCCGGGACGGCGCCACGGACATCTACGGGATCATCACCGTCCCGACCGACTTCGACCCGTCGAAGCGTTATCCCGTCATCGAGAGCATCTACGCCGGCCCCCACTCGTCGTTCGTGCCCAAGACGTTCAGCACCAACGCTTCTCGACAGTCGCTGGCCGAGCTCGGCTTCGTGGTCGTCCAGATCGACGGGATGGGCACCTCCAACCGGTCCAAGGCGTTCCACGATGTCGCGTGGAAGAACCTCAAAGACGCGGGCATTCCCGACCGGATCCTCTGGCACCAGGCCGTCGCTGCGCGCTATCCGTGGTACGACATCTCCAACGTCGGGATCTACGGGACGTCGGCCGGGGGGCAGAACGCGATGGGGGCGCTTCTCTTCCACCCGGACTTCTACAAGGTGGCGGTCTCCGCAGCCGGTTGCCACGACAACCGGATGGACAAGATCTGGTGGAACGAGCTGTGGATGAGCTGGCCGTTGGGGCCCCAGTACGCGGCCTCGTCCAACGTGGACAACGCGCATCTCTTGCAGGGGAAGCTCCTGCTCATCCTTCCGGAGATGGACACGAACGTCGACCCGTCCTCCACGCTCCAGGTGGTCGATGCGCTCATCCACGCCGACAAGGATTTCGATTTCGCCATGGTTCCGGGTGCCGATCACGGCATCGGCGGTGACTGGGGCGTGCGCAAGCGCAACGACTTCTTCGTCCGGCACATCCTCGGCCTGGAGCCGCCCGA
>QJYK01000038.1 GCA_003248075.1 Gemmatimonadota bacterium | reverse complement strand
ACCGGCGCACCGTTGTGGACGATGAACGCCACGCGAATCCCCGGAGACGGGCTGTTCGGGGCGATGAGGACCTCCTGCCCCTCGAGCTCCCGATCCAGGTCCTCTACCTGAAAGGCCACGTGCGCGACGGTCTGAACCAACGTCGGCAGCGGCGAGTCGGGGTCGAAGCGCATCCACTCCACGCAGTAGGGACTCCTCTCGAACCCCGACACGTGCATCCCGAAATCCGGCAGGTGCTCCTCGCCCGGGCGCCGCTCGGTGGTAGGGATGCCAATGTGGTGGAAACGGCGCATGGAACCCTCCTCGACGGTCGTGTCGCGGGTGACGGTCGACCTCGCGATTCTGCCGCCGGCACGCGTCACGTCGCAAGTGTGTGGAGGCGCGCAGCGGGCTCCCCCGGAGCCGACGAGCGATCGCCCCCCCCGTGCCGGTCCTTAGCGGCGCTCCGGCGGGGGCCAGACACCGGCGGTCTTCAGCCGCTCCAATGCGACCTCGGCGTGACGCCGCAGCTTGGAGTCCGATTCCCCGCGAAGAACGTCTTCCAGCACCGGTAGGGCGCGCGGGTCCCGGAACTCCGACCCCAGCATGATCACCGCCATCCGGCGGACCCGGATGCTCGGGTCTTCGCGGACCCGCTCGGCGAGGAGGGGAACCACGTCCACCGGGCACGACACGCCCTCCTTGCAATGCTCACACGCGATGGAGTGGACGGCCCACAGGCGCACCTTGGGATGGGGGTCGGTCAGCAGGGGAACGAGGTCCGTCAGCGCTTCTTCATCGGCGACCTGATCGAGACACATCGCGGCCCAGCGTCGCACCTGCCAATCGGGGCTGCGCAGGCCCGATCGGATGGACGGCAGCGCGTCCGCTCCCCTCGCGAGGAGCGCGCTGTAGCTCGCGAAACGCTCGTCCCCGCTCGGTGAGCCCAGGCCCTCGACGAGCCCCTCCATGTCGTGTTCCATGTGACGCCTACGACTCCTCGATGTCGACCGGTCGGAACCCAATGCGGCCCGGACCGCCAAGACTTGGTGATCTCACGGTTTCACGGTTGCCAGAGGAATCACCCGTGCCGTGAGGGCGCGCAAGAACGCATCCGATCGCATGAAGACGGCGAAGTGGCCGCCCCCAATCGCGAAAAGCGACGTGTCCCCAAGGGTTGGTCGCGTCACCGGGTCCACCGTGGAGGAAGAGGACAACCGGATTGTCCCGATCCTCGCCTCGGATCGTGATCCACTGCTGGATGCCCCCAAGCTCCACATACAATCCTTCGTCGATTCCGTTCGGGGAATCAATGACATAATCCCGTGCATTCCGGCCACGCAGGAGCTCGAGCGTCCCGGCGAGCTCGCGGAGATCCGCCTCGGATGAAGTGCCCGACTGCAGGGCCTTCGCCATGATCGGCTCGGCCGCGGTGAGCAAAACGCAGAGCGACAGGGAGAGGGGTCGATGTAGCACCGTTCGTCTCGTTGTGCGACTCCGCAGTCGAGCGATTCTGCCGCTGGCGCGCGCCACGTCGCAAGTGCGTGGAAGCGCGCGGTGGACATGAGGGCCGCCCAGGTGGCTGTCAGCCGGGGCGGGGGTGCTTCAAGGCCTTCACTCGGGACTCCTCGCTCCCAGGTCCCGTTCCAGCGCCGTGGCGTCGGCGGGCGAGATGCCGAGCGAATCCCTGAGCCGGTGGAGAAGCGCCCATTCCTTCTCGGAAATACCGCCGTCCCGTGCTGCGTCCAGGAGGGCCGCTTCGTAGACCTGGAGCTTCCGGAACGCGACGTACTCCGGGGTGTCTCGCGTGTTGGGCATCGCGGCGCTCGCCACGCTCTCGGCCAGGCGCTGCAGCGGGGCGAGGAAGAAGACCAGCGCGGCGGCCGCCAGGAGGCCGGCCACGTTGCCCAGCTCCGAGGACAGCAGGCGGTCCGCGCCTTCCGTGACCAGGTAGAGGAGCGCGACGAACGCGGCGGCCAGGGTGGACTGCTTCAGCGTCCACCGGAGGCGTAGATCGATGTCGAAGAGCTGGGTGCGGAGAATCCCGTAGGCGATGACAGGGACGGCGAAGAGGGTACCCGAGGCGTAGACGACGTAGAGAGCGTCCGGGTACGCCGACGGATCGGCGCCCGCCCCCGTGAGCACGATGCGGATACCCATGGCATACACGAACCCCCAGCACACGTCGCGGAAGCCGAAGGCCAGGGTGAAGATTCCCGCACGTGTCCTGGCCAGCCCAGGAGGAGCCGTGCGCCACGTGTGGATCGACGCCACGAGCGCGAAGCCGAACAGGGACACCAACACGACGAAGAGGACGACCGATCCCAGGAGTTCGGGCGAGAGCAGGACCAGTGGGACGAGGAGGACCGCCAGACCGACGAGTGCGTGGCGCACGGCTGAGCGGTCGAGGGGGCGCACCAGGGGCGTGTCCAGGGCCGCCGCGAGGAACCGCGGATAGAGGACGAGCATGGCGCCGTCTCCCAACGTGTGGACCACGATGTTGGACTGCCACCAGAGGAGATAGCCGCTCCCGACCCGCGCCGTCGGCGGGAGGAGGAAGTCGATGATCCCGCTGGATCCGAGGGTGAGGCCCTCGACGGCCAGCAGCAGGGCGAGTCGTCGCGCGATGCCCCCTGCGGGGCCCGTCCGGAACAGGACCACGGCCAGGAACAAGCACAGGGCTACCGCGAGCAGGCCATAGATGGCGACCGGATCGGCTCGCAGCATCTCTACTCTGGAGTCGAGAAGTTCCGGATCATGTCGAGTCGGCGAGCCACTAGTTCCGGTCGAGGCCCGCTGCCCAGTCGAGGATGACGACGGCCGACCCAACTCCAGGCGTCCGCTCGGGCACCCTCACCAGGAATCGCTGGCCGTCGGGCGCGACCGCGTATCGGTTTCGGACTCCCCCGCGGAGTTGGTCGCCTGGGCGCTCGGGATCGTCGAGTCGGAAGAGCCGGTGGGGAACGCCGGCCGGCAGGTCCTGGTCCAACCGCGTATCCACGGCCATGAGCCCTTGGTCCGACACGAAGAACAGCTCGGTGCCGTCGCGTCTCCACTGGGGCTGCGTACCTCCCCCGTTCGAAACGCGCTGGGGTCCACCCACCGGTCGCATGTCTTCGAGCCGCTGCAGATAGATCTCCTGCACGCCGGCCGCATCCGAGGTGTAGGCCAGCCAGTGGCCGTCGGGCGAGAACCTGCCGTCCGGGTGGTTGAACTCAGACTGGATGAAGGGGAAGGGCTCGCCGCCCCCGTCCATGGGCACGGCCCAGAGATTCCAGCCGGTCGCGCCGTCGAGGGTGAAATAGAGGACGAAACGGCCGTCGGGCGACCAGTCGACGGGCCCCCCACCCCGGCCCCAGTTGCGCACGAGGGTCGCCGGCGCGGAGCCGTCCGCGGGACGGACCATCAGGTTCAGGACACCCCCAGCGTGGGCTTCCCAGGCGATTCTCTCACCGTCCTTTGAGAAGGCCGCCAGATGGTCGGTGTCCACATCGCTCGTAAAGCGGTTGGGCGGACTTTCTTCCCGCAGGTCCTGGACCCACAGGTCGATGTTGCCGCTCGCGGGATCGGTGCGGGTGAACATCATCCGGCGGCCGTCGGGCGACAGATAGACCTCGGTGTACTGGCCCTCCGGCGCAGCCTCACCGATCGCCTCGCCGTCGCGATCGAGCCAGACGATGCGGTCCGTTTCATCGCCACCGCGCATAAAGGTGAGGGCACCTCCGGCGCTTCCCGTGAAGAGTCGTTCCCGAACGTCCTCCGCGACCGGAAAGGGGTCGCCCACGAGCTCCATGTCCGACGGGCGGAAGCGTTGTGCCATGAGCACGCGGTTTCGCATGTAGACGAAGAGATCCGGGGCCACGTACCGCGCTCCGCCGTCCACGCCAGGGACCAGCATCCTCTGAGCGCCCGTGGACATGTTCAGGGAGTGGATCCCCGTCTCACCACCGAATTGCCCGTACAGCAGATAGGGCCCCTGGGCCACGAGGTCCAGGGCCCGATACTGGAGACCCTGCGCGATCGTTCGCGGCTCGCCCCCCGCTGCCGGAACCGTGACGATTCCCTGCTCCGGGGACGTCACGACGAGCTCATCGCCGGGCATCCACACGCCCCGCGACACCGGCAGCGCGGCAACCAGGCGGTTTCCCGACCCGTCCAAACGGACACGGCGTAGCTCGTCTGCTGTTCCGAAAGCGAGCTCGTCGCTGGTCGGCGCCCAGAACATCACGGACGCACCCGCCGTGCCGTCCAGCCTTCGGGCCTCCTCGCCGTCCAGGGAGCGCACCCACATCACCGTCTCCGAACCTTCGTCCACGAGCATGGCGAGCCAGCGCCCGTCGGGAGACACGAGAGGCGCGTCGGTGAACCGCGTCCCCTCCGGTGGCGCCTCGACGAAGAGCACGGGCTTCGTCGGAGCGCTCCCGCGCATCGACCACATCGCCGCGCCTCCCAGCAGAGCGCCGAGCATGACCGAAGCCACCATCGCGCCGATCCCCCGACCCGGAGAGTCGGCGGTGCCTCCTCCGTATCGGAAGGCCGGGTCGGCCAGGGCCTGCCCGAACCGTCTCGCGGAGGTGAAGCGATCCGCGGGGAACCTCTCGACCGCTTTTCCCACCGCCGCCTCGACGTTGGGCGGCACCGACTTCCGGTGCCTCGACACGGGTTCGACCTCGCCCGTGAGGATCTTGGCCAGAATCGCCTGTGCGTTGCTGCCTACGTGAGGCGGGCTTCCCGCGAGCATCTCGTAGAGGACGCAACCCAGCGCGTAGATGTCGCTCGCCGCGCCCAGGCTCGTATCGCCGGTCGCCTGCTCGGGGCTCATGTAGTAGGGCGTCCCTACGCTGAGGCCGGTTTCCGTGAGCCGGCCGCCCCCGGCGGCGCTCACGGCCAGAGCGATGCCGAAGTCGGCGACCAGCGGCCGGCCGCTGCTCAGGAGGATGTTCGCCGGCTTGATGTCCCTGTGGATGACGCCGCGCTCGTGGGCGGCCTCGAGGGCCTCGGCGACGTCGATGGCGATCTGGACCGCCTCGTCCACGGGGAGCTGGTGTACCCGGTCGAGCCTCTCCCTGAGCGATTCACCCTCGACGTAGGGCATCACATAGAACAGGAAGCCGTCCGCCTCGCCAGAGTCGAAGAGCGGCAGGATGTGCGGGTGCTGGAGGTTGGCCGTCGTCTTGATCTCGGCCAGAAAGCGCTCCGCCCCGACGACGGCGGCCAGCTCGAGCTTCAGGACCTTGACGGCGACCTTGCGCTCGTGCCGGAGGTCGTCGGCCAGGTAGACCATGGCCATGCCGCCCTCACCGAGCCGACGCTCGATCCGGTAGCGTCCTTCGAGGGCTGCATTCAGCCGGGAGATGGGGTCGGACATCAGGCAAAGATACCGCGCCGGATCGCTTCGTGCGCCCCGGCTGCCGGGCCAGGAGGGCAGTCTACGACGGACCGATGGTCCCTTCCACGGCGCTTCGCAGGCGGGCGGAATCGAAGCCGAGCCCGTCCTTGAACACCGTGACGACCTCGTAGAGCGAGGCCGGGTCGGCCCTCGCATCGCCGCGCACCACGACGAGATCGGCACGCTTGCCCACGGTGATCGAGCCGCGCTCGGCGTCCTCGCCCAGGATGCGAGCCCCGTTCAACGTCGTGATGCGGATCGCCTGCTCGAACGTGAAGCCCGCCTCCACCAGCAGCTCCACGTTCCGCAGGTTGCCGAAGCCTGGCAGAAAGCCGGTCCCCCAGGGGTCCGAGCCGGCGCCGAGCAGTCCTCCGGCTTCCACGAACATCCGCTCCCAGCGCATCATCTTCTGCAGGAGCCTCTCGGGTACGATCAGGCCCGACGCCGCCAGATTGGCGTGGTTGGACTCGACCTCGGCGCGGGTGTCGGGGCGCAGCATCGCCATCGCCCTGGTGTCGAGTCGCGCCCGGCTCGGCGTGAAGGTCTCGTACACGCCCAGCGTCGACACGACCGGAGCTCCCATCGCCACCAGGTCGGCGATGTTTCGACGGACCTCGGGGCTCTCCACGTCCACGTCCGACTGGATGCGCATGTTCTCGGGCGGGCACTCGCCAGGGACCTTGCCCGGGACGTAGTCACTGTTCGTGATGTAGCCGTGCTGGAGCGCGTCGATGCCCAGGCGGGCCGCCTCGGAGAACGTGATCGAGCACAGATGCCCGGTCACGCGCAGGCCGCGGGTGTGGGCTACCTCGATGGCGGCGGCCAGCAGGTCCGTGGTTCCGGCGCCGAGGAACTTGAACCACGTGGCGCCCTCGTCCGCCCAGTAGGACACGATCCGCCGGACCTCCTCGGGCGTCTGTACGATGCGATTGGCGCTCTGTCGCGGCGGACCCGACGTCAGGTAGGGACCGGTCACGTGCATGCGGGGTCCGGGCATGAGGCCGGCGTCGATCGCCCGCTTCTGGTTCAGCTCGTGATAAGGAAACTGGCTGCCCGCGGTCATTGCGGTGGTGACGCCCATCGACAGATAGAGGAGGGGCCCCGACTCCATCTGGGTCGATTGGCGGACCCCGCCGAACCAGGTGTGCTCGTGCAGGTCGATCAGGCCGGGCAGGAGCGTGTGCCCCGACAGGTCCAGGACCCGGGCGCCCTCTGGGATCGGAACCGACCCCGATGCTCCGATGGCGGTGAGGATCGTCCCCCGCACGACGACGGTCTGATCGGCGAGGGCGGGCGTGCCGGTGCCGTTCACGAGCGTGACGTGGGTGAGGGCGAAGACCGGGGCGTCCACCGAGACGAACGGCAGCACGCCGGGGCCGGGCGCGGGGCGCTCCTGGGCGACACCGGGGACGACGAACGCGAAGAGCGCGAGGGGAAGGACGAGCGTCCGGGAAGCGTACATGTCAGTACACCAGCGCCATGCCGACGAAGCCGACGATCGCGACGAGCAGGAACCCGGGCACCGCGAAGCGGAGCCAACGGCCGTACGGCACCTTCGCCGCGATGAGCATCGCGAGCATGGCGCCGTTCGTGGGAATCCATCCGTCCGAGAGGGCGCCACCGGTCTGATAGGCGATCACCGACACCTGGCGGGAGAAGCCGAGCAGGTCCGCGAGCGGCGCGAGGATCGGCATCGTGAGCACCGCCTGGCCGCTGTTGGACACCACCGGAATGTGAAGGAGCGCCTGCATGGGGACCATCAGGCCGCCGGCCAGAAATCCCGGCACGTCATCGAGCGGTGTCGCGAGCCCGTACAGAATGGTGTCGATGATCCGTCCTTCGGTGAGCACCAGGGAGATGGAGCGCGCGAAGCCGACGAAGAGCGCGGCGGTCAGCATGGTAGCCATGCCCTCGAGGTAACGCTCGGTCGTGCCCCGGATGCCCATCCCGGAGATCAGTCCCACGGCGTACCCGGCGACCAGGAAGAGCGCGGACAGCTCGTTGAAGCCGTAGTCGAGCGCGAGCACCCCGTACACGTACGGGCCGAACGGGGCGATGACGAGCGCCAGCATGAGCGCGTCCCGCCCGGTCGGTGGATCGAGCGAGGGTGCCGTCACTTCAGGACGGACGTCGTCGCGCTTCGTCTGGGAGATGGTCCACCCGATCCAGATCGCCAGCGCCACGATCAGCATGCCGAAGCGGATCGCTCCGTCGGCGAGCGCCGGCAGCTCGGCGATCTTCTGGGCCAGGCCGCCCGCGAACGGGTTCGTGGGTCCGAACGCCGCTCCCACCACTGCGGATCCGAGGCTCATGGCGAGCGCGGTCACCGCGCCGAAGCCGAGACCTCGGCTGAGCACGAGCATCACCGGGACGAGCGCGATGATCTCCTCGTGCATGTTCTCGAGCGCGCCCAGCGTGGCGAACGCGGTGCACACGGCCGCCACGATCACGTACGGCCGACGCGTCCGGCCCACCAGGCCGCCGACCAGCCGGGAGAGCGCCCCAGTGCCGTCGAGCAGGGCGAAGGCACCGCCGACGAAGAGGATCGTGACAATGACGTCGGCGCCGGCCACGATGCCGAGGGGCACCGCGAGCAAAGTGCCCATCAGCCCCACCGGTGCCGGGTCAACGTGCGCGTAGCTCCCGGGCACGACGACCTGGCGCCCGGTGGCGGCGTCCACGACCCGCTCGTACGCACCCGCCGGGAGGATCCAGGTGAGCACGGCGGCGACGGCGATTGCGACGAGCAGGAGCACCATCGGGTGCGGGAAGCGGAGCTTCATGAGCATTCGGTGGGTGGGATGAGGCCGGCCGGCCAACCTCCGCCTCTCTCCCGACCTCCGCAATACCGGCGCGCGCCGAAGCGGGACGGCGGGGGGTGCTCCACGGCTCCGCCCGGGCGTAGATTGCCGCGTTCCGTCTGTCCCATCCCGTCATCGGAGCCGACCCATGCGTCGCACCGTACCGCGGACCTCCTTCGCATTCGCCTCGCTGGCGCTGGTGGCGGTGCCGCTGTCGGCGCAGCAGCCGTCCTCCGCCCGCGCGTTCACGCCCGAGGACTGGTACCGGCTCACCACCGTGTCCTCGCCCGCGATGTCGCCGGATGGTCGTTGGGTGGCCTACACCGTGACCACCGTGGACGAGGAGCACAACCGGCGCCACGCTGAGGTGTGGATGTCGAGCGTGGACGGGGGTGAGCCGACCCGGTTGACCGCGCCCGGCACCGAGAGCTCGAGCCCCCGTTGGTCCAGCGACGGTGCCTACCTGCTCTTCACGTCGCGTCGGGACGGCGGAGACGGAAGCACCTGGGTGCTGCGCATGGATCGGTCGCCCTCCGGCGAGGCGTTCCAGATGAAGGACTGGCGCGAGGGCTCCGTCCCGGCGAGCGGTGCGTTCACAGTGTGGACGGAGAGCGCGTCCGGGGACGAAGACGGCGGAGCGGCGGGGGAGCCGGCCCGCGACGATCCGTTCCGGAGGATGGCACCGATGGCGCGCCCGCCCTACGGAAGCATCACGGAGCCGGTCGACCCGACCCGCTTCGACGGACGCCACGTCGTGGACTTCCCCTACAAGCGGAACGGGCCGGGCTTCCAGCCGAACCGTCGGGAGGCCCGCGAGTGGGACCCGTCCCAGATCTGGAGGCAGGCGGTCGGGGACACGGCCAAGCGCCCACTCACGGACACACGCTACTCGCACCGGAGCGCGGTGGTATCGCCGGACGGACGTTGGATCGCGTTCACGGCCGACCCGGAGCTGCGCGCCGACTCGGTCGTGCAGGCCGAGCGCGACTCGATCGCGAAGCTCCCGTACGACGAGGCCCGCGACGAGGCCCCGCGCAACGATGCGGACATCTTCGTCCTCCCGGCCGACGGTGGAGCCCCACGCCGCCTGACCTCGATGGACGGCAGCGAGGGCCGACTCGCCTGGTCCCCCGACTCGCGCCGCATCGCGTTCGTCTCCAGCGCGGCACGGACGTCGTCGAACCGCCTCTGGATCGTGGACGCCGCAGGCAGCGAGCCGCGCAACGTGCTGGGCGACTGGGTCTACGAGCCGCAGGACGTGGATTGGGCGACGAACGATCGGATCGTGATGAGCGCCGCCATCGGTGGGCGCACGGCGCTCTTCCACGTCGACCCGCGCGGTGGGGCGCCGCGGGAGGTCGTCTCGGGGCGGCGGCGCATCAACGGCTTCTCCTACGATCGGGCGTTCCGGAAGGTTGCGTTCGTGGCCACCTCGGTGGACGGGCCGACGGAGGTCTTCGTGGCCGACGTCGATGGCCGCAACGAGCACAGGCTGACCGGCTTCAACGACGCGCTGAACGCGGAGATCGCCTGGCCGACCGCGGAGCGCTTCACGTATACCTCGATCGGGGGGCTCGAGATCGAGGCGTGGCTCCAGTTCCCCTACGGGTATCAGCCGGGTCGGAAGTACCCACTCGTGCTCTACATCCACGGCGGGCCGCACTCGGCGTACGGAGAGGGGTGGTTCGACGAGTTCCACAACCTCACGGGTGCAGGGATGTTCGTCCTGTACACGAACCCGCGTGGCTCGAGCGGCTACGGTGCGGACTTCACGTACTCGACCCGCGGCCGTTGGGGCATGGAGGACTTCGAGGATCTCATGAAAGCCGTGGACGTCGCGATCCAGCGACCGGACGTGGACGCCGAGCGTCTGGGCGTGACGGGCGGGAGCTACGGCGGCTTCATGACCGCGTGGGTGACCACCAGGACGAACCGCTTCAAGGCCGCTCAAACGGACCGGATGATCAGCAACTGGTTTTCGTGGTACGGGACCTCCGACGCGCAGGGCCTGACCGAGTTCGAGTTCTACGGCAAGCCATGGGACAACCCGGATCTCTATTGGGAGCTGTCCCCGATCAAGTACGTCGAGAACG
>QJYK01000139.1 GCA_003248075.1 Gemmatimonadota bacterium | reverse complement strand
GCCAACGTGTACGATTACGATCTGCTCCTGCTCGACATCATGCTGCCCGGAAAGTCCGGGCTCGAGATCGTGCGCGAGCTCAGAGCGCGTGAGCGCACGGTCCCCATCCTCGTCCTCACGGCGCGAGACGCGCGCGAGGACGTGGTCATGGGACTGGACGCCGGGGCCGACGACTACCTGACCAAACCGTTCGGCTTCGACGAGCTGCTCGCGCGCGTCCGTGCGCTTCTTCGTCGTGGCGGGGCCTCGCGCCCGGACCGACTCCTCTACCGTGACGTCGAGCTCGACCGCCTGAAGCACACGGCGACGAGAGGCGGCAGAATCCTGGACCTGACGCCCAAGGAGCTCCACCTGCTGGAGTACCTCATGCTCCACGCGGAGCGTGTGGTGCGCCGCACCGAGCTTCTCGAGAAGGTGTGGGATCTGCACTTCGACCCGATGAGCAACGTCGTGGACGTGCACGTGGGCCACCTGCGCCAGAAGCTGCGCGATACGGGCGAGGATCCGCTGATCCATACGATCCGGGGCGTCGGGTACATCTTCGGCAGGTCCGAGCCCGGATGAACCGGTCGTTTCGCTTTCAGCTCGCCCTCAGGGCGACGGCCGCGATGGTCCTGGGCATGCTCGCGGTGGCGGCGATCACGTTCCTCGCGTTGCGCGCCGTTCTCGATGACGAGATCGACGCGTCCATGCTGAACGTCGCCTCGATCCAGGCGGCCTCGGTCACCGACGCCGCCTCGGGGGAGATGCGCTTCCACGAATGGGAGCTTTCGCCCGACGAGGCCGCCTCGCTGCGCGATCTGATCCGGTATGCCCAGGTGTGGCAGGCCGACGGAGTGAGCCTGCTGCGCAGCCGGTACATGACCACCGATCTGCCCCTGGATCGAGAGCACCTCTCCAGGGCAGCGGACGGGGCCCTGGTGTGGGCGGAGACCCGGTGGGACGGGGTACCGATGCGGACGCTCTACTATCCGCTGGAGCGCTTCGGCATGGCCCACGAGCGACATGTGCTGCAAGTGGCCGCGACGTTGTCTTCGCGCAACGAGATGCTCTCCCGGGTC
This sequence comes from Gemmatimonadota bacterium, assembly GCA_003248075.1. Taxonomy (GTDB): domain Bacteria; phylum Gemmatimonadota; class Gemmatimonadetes; order Longimicrobiales; family Gaopeijiaceae; genus SZUA-318. Next base: position 9,224 of record QJYK01000139.1, on the reverse strand, counting down.
GCCGGCTTCTTCGCGCTGCTGGCCCTCGTGATGGGGGCGACGACGTACGCCGGGGCCTGGTGGCTGGCCGGCCGCGCGATGCGACCGGTACACGAGATCATCGACCAGGCCCTGTCGATCCGGGGAGGCTCCCTCGACCGCCGCATCCAGGCCTACGCCGGGGTGCGAGAGTACCGGCGACTGGTCGAGGTCCTGAACGGAATGCTCGAACGTATCCACGACGCCTTCGAAGCTCAGCGGCGCTTCACCGCCGACGCGAGCCACGAGCTGCGCTCGCCCTTGACGGCGATGCGCGGAGAGCTGGAGCTGGCGCTGCGACGGCCGCGGCAGGCCGACGAGTACCAGCGGGTCGTCGAGAGCACGCTGGAAGAGGTGGCTCGGCTGTCGCGGATCACCGAAGACCTCCTGGTGCTCGCCCGCTCCGACTCCGGAGCCATGGAGCCTCGCCTCGAGTCGTTGGAGGTGGGAGCGGTCGTGTCGCGCGTGATGGACCGCCTGCGCGGCCGTGCCGAGGAGAAGGGCGTCGCCTTGCGCCTGCGCGCCGATGGGGAGGCGGTCGTGACAGCCGACCCGGGCCTCCTGGGTCAGGTCGTTTGGAACCTGGTGGACAACGGGATCAAGTTCACGCCGACAGGCGGCGAGGTGGCCGTGTCGGTCGCCGTCGAGGGCGATCAGCTGTCGTTGCGGGTCTCGGACAGCGGTCCCGGCTTCCTCCACCCGGAGCTCGCGTTCCGTCGCTTCTTCCGGGAGGACCCGGCACGGACGCACGTACGGCCCACCGACGGTACCGGCCTGGGGCTCGCCATCGTCGAAGCCGTGGCGAAGGCTCATGGCGGGTGGGCCGAGGCGCGCAACCTTGCCGAGGGAGGTGCCGAGGTCGTCGTGCGGGTGCCGGTCGCGCCGAAGTCCTGAGCTCGGCGGCGTTCCCCACGCCCCGACGAAGGAACGTGAAGATCCCTTCATCCGCATCTCATCGGGCCTTCATGCGCGGGGCGACACCTTGTCCTGGGAGGAACGAGACTCTTTCCAGGGACGCCCGTGAGGACCATCGTAAGGCTGGCCGTTGCGGTGGCCGTCGGCCTGCTGCCTGCCCCGACCCCGGTCGGGGCCCAGGCGGCGGACACCGCCACGGCCATCTCGCTGACCGAGATCCTGGAGCTCGCGCGCCTGCGCAATCCGCGGCTCCAGGCGCTTCAAGCGGCCGCCGAGGCCGCCGCCTTCCGGCAACCCGAAGCATCCACCTTGCCCGACCCCATGCTCCAGCTGGGGGTGATGAACTTCGGCCTGCCGGACTTCAACACCGACATGCCCACCTCGATGGCTCCCTCGGTCCAGGTGATGCAGATGGTGCCATTCCCGGGGAAGCTCTCGCTCAGGGGTGAGATCGCCGGGTACGGGACGGAGATGGCCGAGGCCGGGGCCGAGGAGGCCTGGTGGGACGTGCGCGGCCGCGCCGCCTCCATGTTCTACGATCTGTACTCGCTGGACCGCCGGCTCGAGGTCATGCGCTCGACGCTCGCCCTCCTGAGGGACTTCCAGCAGGTGGCCAAGGCGATGTACGTGGCAGGCACCGGGCGGCAGGCCGACGTGCTGCGCTCGGACGTGGAGGTCGCGCGCATGGACGGAGAGCTCCGGACGATGGAGGCCATGCGCAAGACGATGGCCGCCCGGCTGAACGCGCTGCTGGACAGACCCGCCGAGACCCGGGTCCCCTCTCCCGCGCTCGGGGAGCTTCCGCTCGACGCACCGGATCGTGCCGAGCTGCTGGCTTGGGCGGACGAGAGTCGCCCGATGCTGACGCGGGGACGCCTCGGTGTCGCGCAGGCCCAAAAACGGTCGGAGCTGGCCGGCCGCCAGATCTGGCCGGACTTCACGGTCGGCCTGTCGTACGGCCAGAGAGACCGGGGGATGGGCACCGAGCGCATGGGGAGCGCCATGATCGGCTTCAGCATCCCGCTCCACGCCGGCAGCCGTCAGTACGCGGCGCGCGACGAGGCTACGGCGATGTATCGACTCGCCGAAGCGGAGCTCACGAGCGCCGAGGCCGAGGTGGATGCGCGCATCGGCGAGCTGCTGGCGGAGCTCGAGCGCGCACGCTCACTCACCGAGCTGTACCGCGACGAGGTGATCCCCGAGGCCCACGCGACCGTCTCGTCAGCGTTCTCGTCCTATCGCGTCGGCAACGTCGACTTCATGACGCTGGTCGATGCCCAGATGACCGTGAACCGATACGAGGGGGAGCTCTACCAGCTCCTCGGTGAATACGGCAAGGCCGTCGCGGCGCTGGAATCCGCGATCGGTCGGCCCATACCACGAACGGGCCAGATCCTGGCGGAGGCACGATGAGCACGAGGAATCAGGTGCTTTTGGGCGTCGGGATCGTCCTGACAGCCGTCGCACTGGTGGCGTTCCGCATGGGGACGGATGGTGGCGCCGAGGTCCAGCAGGCCACGGGGGGACACGACCACGCGGCCATGACCACCGGGGGGGGCGAGCGTACGGCGGTTCATCTCGACTCGGAGGGTGCCCGCCGCATCGGGGTCCGGTACGCGACCGTGGAGCGCCGTGAGATCGCGTTCTTCGTGGAGACCGTCGGGACCGTGACGTACGACGAAACGCGCCTCACCGTGGTGAATCCGAAGATCCCGGGGTGGGTCGAGAAGCTCCACGTCGACTTCACGGGCGCCCCGGTCAGGGCCGGGCAGATCCTCATGGAGGTCTACAGCCCGGCGCTTGTGTCGGCCCAGGAGGAGCTCGTGCTCGCCGCTCGACTCCTGAGGGAGGCCGGTGAGGGCAGAGCGGCGGAGAACGCGGCCGAGTTGCTGAGTTCGGCGAGACGCCGCCTCGCGTACTGGGACGTTCCCGACGAGGACATCCGCCGCATCGAGGAGTCCGGCGAGCCCACGAAGACGCTCGCGATGCGCGCTCCCGCTTCCGGGATCATCGTGGAGAAGAACGTCGTCGAGGGCGACCGGATCATGCCCGGGATGACGGTCTACCGCATCGCGGATCTGTCCCGGGTGTGGATCGAGGCCGACGTCTTCGAGAAGGACCTCGCGCTCGTGGACGAGGGGCAGGGCGCCCTGGTCTCCTTCGAGGCCTATCCCGGACGGGTGTTCACCGGTCGCGTCACTTTCGTCTACCCGACGGTCTCGGTGCAGGCGCGCACTGCGAGGCTCCGTCTCGAGCTCCCCAATCCCGAGGGGATCCTGAAGCCGGGAATGTACGCCCAGATCCGGCTCAACGTGCCCCCGACGCCTCCGACCCTGGTCGTGCCCCGGAGCGCGGTCATCGCAACGGGTGAGCGTGCCCTGGTGTTCGTGCGGGCGGAGGACGGCGCCCTGGTGCCACGGGAGGTGCGCATGGGGCGGACCTCGGGCGCCATGCAGGAGCTGCTCGCAGGAGTGAGCGAAGGGGACAGGGTCGTGTCGTCGGCCGCCTTCCTCGTGGACGCCGAGTCCAACCTCGGCGGCATGGCCATGCCCGGCATGGACATGGGCTCGATGGAGCCGCCCGGCGCCGCGGACACGGCAGGCGCCGCCGGTTCCGGACACTCCGGACACTGACGACGGGGAGCCCAGCCATGCTCAAGCGCATCATCGAGAGCTCGGTACGGAACAAGTTCCTGGTCCTGATCTCGGGACTGTTCATCGCGGCAGCGGGGATCGTCGCGATGCGGCAGATCCCGCTCGAGGCGCTCCCGGACCTCTCGGACGTCCAGGTCATCGTCCGGACCGACTACGCGGGCCAGGCCCCACAGATCGTAGAGGACCAGGTCACGTATCCGATCGCGTCCGAGATGCTCAAGGTTCCGGGCGCGCGGACCGTCCGGGGCTACTCCTTCTTCGGGACGTCGTTCGTCTACGTGATCTTCGACGACGGCACCGACCTGTATTGGGCGCGCAGCCGGGTGCTGGAGTACCTGTCCTCGATCCGGGGCCGGCTGCCCGACGCGGCGCAGCCGGCGCTGGGCCCCGACGCGACCGGACTGGGCTGGGTCTACCAGTACGCGCTCGTCGACACGACCGGGACGATGTCCCTCGCCGACATCCGCTCCTACCAGGACTGGTACCTCCGCTACCAGCTCACCTCCGTGCCGGGTGTGAGCGAGGTGGCGTCGGTGGGGGGCTTCGAACAGGTCTACGAGGTCACGGTGGACCCCGTGAAGCTCCGGGGCTTCGGCATCCCGGTGACGCGCGTGATGGATGCGATCCGGGCGTCCAACGAGGATGTCGGCGCCATGGTTCTCGAGCTCGCCGAGCGCGAGTACATGATTCGTGGCCTCGGCTACCTGCAGAACCTGGAGGACATCGAGAGCGTGGTCGTCTCCGCGACGGATCACGGGACGCCCGTGCGCGTCGCGGATCTGGCCACGGTGCGGCTCGCGCCCGACGTGCGGCGGGGCGTGGCCGACCTGGACGGGCGCGGCGACGTGGTGGGTGGAATCGTGGTGATGCGTTTCGGCGAGAACGCCCTGGCGACCATCGACCGGGTGAAGGCCAAGCTGGCCTCGATCCGGCCGGGGATGCCCGCCGGTTTGGTGGTGAAGCCGGTGTACGATCGGTCGGATCTGATCCACCGGGCCATCGAGACGCTGAAGGGCAAGCTCCTCGAGGAGACCATCGTCGTGGCGCTCGTGACCATCGTCTTCCTGGTGCACGTGCGCAGCGCGCTGGTGGCGGTGCTGACGCTGCCGCTGGGGATCCTGATGGCGTTCATCGCCATGCGCGTTCTCGGGCTCGGTGCCGACATCATGAGTCTGGGCGGCATCGCCATCGCCATCGGCGCCATGATCGACGGCGCGATCGTGATGATCGAGAACATGCACAAGCACCTGGAGCACGCCATCGACGAGAAGCGCGCCCGCGCCCGTGAGCTCGGCGTGGCCATCCCCGGGGACGACGGTGGCGAGCACCTGCACACCCGGCTGCTCACGACCCGTGAGCGGTGGGACGTGGTCGTGCGCGCCTCCAAGGAGGTCGGTCCGGCGCTCTTCTTCTCCCTGCTCATCATCACCGTCTCCTTCCTTCCCGTGTTCAGCCTGGAGGCGCAGGAGGGGAGGCTCTTCAAGCCCCTGGCGTGGACCAAGACGCTGTCCATGGCCGCGGCCAGCCTGCTCTCCGTGACGATGGTCCCTGTGGCGATGGGGCTCTTCATCCGCGGTCGGATCCATCGCGAGCGCGCCAATCCGGTCAACCGGCTCCTGGTGGGGCTCTATCGTCCGGTCCTGGAGTTCGTCCTGAACCTCCGTTGGCCGGTGGTGGCGGGGGCCCTGGCGGTGCTGATCCTGACGGCCCTCCCCCTCAGGGAGATCGGGTCCGAGTTCATGCCCCCCCTCAACGAGGGGACGATCCTCTACATGCCGACGACGTTGCCGGGCATCAGCGTCGCCAAGGCCCGGGAGACGCTGCGCGTGCAGGACTCCATCCTGGCCGCCTTCACCGAGGTGGCGAGCGTGTTCGGCAAGGCGGGCAGGGCCACGACCGCGACGGATCCGGCCCCGCTGTCGATGTTCGAGACCACCATCGTGCTGAAGCCGGAGGAGGAGTGGCGCCCGGGAATGACCGAGGACGCGCTTGTCCGCGAGATGGACCGGGAGTTGCGCATGGCCGGGGTGACCAACTCATGGACCATGCCCATCAAGGGGCGTATCGACATGCTGGCGACGGGAATTCGCACCCCCGTGGGCGTGAAGATTTTCGGTCCCGATCTCTCGGAGCTCGAGCGTCTGGCCACCGAGGTCGAGGCGGCGGTGAAGATGGTGCCGGGCACCCGCTCGGCCATCGGCGAGCGGGTCGTGTCCGGGTCGTACCTGGACATCGACATCGACCGCGAGGCGGCGGCGCGCTACGGGCTCAACGTGAGTCAGATCCAGATGGTGATCGCCTCCGCCGTGGGCGGCATGGGGATCACCCGGACGGTGGAGGGCCGGGAGCGCTACAACGTGCGCGTGCGCTACCCGCAGGAGCTGCGCGACCAGCCGGAGAAGCTGGCCGAGATCCTGATCCCGGTGGGTGGGCGCCGCGAGAGCATGGCGGACATGGCGGCTCCGGCGACGATGGCGGGCATGGGAGGCTCGGTGGGCGACGGGGACGGCTCGTCGGCGATGGCGTCGATGACCGGCATGGGGGGCGCAGGGAACGGCCGGACGATCTCGGGCGGGGGCGTCGCGCAGATCCCGCTCGGACAGGTCGCGCGTATCCGGACGGTCCGGGGTCCCATGGCGGTAAAGACGGAGCAGGCCTTCCCGACGGCATGGGTGTTCGTGGACGTCGAGGGGAGCGACCTCGGGTCGTACGTGACCGCAGCACAGAAGATGGTGGCTCAGATGGTCCCGATGCCGGCGGGCTACTCCCTGACCTGGTCCGGCCAGTACGAGTACATGCAGCGGGCCAAGGCGAAGCTCCAGGTCGTGGTGCCTGCCACGCTCGTGATCATCTTCCTCTTGCTGTACCTGAATTTCGGCCGAATCGGCGAGACCCTGGTCGTCATGCTCTCGCTCCCGTTCAGCCTCGTCGGTGGCGTGCTCATCATGGCGTTGCTGGGCTTCAACTGGTCGGTGGCGACGGGGGTGGGCTTCATCGCCCTCGCCGGTGTCGCGGCCGAGATTGGGGTGATCATGCTCCTCTACCTCGGAAACGCGTGGAAGGAGCGCCGGCGTCAGGATCCGACCCCAGAGGGGCTGCGCGCCGCCGTCCTCCAGGGGGCTGGGCTGCGGGTGCGGCCGATCATCATGACCGTGACCGCCATCATCGGCGGCCTCCTGCCCATCTTCTGGGGGAACGGTGCCGGGGCGACCGTGATGAGGCGCATCGCCGCGCCGATGGTCGGCGGCATGCTGTCCGCCACGGTGCTCACCCTGCTCGTGATCCCCGCGATCTACTCCCTGTGGCAGGAGGCGGCGTTGCGGGCGGAGGCCCGCGACGCGGGGCGCGCGCTGCCCGGCGCCCTCCCCGCCTCGGCGGGGGCCGACTGAGAGGAGAAGCGCACCCCCCGAGGGGATACGCTTGCTTCGGCCCTCGCCCCAGGTCATCCTCGGGCGCGGCCTGCGGTTCCTGAGCGGTGCGCGGGCGCGCGTCGGCTGCCCTCCACCTCGGGAGACCCCCATGTGTCGGCCCTTCCTCGCATCGATCGCGCTCGTCGTCACCTGCGGGATCGGGCTGCTGAGTCCGACCGAAGCGCGGGCCCAGAGTCCCGAGGACCAGGTCGTCGCGACGATCGACGCCTTCCATGCTGCCCTCGCCGCGGGTGATACCGCCACCGCCCTTTCGCTCCTCGCGGACGACGTCACGATCCTGGAGAGCGGCGGGGTCGAGGACAAGGAGCATTATCGGAGCGGGCACCTCGCCGGCGACATGCGCTTCGCCCAGACCGTGCCGAGGGAACGCGGAGAAGTCCACGTGCACATCGTCGGCGAGGTCGCATGGGCCTGGTCCACGAGTGTGACGCAGGGCCGCATGGGCGAGCGTGAGATCGATTCGCAGGGAGCCGAGCTGATGGTGCTGGCGCGCGCGGGCGGGGAGTGGAGAATCAGCGCTGTCCATTGGTCGTCCAGAGCTCGCCGTCGCTGAGGAGGTCGACCCACAGCACGGACAACGTCAGCCGACGGGTGGCTGACGCGCGGACGATCACGGCCCGAGGGGCTTGTGTGCCACGGTGCCCGTGCACATGGTCCGCGTATGGGGACTGCTCCCGCCATCTCGGGGTGGTCGACGAGCGCCTCGCGCGGCGCGACGGGGAGGGATCCATGAGCTACCAGGCCGAGGTCGGGGTCGTCGGAGCGGGACCCGCGGGGGCCCGGGCGGCCGAGCTGCTGGCGGCCGCGGGAGTCAGCACCCTGCTCGTCGACCCGAAGGTGCCGTGGGAAAAGCCGTGCGGTGGTGCGCTGACCGCCTCCACCTTCGAGCACGTGCCCGCTCTGAGCGAGGTCCGGGCCCTTGCGCGCCCGGTGCCGTCGGCGCGCGTGGAGCTCGGGCCCCACGAGGGATTCGACGTACGGCTCGAGCGCCCTCTGTGGATCCTGTCACGCGAGGCGCTCGGGAGGTGGCAGCTGGCGCGGGCTCTGGATGCCGGGGCGCAGCATGTCCCGACCCGGGTCACCACGATCCGGTGGGAGGGCGGCGCGTGGCAGCTCGAGACCACCGACGGGGAGATCCGCGTCGCCTTCCTGGTGGGGGCCGACGGAGCCGCCAGCCTCGTGCGCAGGGTGGCAGCGCCCGAATTCTCCGTGGAGCTCGCGCCCACGCGTGTCTCGTACCCTCCAGGGCCGGGGCCCACCCTGGACTCCGTGATCCTACGCTTCTACTGCGGTCCTTCCGGATACCTGTGGGACTTTCCACGCCCCGACCACCGGTCGGTCGGGATCATGATGGTGGAGGGGAGCTGGCGCAGGCCGCGGTTGGACGAGGAGGTGGACCTCCACCGCCTTTCGAGTGACGGGTGCGCTCGCACGGCGCCGCCGAGGGCGGGCGCAGTGATCGGGACTGCCTGGAACGGTCATGGCGACTACCGCCGTATCGCGGGTAGGAGGTTCGCGTTGCTGGGCGATGCCGCCGGGCTCGCGGATCCTCTCACCGGCGAGGGCATCCAGAACGCGCTTCGATCGGCGGATCTGCTGGCACAGGCCCTGCTGAACGGCCGGGCCGAGACGTATCCGTCGCTCGCCCGAAAGGCTTTCGAGCACGAGTTCCGCGTGGCCAGGTTCCTTCGTCGGGCCGTCCTCGAGAGCCCCCGGGGCCTGCGTATCATCGAACGGGCGATGAGCTCGAGATCGTCCTACGCGCTGGTTGCGGCTACCCTGAGCGCGCTCACCGAGCACGATCTCAGGGCTCACGGGTTTCTCGGCCGGTGGGTCCGAGCATATCGAACTGGGCGATCGCGCGCGTTCTCCGGCGCGCGGCCGCAGGTGCTCTGCAGCTGCGGATGCCGGGCGCACCCCGGGGAGGGGAAGACCGCCGCGGCCTAGGGACCACGTCGATGCAGCGCGTCCGCCGGGAGCGTCGGCGGGGCTGACTGTGCAGCCAAAGAAAACACTGGCATAAGAGGCCACCCCCGCTCATCTTGTGCCGAGCACGACCAAACCCCCCCAGAGGTACCATGGTCGAAGCCGGCAGCACGCACGCGGGACCGGAGTCTGCCCAGACTCCGGGCCAATTGACCGTCACCCCCCGTTCGGCGGGCAGGACGCAGGTGCACCTATGATCACGGGTGCAATCCTGCTCGCA
>QJYK01000280.1 GCA_003248075.1 Gemmatimonadota bacterium | reverse complement strand
CCCACGACCCCGAGCGGGTGCCACTGCTCGCGCATGTGGTGGTCCGGCCGCTCGGACTGCATCGTCAGCCCGTACAGCTGGCGCGACAGTCCCACGGCGAAGTCGCAGATGTCGATCATCTCCTGCACCTCGCCCCGACCCTCCGCCAGGATCTTCCCCATCTCGAGGGTCACGAGTGCGCCCAGGTCGTCCTGGTGCTCACGCAGCCGATTCCCGAGCTGTCGAACGAGGTCGCCGCGCTTGGGCGCGGGCACCGTGCGCCAGTGGAGGAAGGCCTCGTGGGCACGCGCCACGATCCCGTCGTACTCCTCCTCGGTGACCTGGGTGACGGCGGCCAGGAGGGTGCCGTCGATGGGCGAGCGGACCTCCAGCTCCGGGCCCGACCCGACCCAGGTGCCGCCGAAGCCACCCGGGTTCGAGTCCTCGATGCCGAGGGCTCTGAGTATCTCTTGGCTCATGTCGACCGATCCGGTGGAGCCGGAGACCGGGCGCCCGGTAGGCGGCGCACGGCGTCTCTCGGAGGGGACGGCAAACAAGTCTCACCCCGATCGAGCCCGATGGGAAGGCACGCCCGCGGTCGGGGCCGGAGCGGGAAAAAGGTCAGCGGATGCGGGCCACGACCCTGGCTCCCCAGGGGCAGAACGAGCCCACGGTGTCGATCCAGTACCCTAGATCGGCCTCGACCATGCTGGGTCGGCCATCACACACCTCGATCGCGGCGTCGGCGGTCGCCGTCTGGGCGGGATCGAGGTGCCAGCTCCACGGCTGGTTGAAGCCGCCATCACCGTCCACCAAGGGGCCGATGACCACGCCGGCGACGCCGGCGCCCAACCGGGCCTCGAAGGCCGCCACGCGCCCAGCGTCGGCCACCTCGACCACGAAGGTCTCTCCGCTCACCTCGATCCTGAAGGCGGCCACTCCATCGGGCGTCGCCGGATCACTCCCGCAGGATCCGAGGGCCAAGGCGAGGAGCAAACGCGCCGCCGTCGACGGCCGGTATGGGCTACGTGTCATCCGAGCACATCCCTGGAAAGTTTATCGTGCAGGACGAAGGAAACGAGCGGGCGCCGCAGGTCGTGACACGGCGAGCGCAGCGGCCGCGTCAGCCGTCGAGCAAGAGACGCTCGATGGTCATCTGACGATATCGGAAGATGCTCGCGAGCTGTCGGCGCACCATCGGCAGCGCCAGCCACCCGAGTGGGCCGCGCCCGATCCGATACCGGACCTCGTCGACCATGCGCGTTCCTCCGGCGGCCGGTTCGAACGAATGGCGGTGGATCCAGCTCCGGTAGGGCCCCCGGATCTGTACGTCGGTGAACGACCTCGGCGGGTCCCACTCCGCGATCTCCGTCCGCCATGCGAACGGAATGCCCTGCAGCGACAGACGGTAGTCGATGATCGTCCCCTCCCGCATCTCCATGGGAAGGGGCGTCACGATGCCGAAGCGCAGCCGGGGCGGCGTGATGCGCTCCAGGTTCTCGGCGGCGGCGAAGAAGGCGAACAGTCTTTCGCGATCGACGGGCACGAACGCCTCGGCGCGCAGGAGGCGGAAACCGGCCGGCGCCGGGCGCACGTCCGGGTCGACGCTCCATCGCACGCGACCGAGACCCGTGGCCGGGGCGCGCTCTGCGCGAGGTGCCATGCGTGTGCGGAGGTTCGCTACGGGTCGCCCGCCGTCTCCGGCGCCGACGGTGTCGCGCGGCGCACGAGGCGCACGTTGCCACGCCCGAAGAGCTTCTGCAGCTGCCCGATCGTGTCCACGTCCGGGCTGACCGACAGCGAGCGCGAACGGAGGCGGGGCGCCGCCTCACCGTTGTCGGTTCCGACCTGGAGGACCACGGCGGCGGCGCCGGGGTGCGCGACGAGCACCTTGCGGGCCTCCTCGAACGCCTCGGCCTCCACGGTCGAGCCCAGCTCCAGCTCGATCTGCACGGAGAGCTCCCCCGACACGGTCAGCTCGTCCAGCGGCCGCGCGGAGTCGAGGAAGAGCGGCGGGTCCTCCTCGTCGCGCTCCCGGCTGCTGACCTTCCCGGAGACGAGCACGACCGCGTCCTGGACGAGGACGTGCTTGTACGATTGCCAGACGTCGCGGAAGGCGAGAATCGTGGCGGTGCCCTGAAAATCCTCGACGGTCACCTTTCCCCATTCCGAGTTGTCCTTGCGGGAGATCTGGCGCGCGACGGACGTCACGACGCACGCCAACTCGACCGCCTGGCCGGGGCGCTCGACGAGCGTGGTGGACGTCACCGGCTCGAACGCCCGTACGACCTCACGGTATCGATCCAGCGGGTGTCCCGAGATGAAGAAGCCGAGAGCCTCTTTCTCGCGTGCGAGCCGGTCCGGCTCGATCCATTGCGGAACGTTGGGGAGCGGGGGCTCGGTGCGCGCCACGGCCGACGCGTCGCCGAAGAGCGACCCCTGGCCGGCTTCGTGCTCCGCGTTGCGCGCCTGAACCTCCGAGTACGCCGCGTCCAGTCCCGCGAGCAGCTGGGCCCGGTGGCCGAACGCGTCCAGGGCGCCCGCGGCGATGAGGGCCTCGCATGCGCGCTTGTTCAGGGCGCGAACGTCGATTCGCTCGAGGAAGTCGAACAGGGAGCCGAAGCGCCCTCCTCCGTCACGGGCTTCGAGAACCGAGCGTACCGCGCCCGCACCCACGCCCCGAACCGCTCCCAGCCCGAACCGGATCCGCTCGTCGTCGGCGACCGTGAACTTCCACCCGGATTCGTTGACGTCCGGGGGAAGCACCTCGATCGGCTCCTCCAGCCGTGGGACGAAGCGCGGCAGATCACGGCATTCCCCGATGTACTTGACGACGTCGTCGGTCTTGTCGAGCACCGACGAGAGAAGCGCTGCCATGAACTCGGCGGGGTGGTGTGCCTTGAGCCAGGCCGTGTGGTACGAAACCAGCGAGTAGGCAGCAGAGTGCGACTTGTTGAAGCCGTAGCGCCCGAACGTCTCGATCTGTTCAGCCAGGTCGTCCGCGGTGCGCCTGGCCACGCCGCGCTCGACCGCGCGCTCGACGAACTTGGCGAGCTCCTTCCGGATGAGGTCCGCATCCTTCTTGCCCACGGCCTTGCGCAGCACGTCGGCTTCGCCGAGCGAATAGCCCGCGAGAACGTTGGCGATGCGCATCACCTGTTCCTGATAGACGATGACGCCGTACGTGGGCTCGAGCGTCTTCTCCAGGTCCGGATGCGGGTACGTGACCGGCTTCCGACCCAGCTTGCGGTCGACGTAGACATCGGCCATACCGGAATCGAGCGGGCCCGGCCGGATGAGCGCGTTGGTCGCGACCAGGTCGTCGAAGCGGTCGCACTTCATGGAGCGCAGCTTTTCGTTCGCCAGATTCGACTCGAACTGGAACACGCCCGACGTGCCGCCCCTGGCGAGCATCCGGTATACGGTCGGGTCATCCAGCGGCACGTCGTCGATGGTCTCGTAGGCGTCGCCCGTCGCAGGGTTGGTGAGGGCTCCGTGTCGTTCGCGCACCATCGCCACCGCGTCGTGGATCACGGTGAGCGTCTTGAGGCCCAGGAAATCCATCTTGAGCATGCCTGCCTCTTCGAGGCAGTTCATGTCGTACTGCGTGACGACCATCGCGTCGTCGCCCTCGCCTCCGTTCTTCCCGGTCTGGATGCACACCGGGACGTACTCGTCCAGCGGACCTGGGGCGATGACGACCCCCGCGGCGTGGACGGAAGCGTGGCGATTCAACCCTTCGAGCGTCATGGAGTAGTCGAAGAGCTGACGATGCCGGGCGTCGAGACCGTAGAGGTCCCGGACCTCCTTGAGCTTCGCGACCGCCTCCTTGACGGTGAAGGCCTGGCCGGGCTGGTTCGGGATGAGCTTGGCGATGCGGTCGGTTTCGGCGGGCTCGAAGCCGAGCGTGCGGCCGACGTCGCGAATCACCGCGCGGCTCTTCATCGTCCCGAACGTGATGATCTGCCCCACGGCGTCGCGCCCGTACTTGAGCCGGGTGTACTCGATCACCTCCCCCCGCCGCTCGAAGCAGAAGTCGATGTCGATGTCGGGCATCGAGATCCGTTCGGGGTTCAGGAAGCGCTCGAAGAGGAGGTCGTGCTCGAGCGGATCGATGTTGGTGATCCCCAGGGCGTACGCCACGAGGGAGCCGGCGGCGGAGCCTCGCCCAGGCCCCACCGGAATGTCGTGGCGGCGCGCCCAGGCGATGAAGTCTTGCACGATCAGGAAATACCCGGCGTATCCGGTCCCCTTGATCACCCCCAGCTCGTAATCGAAGCGTTCCCTCACATGCGGGGGCAGGGGGTCGCTGTACCGCGCGCTCGCGCCCACCAGGGCGAGATGCTCGAGATAGGCGTTTTCCTCCGAGTACTCGGAGGGGAGCGGGAAGGCCGGCAGGTGGTACTGCCGATCGAAGACGACGTCCACCTCGTCCGCGATACGAAGCGTATTCTCGAGGACATCCGGTCGGTCGGGGAACCGTTCCGCCATCTCCGGTCCGGACTTGAAGTACAGTCCCCGGTCGTAGCGCATGCGCGCAGGGTCGTTACGGTCCTTTCCCAGGCCGATGCACAGGAGTACGTCGTGGGCCTCGTGGTCCTGGGGCTGGAGGAAGTGCGCGTCGTTGGTCGCGACCACCGGCAGGCCGAGCTCGCCGGCCAGCTTCAGGATGCGGGTGTTCAGCTCCGACTGCCCCTCTGAATCGTGGCCCTGGACCTCGAGGTAGTAGCGGCCGTCGAAGAGGTTCGCGTACCAGCTGGCGGCCTCTCGGGCGCCGGCCCAGTCGTCGGCGAGGAGGTGACGGGCCACCTCCCCCGCCATGCACGCCGACGTGACCACGATCCCTTCGTGATGCCGGGCGAGCACCTCCCGGTCGATGCGCGGGCGGTGGTAGAAGCCCTCGGTGTATCCGATGGAGGAGAGCTTGACCAGGTTCCGGTACCCGACCGCGTCGCGCGCGAGGAGGACCAGGTGATAGTAGGCGCGCTCGCCCTGTCCCGAGCGGGATCGGTCGAAGCGGTCACCCGGGGCGACGTATGCTTCCATGCCGATGATCGGCTTGAGCCCCTGCTGCTTCGCCGCCTTGTGGAAGCTCCAGGCCCCGAACAGACAGCCATGGTCGGTGAGGGCCAGGGCCGGCATCTCCAGCTCTGTTGCCTTCTGGACCAGGTCGGCGATGCGGTTGGCGCCGTCGAGGAGCGAGTATTCGGAGTGGGCGTGGAGGTGGACGAAGCTCACTTGGACGGCGTATCGACGATCGAGAAGGGTGTGGACGGTCGATTGTAGCGGGCGTCGGCGAGCCCCACAATCACGGCTGGACGACAACCGTGGAAACAGCGTAACGTGGCGGGGGCGGGCGGTCGGCGGACCGCCGTCACGAGGAGCGCGGAGGAGGTGGGAGCATGCCGCAGACGACGACGGGAGTGCCGGCGGACTCGGGGGACGTGGTCCTGATGGTGGGCACCACCAAGGGGGCTTTCCTGTTCCATTCGGGGTCCGACCGGGCTTCGTGGAAGACGGACGGGCCGCATTTCCCGGGGGAAGAGGTCTATGCGATGGCGTTGGACCGCCGTGGCGCGGGGCCGGTGCTCTGGGCCGCCGCGGGGAACCCATTCTGGGGATGCACGCTGCGTCGGTCGGACGACTTCGGGGCGACCTGGTCGGGCAAGGACGAGCGTCCAGTGAAGTTCCCCGAGGAGTCGGGGCTGTCCCTGAGCCGCATCTGGCAGATCCGGCCGGGTCGCGACTCCGAGCCCGACCACATCCTGCTCGGGGTCGAGCCCGCATGCCTGTTCGAGAGTCGCGACGGTGGCGACAGCTTCGAGGCAGTCCCCGGTTTCCTGGGGCACGAGCACAGGGAGCGGTGGACCCCGGGTGCGGGGGGTCTGTGTCTGCACACGATCCTTCCCGACCCGGGCGACCCCGCGCGCACCGTCGTGGCGCTGTCCACCGGAGGGGTGTACCGCTCCGACGACGGGGGTGAGACCTGGAGGCCGCGCAACCAGGGGGTGCGCGCCGAGTTCCTGCCGGACAAGCACCCGGAGTTCGGACAGTGCGTCCACAAGGTCGTGCACCACCCATCCCGTCCCGGAAGGCTCTTCCTGCAGAATCACTGGGGGTTGTACCGCAGCGACGATTGGGGCGACTCCTGGCAGGACATCGCGAACGGGGTCCCCTCCGATTTCGGCTTCGCGATGGCCATGCATGCCCACGATCCCGACACCGTCTTCATCGTGCCCCTCGAAGCGGACACCTTCCGATGCACTCCGGAGGCGAAGCTTCGGGTCTACCGGACCCGGGATGCCGGTGACTCCTGGGAGCCGCTCACGGAAGGCCTTCCTCAGGAGGATGCCTACGAGACCGTGCTCCGTGACGCGCTGGACACGGATCAGGCGACCGGGTGCGGCGTGTATTTCGGAACGCGCAGCGGTCGCCTCTACGGATCGAGGGACGGGGGGGACCATTGGACGGCGATCCACGAAGGACTGCCCCCGGTGGTGTGCGTGAAGGCGGCGCTCGTCCCTTGAGCGTGAGGGTCGTGCTCCCGTCGCAGCTCCGCGAGCTGAACGACGGTCGCAGGGTGATCGACCTCGCGGGCGCCGTGGGAACCGTGGCGGGAGCGTTCGAGGCGCTGCGCGTACGAGTCCCGGCTGTGTACGACCGGGTCTTCACCGAACGGAGCGAGCTCCGTCCGCACGTCAATGTGTTCGTGGGTCGCGAGGACATCCGCTGGTCCGGCGGGCTCGACACCCCGGTGAGAGACGGGGTCGACATCGTGATCCTGCCCTCGGTCAGCGGGGGCTGACCGCGAGGGCGCTGCCGCCGGACCCGGGCTGGCCGTCGGGTCGGCGACGACTACCGAGGCGCCCTCCAAAGCCGACTGCTCACGGGGAGGTTCCGCGCCGGTCACGGGGGATCCGCGCCGCTCCCGCGAATCAACCAGGCCCGCACCGGAACGAGTCCAGGATCGTCTCGAGCTGAATCATGTACTCGTATTTTTCCTTGCCCGGCGCGTACAGCCACGCGTCGAGGAGGTACATGCGGTCCTGCTGGCCGCAGATGATGGCCCGGGTGATGAACGGGCCGGCCGCCGGCCAGTCGAGCGCGGGCGGGTTCTTCCAGGTCGCCTGGATCTGGTAGGCGGCCTGTCCCTGGTACTCGAACTGGCCCGCCGCCACGTCCGACAGATCCACGTCCTGCGGCTCGCCGTAGGACTCCGACACCTGGGCCCTCCAGGCCAGGATGTCCTCGCCCTGGATTCCCTCGGGGACGGGAGACCGCCAGGTGACCGCGATCTGCCGGATGAGCTCCGCGGGGTCGGGGTTGTCGTTCCGGAACGTGTACAGCGAATCCTGCCGCGTCCACCGGTACACGTTGGGGACGATGAGCTGGAAGCGCGCGGTGCGCATCAGCGTGTCGGCCAGGGCGGTGTCCGCCCCAGTCATGTACATGCGGCTGCGCGCATACTCCCGGTACTGCTCGTCCAGCATTTCGTTGATCTCCGACGCGTGTCGGCGCACTTCGGCCGCCACCGTGCCGGGCTCGGCCAGGACGATCGTGGCCTGCTGTCCTCGCGCCCAGACGTCGTACGCGCGGTAGAGCCCGGGACCCGTGACCTCGGTGCGGGCCAGCTCGAGCGCCTGTTTCATCCAGGGGTCGTCCGCGGTTCCGGCCACGAGCATCTGCCGGAAACGCCGGAGGTTGGTCCAATCCGATCCCGACGGATCCTGGTACGTGACCGTGAAGGTCTTCTCCGCCCGGACCGTCTGGATGCGAGGCTCCAGGGCCGCGTAGACGTCGTCCCGCACCTCGTCCCAGACGCCTGGATCCATGGCCGCGATGATGCTGTTCGCGTCCCCGTACGCCAGCCTGGAAGAGTCGGCGCAGGCCGCGAAGGTCACGGCCACCAGAGCCAAGAAAGCATACGTACGCATGAGCGTCCCCCGATTCACGGTGTACCTCCTTCTACCGACCCGTGCCTCAGGGGTTTCTGCCCGCGGGCTCGGGCAGCGGACCCAGATTCCGGGCCAGGAGGGCGTTCGGGTCCGGATCACGACCCATGAAGTCGGTGAAGAGTCGCTCTGGGTCGTCCGAATCACCACGCGAGAGGATCGCGTCCACGTAGGCCCGCCCGGTGTCGCGGTCGAAGATTCCGTTCTCCTGGAAGCGCGTGAAGACGTCGGCGTCGAGCACTTCCGACCAGAGGTAGCTGTAGTAGCCGGCGGCATATCCCCCGGAAAACAGGTGGGTGAAGCTCGTCAGCATGTGCAGCTCCGCGAACAGGGGAGCGGGCACGAATCTCAGGAACCGTTCCCGCCCGAACTCCATCACCTCGGTTCCCTGGCGCGTGTCCAGGTCTCCGTCCCCGTGGTCACCGGCCTCCGCGAGCAGGCGTTGCGCGAGGTCGCCGTGCAGCGCCAGGTCGACGGTTCCGAAGGAGATCTGACGCATCTGGCCCCACCCACCCATGAAGCGCCGGGCCGCCACCATACGCTCGAAGAGCTCGTCCGGCAGGCGCTCTCCCGTCTGCCAATGCCGGGCGAACAGGTCGAGTGCGGCCCGCTCCCAGCACCAGTTCTCCATGATCTGACTCGGAAGCTCCACGAAGTCCCAGGCGACGTTGATGCCCGCACGGCTGGGGATCTCGACGCGGGACGCGCAGTGGTGGAGCAGATGCCCGAACTCGTGGAACGTGGTCTCGACCTCACGGTGCGTGAGCAGCGCCGGCGTCCCTCCGTCGGGCGGCGTGAAGTTGCCGCAGATGACTCCCAGGTGGGGCGCGAAGCCTTCTTGCTTCGGACCGCCGGTCACGAGGTCGTTCATCCACGCACCCTGGCGTTTCTCCTTCCTCGGAAACCAGTCCGTGTAGAAGGAGCCCATGTGGGTGCCGTCTTCGGCGAAGATCTCGTAGTAGCGCACGTCGGGATGCCACACCTCCGGGATCTCGCGCTCCTCCACGCGGAAGCCGAAGACGCGCCGTACGATCTCGAAAAGGCCGGAAAGGACCGAATCCAGCGGGAAGTACGGGCGCAGGGCTTCGTCGTCGATGTCGTAGCGCTCCTTGCGCAGCTTCTCCGTGACGTATGCCACGTCCCAGGGCTCGAGGGCGTCGATGCCCAGCGCCCCGGCATGGGCCGCGAGCTCCGCGCAGTCGCGCTTCCAGTAGGGGTGCGTCCGATCCTCCAGATCCCTCTCGAATTCGACCGCACGCCGGCCGGTCTTGGCCATCCGGTCCTCGAGCTTGTAATCGGGAAACGAGGCGTAGCCGAGCAAATCGGCCAGCTCGACGCGAAGGCGCAGGATGCGCGCGATCGTGCCACGGTTGTCCCACTCACCGTCACGGCAGCGCGTCGTGAAGGCGGTGTGGATCGTACGACGAAGCGCGCGATCGTCGCAGTACTTGAGAATCGGCTCGACGGACGGGTAGTCGAGGGTCAGCAGCCAACCTTCGAGACCCTTTTCTTGCGCTTTTCCCCGGGCGCGCCTCTTGGCAGCCTCGGGCACCCCGACCAGGCGCTCCTCCTCCACTACGTGGAGCTCGTATGCCGCCGTCGCGTCGAGGACGTTCTCCGTGAAGCGCTGTTGAAGCTGCGCGAGCTCGACCCTGAGGGCCTCGAGCCGTTGCTGGGGTGCGGTGGGGAGGTCCGCGCCCGCGCGGCGGAACTCCTGGATCGTCTTGTCCAGATGCCGGCGGCGCAGCCCCGAGAGCCGAGACGCCTCCTGCGATTCCGAGTATGCGCGCACCCGCTTCCAGAGTGCTTCGTTCAACGGGAGGCGGGTCCAGAAGGCCGAGATCTCCGGGAGCACGTCGTTGTACGCCTCTCTCAGCGCCGGCGTCTCGGCCACGGCCATGAGGTGTGCCGGTGGTCCCAGGCGACGACCGAGTCGCTCCGTCGCCTGCTCCAGCCGCTCGAGGATCGCATCCCAGGTCGGTGGTGACGGGTCCTCGCCGATGGCGTCGATCTCGGTCTGAGCCTCCCGAAGGGCTTGGCGTACACCGGGACCGACGTGGTGCGCGCGGATGCGGTCGAAGGGAATGCGATACGCATCCGACAAGATCGGGTTCGATTCGACCGTCATGGCAGCTGGCTGAAAGCGATTTGGTGCGGTGCGCCCGGCAGGCGCCCGAGGGAGGCCGGGCCGAATAGTGCGCGAAGGGGGCGCGCGGCGCCATCTTGCGGGATGGAATCTCACGCTGGTGCCCCCGCTCAACAGGTCGAGCGTGCCCGCCGCGACACAAAGGGTGCGACCGCGGTCGTCCGTTCGGCCGGCACCCTGGCGCTGCTCTTCCTTCTGGTCTGGGCGAGCTTCCAGGGCGTGGCGCCGTCCCTCGAGGGCGGACGCCTGGCCGTCCTCGTGGGCTTCGTGCTGCTCGCGGCCTCGGTGGGAGGCACCCTCGCTGCCGGACTCGGCCTGCCCCGCATCACGGGTTTCATTCTGGTGGGCATCGCGGCGGGACCGTCCCTCGCTGGCATCCTTCCCAGTCAGGCCGTAACGGACCTCCGGCTCATCGACGATTTCGCGCTCGCACTGATCGCGATGCTGGCTGGCGGCGAGCTCCAGGTCTCGGCGCTCCGCCCCAAGGCCCGGGCGATCGCGCTCACGACCCTGGTCGTGACCGGCATCGTCTGGGTGGGAATGGCCATCGCGCTCCTGCTCTTGAGCCCTCTCGTGCCGTTCCTGGCAGCGCTGCCGTTCCCGTCGACCGTCGGGATCGCCCTCCTCCTCGGCGTGTGGGCTGCGAACTCGTCTCCCGACCTGACCGTGGCGGTCATCGAGGAGAAGCATGCCAAGGGTGAGCTCGTGGACGTCCTTCTCGGGGTCACGATCGTGAAGGACGTGCTCGTCATCGTGCTGTTCACCCTCACCCTGGCCCTGGTGGGCCCGCTGGTCGATCCCGGACAGACGTTCTCGGCGAACGTCTTCGGCCACCTCGTGGTCGAGGTCGGTGGCGCTCTGGCGTTGGGTGCCGTGGGAGGTTGGGTCTTCTCTCTGTACCTCGGAGGAGAGGACACCCCCCAACGAACACCGCTCGCGACGTTCCTGTTCGCCTATCTGCTGGTGGTGGTCGCGGCCGAGCTGCACTTGGAGCTTCTCCTGGCCGGAGTGTCGGCCGGCTTCGTGATCGAAAACCTCTCTCCGGCCGGTGATCGCATGATCGAGGGCATCCGCTCGGTCGCCGTGGTGATCTTCGCGTTCTTCTTCGCGGTCGCGGGCGCGGGACTCGACCTGAGCGCGGTGGCGCGCTTCGGCCCCGCGGCTCTCGCCTTGTTCGGAGCGCGCCTGTGGCTGACGAGGGGTGCCGCGAAGCGCGGCCTCGCCATGGCCGGAGTGACCGGGCCCGTTCAGGACCGGGCGTGGCTCGGGCTCATCTCCCAGGGGGGGGTATCGCTGGGTCTGGTGCTGCTCATCGAAGAGGCCTTTCCGGAGGTCGGCGCGGGCGTCGTCGCGCTCGCCATGTCCGTGATCATCGGGAACATCCTCCTGGGTCCCGTACTCCTCGGGAAAGCGATCTCGGAGGCCGATCATGCGGCCGTCGGCGAGTCTGGTCGATGATTGTTGACAACCATCCACCCGCTATTACCTTCGCGCCAAGCGCCCTGGGTGTTCCGAAACCCGTCGGACATCCCGAGGCCGGAGCCAGGAGGAGATCACGGAAATGAGCCGGTCGGACTGGTTCGAGGCGGACGCCCCCGTCACCCAGGTTCTCGCCTACGACGAGGACGAGGAGAAGGACGGCGACTGGACCGAAGACGACGAGGAAGACTGGGACGAGGACGACTGGGACGAGGACGACGACTTCGACGATGACGAAGACGAGGACGAGGACGAAGAGGAGGGCTGGGACGAGTGGAACGACGACGACGATGAGGACGACATGTTCGGTCGCAAGCGCCCTCACCGTCCTGACTGGAACTGACCCCGCCCTCCGATCACGCTGACCGACCGGTCACTCCGAGCCGCCCCGCCGGGGCGGCTCTTCTTTTTACTCGAACTCGCGGCGCGGTGGGGACTGCTCCCGGCCCACGCGCCCCACGCGGACGTCGGCTCGGTTGTAGTTCTCGCCGCGCACGGGGTCCCCTGCCAGACGACGGAGCAGGTTGATCTGACCTACGTGCGTGAGCGCGTCCGCCACCGCGCCTTGGAAGATCTTCCCCTCGGGCTGTCCCAGGGGGCTCGCCGAGGCCAGGTACGCATCCAAGGCCGCCACGCCGTCGAAGAAACGGTCGCGCTCCCGATCCCAGTCGGAGGGGGTCGCATCGTTCCATCGCTCGACGCCCTGAGCCTGCGTGAGCGCCCACTCCATCAGGTCCGCCATGTGGGAGAGGATGGCGAGTGGGGTCCGTGTGGATTCGCCGATGCGGAAGTGGGCGAACGACGCGTCCTTGGCCTCGATGGCCTTGCGCGCCCGGTAGGCGAGGGTCGCCACCGTATGCCGGAGGTGGTCACGCGCGCCCGTTGCGGGGTCTTGGCCCGCGCTCATCGCGACGCCCTCACGACGCGCCCGCCCTTCACGACCAGGTCGGGCCGGCGGAGCACGGACATGTCGGTCAGCGGGTCTCCGCGGACCGCGATCAGGTCCGCAAGGCTTCCGGGTGCGATCGTGCCCAGGTCATCCCTTCCGAAGAAGCGTCCCGGCCAGAGGGTCGCCGACTGGATCACCTCCATGGGGGGAACGCCCAGCTCGACCCACTTCACCATCTCCCTCCACGTCGAATCCGTGTGGAACATCGACGGGATCCCGGAGTCGGTGCCGATGAGCATGCGCACGCCGGTCTCCCGCAGCTGTGCGAACTTCTCCGGGAGCCGGGGGATGCGGCTCGGGAACAAGGCGTAGTAGGGCAAACGAGGGATATGCTCGAGGGAAGCGCGGATCTCGTCGGCCATCTCCCTGCTCATTCCGATTCGCCAGGCCGGGTCGTCCAGGCGCTCGGGGAAGACTTCGCCGGTGTACCGCATCACGTACAGCGGGGAGATGGTCGGCGCCCACCATAACGCCGCGTTCCGCTCCCGCAGCGCCCGGAGCACGTCGGGCGCGTACCCCGGCGCCGTCCCCAGGCCCGTGTGCTCGAAGTCGTCGACCCCGTGCCGCAAGCCCATGCGGATCTCGTCCATTCGGTGGGCGTGCGCGACCACGGGCTTCCCGGCGGCATGGGCGGTGCGGACGATGGCGTCGACCTCCTCGTCCGTGAGCTGGTCCTGGTCGATGAGCTTGATGACGTCCACGCCTGCGTCGATCAGGCGCTTCGTCTTGGCCTCGGCGTCGGCGACGCCGTTCACGGCCCATCGGTAGTCCGCCTGCCAGGGCTCGTAGGGAGCCCGCTGGAGGAACGGTCCCGAGATGAAGAGCCGAGGACCGGGGATACTCCCCTCTGCGATCGCGCGCTTCGTGGCCACCAGCTCGTCCAGTGGTCCGCCCAGGTCCCGCGCGCAGGTCACGCCGGCGTCGAGCAGTTGCCCCGCCGCGACGGCCATCACCTCCTCATTGCGCGCGCCGTACAGCTCGTCCCAACGCGCATAGTCGCCGTGTCCGAGCAGCTGGAGGTGCACGTGCATGTCGCACAGACCGGGCATGACCGTCATGCCGTTGGTGTCGACGACCCGGGCGCCTCCGGGTACGTGCACCTCCGAGGCCGGCCCCACTGCGACGATCCGTTCACCCGCCACCAGGACGACTCCGTTCTCCAGCACCGGCCCCCCGAACCCATCCAGGACGCGGCCACCGACCAGGGCCAGGGTCACCTGTCGGGCGCCGACCGGCGTGTGTACCGGGAGGGCCAGCGAGGAAACGAGGATCACTCGCCGAAACGACGAACGAGGGAAGCGCATGGGAACCCCTGGAGACCGGGACGCGAGAGGCGGTACGCTGCCGGGGGGCCGTCCCCCGCGCAACCGGTCCCGGCGGAGCGGACCGGGTGCAGCGCCCATCCAGGCGCGAGCGCGGCAGCTCGACCCACGGGTCCTTTCGCCCGCCGTCCGCCGGTGCTCACTTGATCCCGCTGGCCATCACTCGTGAACAAGACACGAGAACAAGGGGGAGATTCCCGATGCGTATGATGCTCCGCTGGTCTGTGCCCGTCGACCGGGGCAACGAAATGGTCGACGACGGATCGATGGGACGGCTCATCGAGACGCTCGCTGAGCTGGTGAAGCCCGAAGCCGCCTACTTCCTTACCGACGGCGGCGAGCGAGCCTGCATGATGTTCTTCGACATGAAGGAGCCGGCCGACATCGCGCGCATTGCCGAGCACCTGTTCCAGGGCGCCGAGGCCGCGGTCGAGTTCACGCCCGTGATGAATGCGGACGACCTGAAGAAGGCTCTCGGCTCGCTCGGGTAGCGCGGCGGCCGTACCAAGGTCGTTGCGGCCGACCACGGGCGACGCCACACTGGTTCCATGCCGATCTACGAATACCGGTGCCAAACCTGCGAGGAGCGCTTCGAGGAGTGGGTCCGGAAGGAGGGACTCACTCCGGACGCCTGTCCCGCCTGTGGCGGGACGGAGCTCGAGCGCCTGCTGTCCACGCCTCGAGTCCACTCGGACGCGACCCGAGCGAAGGGCCTCGCCGCTGCGCGAAAGCGCGATCAGAAGCTGGGCGCCGACCGTGAGCGGGCCCAACGGGAGTACGAGCTCAGCCACAACGACTGAGGTGGGCGTGGCGGTGGCTCGCGCGGTCGCCTCACCTCAGCCCTTCGGAGCGATCGGTCTCCTGAAGCGTGGGGTAGCGCGCACGGAGGCCAGCGACGGGTCAACTGGAACTGGAGGAAATCGTGCGGGTGGGCACCCTCGGGGAGCGCCTCCAGGAGGTCCGGAGCCGCGGCCTCCGGCACGGCGGATCGCCCCTCGAGCAGCGTGAGGACCGAGTCGGTGAGCGCGCACCGGGCCGTGCCTACGCCCGCCACCCCCACCGCGACGGTGAATGCGGTGTCCAGCGTCACGGCCCTGCGGAACATGGGAAGCGATCCCTCACAGTCTCCCTCCCGGAAGAGCCGCTGGCCCGCGATATAGACGGAGAAGGCCTCGTACCTCGGCGGAGACATCGACGGGGTCCCGTGGAGGCTACCCTGGGGATCGACGATGCTGCGGAGGGCCGAGGGGATCCGTTGGCGGATCTCCTCCAAAGCGGGCATGGGGTCCCGTCGCGTTGCGCGGATGGGCTCGAGCGCGGAGCACCCCTCCTGACGCCACGTCGATCACCCGAAGGGAGAAGGAGAGGGTGTCCGCCGTGAGGTAATAGCTGCCGCCGACGGCCAGACCCGGCGTGCGAGCGAGGCCAAGCGTCACCCAATCGGCCACCATCGTTCCAAGCTCGTCGAGCTCGGCGACGTCGGTCCGGTTGGCGAGGACCGACACGGCGACCCGGTTCGGTCTCCACGTGACCGACGCCGGTTTCCCCCTCTGCACGAGGTCTCGCAGCGAGACGACGGCCGCCGTCACGAGCACGGCGCCGATCACGTAGCGGGCAACGTGGGTGCGGTTCCGACTCGGGGCGGGCAGCGTCCCGCCCGCAGGGCCATCCGCTCCGGGAGTGTGGATCCCGGGTCCCGGCGGGCCCCGGGCGGGGACGGTGTCGACGAGACCCCGCCGGACTATGTGGGTGATGCCACTGCGATTCCACGGATGGGAACGCACTGGACGGATTGGACGTCCCACGAGTTCCACGGCGAGACCTTCACGAGCACACTCGTGTACGGCTTCTACGACGCGACGATGGTCTTCATGGAGCCGATGCTGACACGAGCGTTCCTGCAGCGCCGCCCCGACGAGACCAAGACCGTGAGTGTGCCCGCGCACCACCCCGAGGCGGGACGCCTTCCTACCTCGTATCGTATGTGGTACGATGCCGCGTCGTCTCGGTACCGGATCGACCTCACCGACTTCGTCACGAGGTCGTGAGGCGCGTTGGGTTCATTCAAGACGCGCGATGCTGACGAAGCAATGCTTCGGCTCGTCCCTCGCAACGGCCTTCAGGAGGCGTGTCGTGGACCGCCGTGGAACGCATTCGCACGCACCGGCCAGTGCCTTTCGGCCAGGCCTCGGGATCCTCGCTGCCGTCGCGCTGCTGGCGCAGCCCCCGAGTCTCCAGGCCCGGCAGCTCGACCTCCTCGTCGAACCGGGCTGGCTGGAGGCCCATATCGACGATCCGGACGTCGTCGTCCTGCATGTGGACACCCGACGGGAGGGTTACGAGCGGGGACACGTCCCCGGAGCGCGCTTCCTGGACCTGGGCCTGCTCATGTGGGACGGCCCGGGCGGGCTCGGCGCGGAGCTCCGCACGCCGGCCGAGATCGACGCTGCGCTCGAGGCCGTCGGTGTGAGGGACGGGCAGCGAGTGGTGGTGTACGGCGCCAGCCCCCTCGGCGCCGCCCGGGCCTGGATGACGCTGGACGTGATGGGGCTCGAGCGGGTGTCGATGCTGGACGGAGGATGGAGCGGCTGGGAGCGCGGCGGGCACCCCACGTCGTTGGAGGAGCCGATCCCGGAGCCGGGATCCGTGACGCTACGGCCCCGTGAGGGAGCGGTGGTCGACGCCGACTGGGTCGCTCAGCGCCTGCAGGATGCGAAGGTGACGCTGGTCGATGCCCGCCCCGACGACGAGTACACGGGCGCGGACGGGGGCATGGGCGGGCGGCTCCATGCCGGACACATTCCCGGTGCCCAGCAGATGTACTGGGAGAAGCTCATCGAGAGTCGGTCCGAGCCACGGCTCCGGGACCGGACCGAGCTCGAGCGCCTCTTCCGTGCCACCGGCGCTGCCGACGGCGGCACGGTGGTCGCCTACTGCATGATCGGAATGCGCGCCAGCTTCACCTACTTCGCGGCCAGGCTGCTGGGCTACGACGCGCGATTCTACGACGGTTCCTGGCACGACTGGGGGGCCAGGGACCTGCCCTACGTGTCCGGAAGCCAGGTTCGCTGAGGGGACGCCGGGAGCCCGTCGGTATCAACCTGGTGCCGGTGCGCGCTCGGGAGCCTACTCCAGGTACGTGTACCCTTCGATGCCCTGGTCGAGGAACCGTCGCATGCTCACGGCCTCCTCGAGCGTGAGGCGGTTGGCCGTGAGCGCCGCCTCGATCTCGCGCCGCATGGAGCGCCGTATCGCGTCCGGGTCGAACTGCACGTATTGGAGCACCTCCCGGACCGTGTCACCCTCGACGACCTCCTCGAGCTTCCAGCGGCCGTCCTGGTCGATGGCGACGTGCACCGCGTGGGTGTCACCGAACAGGTTGTGCAGGTCGCCGAGCGTCTCCTGGTAGGCGCCGGTGAGAAACACGGCCAGATAGTACGGCTCGAGGTCCCCGGCCGGCCCCCCGTTCGACCGACCCTTGCGCAGCGGGTGCAGCGCCAGCGTGTTCTTCGGCTCGCCGTCGCCCGGGAAACGATCCACGCGCCCGTCGGAGTCGCAGGTCACGTCGGCGAGCACGCCCCGTCGCGTCGGCTTCTCGTCCAGCCGATGGATGGGCAGGATCGGGAAGATCTGGTCGATCCCCCACGCGTCGATCAGCGACTGGAAGAGGCTGAAGTTCGAGAAGTAGATGTCGCACAGCCGATCCGGTAGGGTCCACAGCTCCTCGGGGAGCTCGTCGCCCATGTCACGCACCAGACGGTTGCCGATGGCCCAGTACAGCTCCTCGGTGGCGGCTCGAACGGTGATGCTCATGTAGCCCAGGTTGAACAGGCTCATCGCCTCGTTCAGCGCGTGCTCGGCATCGTGGTAGACCTCGAGCAGGTCGGCGCCCTCGTCGAGCCGCTGATAGGCGTCGACCAGGTCGAGCAGCGGCTGTGGTACCTCGGCCTCGTCCTCCTCTTCGTTGAGCGCGCGATCGACCAGCTCCGCATCGGGCTCCTCCGGGAAGACCCGGCTCCCGAGCACCTCGAAGACCAGGACGCCGGAGTGGGCGACCAGGGCGCGCCCCGACTCGGTGATGATGTCCGGATGCGGCACCCCGGCATCCTCGCAGATGGACTTCACGCGGTACACGACGTCGGTGGCATACTGCTCCAGCGTGTAGTTCACCGACGAGTCGGTGGCCGACTGCGACCCGTCGTAGTCGACGCCCAGCCCGCCCCCCAGGTCGAGCATGCCCATGGGGGCGCCCAGCTTCACCAGCTCGACGTAGATGTGGGTGAGCTCGCTGACAGCGTACTTCAGCGTCCGGATGTCGAAGATCTGAGAGCCGATGTGGCAGTGCAGGAGGCGCAGGCCGTCCAGCAGTTCCTCGCTGCGCAGGTAGTCGACGCTGGACAGGATCTGGCTGACCGAAAGGCCGAACTTGCCGCGGAAGCCCACGGAATCCGCCCAGCGCCCGACACCGCCGGAGGCGAGCTTGGCGCGGATGCCGAACTTCGGGGTGACGCTGTGTTCCCGGGCCGCACGCACCAGATGCTCGAGCTCGTGGGTCTGCTCGACCACCGGGAAGATGTTCCGCCCCATCTTTGCAGCCAGCGTGACGGTCTCGATGAACTCGCGGTCCTTGAAGCCGTTGCAGATGAACGGCATCTGATTGAGCCCTTCGGTGAGCGCGAGCCCGGCCAACAGCTCCGGCTTGGAGCCGGCCTCGAGACCGAAGCCCATCGTCGAGCCGAGGTCGCGGATCTCCTCGCAGATGTGACGCTGCTGGTTGACCTTGATGGGGTAGACGCACGTGTAGCGACCTTCGTACTCGACCTCGGCGATGGCGTCGTCGAAGGCGCGCCGAAGATGGGCCATGCGGTGGGCGAGGATGCCCGAGAACCGGATCACGACCGGTGGCCACAGGTCCCTGGCCTGCAGCCCTTCGACCACCTCCAGGAGATCGATTCCGCGGGACGGGTTCGTGTCCGGGTAGACCACCACCGTGCCACGATCGGAGACCCCGAAGTACCCTCCGCCCCAGTTGCCCAGGCCGTACAGCTCGGCCGAGTCACGGGGTGTCCAGACCGGCGCTTCGGGAGGCGCCATCTCCGTCGCTTTCATCCGATGGGGGGCTCCGGGGGTCGGAGGGGTGCGTGAAGGGCTTCTAGAGTCTCGAAGATGGGGGCCGGCCACAAGTGGTCAGGGGTCCTCCGGCTCCACCTCGGCGGCGGGGCGGGGCAGGTAGGGACGGAGCACGGCCTCGAGATCCGCCCGCATCCAGTCGGCTGCCGGTCCCTCCCGGTAGTGCGCCCAGGTCATCATCGACCCCGCGAGCACGGCCTCGATCGTGCGTGCCAGGGAGGCGCGGTCGGTCCCCGGTACGAGCTCACCGCGGTGGACGGCGTCGCGGACGAGACCCTCCACCTCGGCGCGCGTCGCGCGCGCATGCGTCTCGAGAGTCTCGCGGAAGTCCTCGTCCGTGAGGTCGATCTGCAGATAGGCGAGGCTGCGCGCGAACGCGGCGGGCGAGCTGGCGAGCCCGGCGATGCACTCGGCGTACGCCCGCAGACACGCGAGTGGAGCGTCGTAGCTTCGGCGCAGGTCGGCGAAGAGCTCGCCCGCGGAGCCGGCCCAGGCCCGTGACAGGGCGAGCAACAGGGCCCGCTTGGAGCCGAATCGCTGGACCAGCGCGCCGGGCGTCACCCCCGCCTCCTCCGCGATGTCCGCCAATCGCAGCTCGCCGGGGCCGAGCCGGCTCATGGCCCGGTACACGGCGGCGTAGATCTCTTCGTCCGAAGCCTTCCTGGGTCGGGCCATTACCGGCATCGCCCTTGCGAATTTCTAAATCGAGATTCAGTTAGTTATTGAATTTCCATTTAGATTAGCCTCGAAGGCGCGCATCGCCAACCGCCACGTCGCGCTCCATCCCGGGAGGAACCATGTCCCGATGCGTCACCTACGGCGCCGCCTGCTCCCTGGACGGCTTCATCGCGCGAAGCGATGGGGCGGTCGATTGGCTCCACTTCAGCGAGGACGCCCGGGAGATCATGCGGGATTACTGGTCGGGGATCGATGCGGTGCTGATGGGCCGGAAGACCTGGGAGGTCGCGGCCGCCTCCGGGAGCGGGGGTGGATCCGGAGGGGGGATCAAAGGATACGTCTTCTCCAGGACCCTGGAGGCGGGCTCGGTTCGGGGCGCCGAGCTCGTCTCGTCGGACGCCCCAGGCTTCGTGCGTCGGATGAAGGAGGCGGACGGAGGTGACATCTGCCTGTTGGGCGGAGGGGAGCTCGCGAGCTCCCTCTTCGCCGCCGGCGTCGTCGACGAGGTGGGCCTCAACGTCCACCCCGTCCTGCTGGGCTCGGGGATCCCGCTCTTCCTCGATCCGGGCCGGCAGACCGATCTCGAGCTGATCTCCTGTCGGCAGATCGACGGAGGGTGCGTGATGCTCCGGTACAGGGTCCGGCGCGACTGAGGCTCGCGCTACTCCGCCCGCAGTGCCTCGACCGGATCCACCCGGGCCGCGCGCCGGGCCGGAAGCCACGTCGCGAGCAGGGCCACGGCCGCGAGCAGGCCGGACGCCAGCGCATAGGAGAGCGGGTCCGTCGCCGCCACGCCCACGAGCAAACCTCGCAGCACCCTGGCGGAGCCGAGGGCGAGGAGCACACCGATGGCGAGCCCGGCGGTCACCAGCCCGAGGGAGCGGCCCACCACCATCCGCAGGACCCGACCGGGATCGGCGCCGACGGCGAGCCGCATGCCGATCTCCCGGGTTCGACGCCCCACCACGAACGAGATCACCCCGTAGAGCCCCACCGACGCCAGCGCGAGGGCGACCGCTGCCGCGATCGCGAGCAGCACGGAAACGAAGGCGATCTTCGCGTTGGCCCGCGCGACGACATCGTCCATCGACCGCAGGTTTGCGAGGGGCACCTCCGTGTCCACCTCGGAGACGATCCGACGGATCGATCCGAACAGCGCGGTCGGGTCCGCCGCCCCGCTCCGGACGACCAGGGTGCCGGTGCCCGGCCACCACCCCCAACGACCCTGCACGTTCGGGTCGTATATCATCGGGTAGTAGATCGCGATGGCCACCTGACTCAGGGGTGCCGCCGCCTCCGTCGAGCTCTTGGGAACGTCTCCGGCCACGCCCACCGCGTGGTAGAAGGGACCCCGCGTGCGTCCTCCGGGCGCGACGCCCTGACCGAGGGGCTCGCGTCCCGGCCAGAATCGCTCCGCGAACGCCCTGCTGACGACCACCGCGGCACGGCCGGGCTCGTCGTTGTCGCCGTCCTCGAGCCCACGCCCCTCGAGGAGCGGTATGCCGAGCGCCTCGAGGTATCCGGGAGTCACGGCCATCTCGCCGGCGCAGGTGGTCATCCCCGCGTCCTTCACCTTCTGGTACACGGTCTCGTCCTCGAAGCCCTGCACGGTGCACCCGAACCCCCCCTCGACCGGAACCTGCTCGCCGAAACCCGCCGCGGCGACGCCGGGAAGGGCACGGATGCGGTCGAGCGCCTCGCGGTAGAAGCCCCACACCGCCGCGTCGTCCGGGTAGCGTTGTGGGCTCAGGTAGATGTCCGCCGCGAGCACGCCGGCCGGCTCGAACCCGAGCTCGGTGGCGTGCAGGCTCTGCAGGGTGCGGACGAGCAGCCCGGCTCCGACGACCAGAGTGAGCGCCAGCGCTACCTGCGCGATCACCAGCGCGGAGCGCAACGCCTGGCGCTCTCGCCCGACCGAGGCGCCCCGGGCGCTACCGACGAGCGCGCCACGAGCGCCGCGCCTGCCCTGCGTGAGGAGTGGCCACGCCGTGAGCAGCAGGCCCACCGCGAGCGACAGGGCGAGCATGACCCCGATCGTCCCTGCCCCGATCCCCGCCCGGTGGATGCGCGGCACGCCGGTGGGCGCCATCCTCGCCAGCGTGGGGAGGGCCCAGGCACCCAGCACGGTGCCCGCGACCCCGCCGGCGAGCGACAGCGTCAGCCCCTCGAGCAGAAGGTAGCGCGCGATCGCCGGACGGCTCGCGCCGAGCGCAGCGCGGATGCCCAGCTCGTGGGAGCGGCCGTCCATGCGCACCACGAACAGGTTCGCCACGTTCGCGCAGGCGATCAGCATCACGAGACCGACGGCACCGAGCAGGATCCACAGGTTGTCCGCCATGTCACCCAGAACTGCCTGCTTGAGCGGGACGGCCTGTGTACGGAATCCGTAACGGTCGAAGAACGACTGGCTGTAGGCGTTGGGGAACGATTCGGGTAGGCGCGCCGTGAGTCGTTCCAGCTCCACCTCGACGGTGGCCGGCGTGGCGTCCGGCGCGAGGCGGGCCATGGCCGGGTAGACGTGGCTGTTCCAGAACGGCCCGGCCCGGTCCACCCGCATGGGGAGCCAGAGGTCCGGCAGCTCACCCACCTCGAACCCCGGCAGTTCGACGAGCCCGTCCAGGACGCCGATGATCTCGACGGGCTCGTCGTTCAGGGACAGGGTGCGTCCGACTGCCCCGGGGTCCCGCCCGAGCACGCGCTCCCAGAACCCCTCCGAGATCAGCGCGACCGCGCTCGCGCCCGGTGTGTCGTCCTCGGGCGTGATCAGGCGTCCCGCCAGGGCCCGCGCGCCCAGCAGGTCCATCATCGTGGCCGTCACGACCACGGAGCGCGCGCGCATCGGCCCGGACGGAGTCGTGACGTTGCCCCCCTCGCCGCGATACAGTCCGAGGGCGGACACCGAGGTCAGGTGGTCGGTGAAGTAGACGTACTGGGCCGTCGACAGGTTCCACACCGCTCCGGGCTCGAGTCCCGGGACCTGGTTCTCCAGCTGCACCAGCCGCTCCGGCTCGGGGTAGGGAAGCGGGTCGAGCACGATGCGGTCGAGGAGCGACCAGATCGCGGCGCTCCCGCCCATGCCCAGCGCCAGCGTGACCACCGCCGTCGCCGAAAACGCCGGCGCGCGCAGCAGACCGCGCGCGGCCACGCGCAGGTCTCGAGTCCAACCGCTGACCCACGTTCCCATCGTCCCCTCCCGTTGTCCGTGCTCCAGGGTCCGCAGCGCCCGGGCGTCTGCGAACGCCCCCACCGCCGTCCTCACCACCGTCCAGCCGGGCTCGACGTCCTCGTGGGCGATCTCCGCCTCCCATTCCGTCCTCATCCGCCCCCGCTCGGAGCGCGGCGCGCCCAGAGACGCCAGGCGCACGAGCATCCGCGCGATCCTGTGTAGGACCCGTCCTCTCATCGGTTACGCCCCGGAGTCACCCGTCGGGGCGGGGGACCCCGTGAAGAGCGCTTGCTGCGCCATCAGGCGCTGACGCGCCTCCGCCAGAGCGGTGCGGCCCGGCCCCGCGACACGGTAGTAGCGCCGGGGCGGACGACCCTCCTCGTGCGCCTCCTGCAGCTCTTCCCAGCTGGAGGACACCAGCCCCGACGCCTCCAGTCGTCGCAGGAGCGGATAGATGGTCCCGCTGGGAAGCCCGGTGGCACGCATGATCTCGAACCCGTAGCGCCGACCCTGGACCAGGGCCTGGAGCACGAGGGCCCCGTTGTAGCTGAGGGTCGCGGGAACGCTCCTGCGCTCGGGCGTCATCGGATATCTCCCTGGGCGACGAGGAACCGGCGGTTCCGGCTATGCGCGCTAGTATATAGATGCGAATCTACATAGGTCAACCCCGGTTCGTCCCGCACTGGCCACGGTTCCCGGTTCGCGACACCTTTGGGCGTTTCCGCACCCCCGACCGGACCGATGCAGCCCTCCATGACCGACCCACGTCGAATCGCGCTGCTCTCGCTGGTTCTCGCGCTCCTTCCCGCGTCGGCGACCGCCCAGGTGCCGACTCCGGAGTCGGTGCTGGGATTCCCGGTGGGCGCGGACTTCCACCTCGCCACGTACGAGGAGGCGTTGGCGTACTTCCAACGGCTGGATGCCGCGACCGACCGTCTGGAGCTCCGGGAGATCGGGCGCACGTCCTTCGGCAGGCCCTGGTACGTGGCGCTGATCTCGTCCGCAGCGAACCTGCGGGACGTGGAGCGCTACCGCGACATCGCGCGGAGGCTGGCCTATCCCGGCGCCATGACGCCCGACGAAGCCCGACGTCTCGCCGCCCAAGGCCGGGCCATCGTTCACATCGACGGCGGGCTGCACGCCACCGAGGTGGCGCACGCGCAGCACACGATCCAGCTCGCCTACGATCTCGTGACCGGAGACGACGACCCGGAGATCGCGGCGATCCTCGAGAACGTGATCCTCGTGCTCTGGATCAGCATCAACCCCGACGGCCAGACCATGGTCTCGGATTGGTACGAGTCGAACCTGGGCACGCCCTTCGAGGTGTCGCCGACGCCGTTCCTGTACCAGAAGTACATCGGGCACGACAACAACCGCGACGGCTACATGATCAACCAGATCGAGTCGCGCGCGGTCACGCGCGTGGACCGGTACTGGGAGCCGCAGATCGTTTACAACCATCACCAGACCGCGCCATTCCCGGCCCGGATCTGGATCCCGCCCTTCGCGGAGCCGATCAGCCCGAACGTGCACCCGCTCATGTGGCGGACGGTCAACCTGATCGGCATGGCCATGGCCCAGGCGCTCGAGGAGCGGGGCCAGAAGGGCGCGGTGCACATGGGGACCGGCTTCGACAACTGGTATCCGGGCTTCATGGACCATGCGAACAACTTCCACAATGTCGCGTCGCTCCTGACGGAGACGGGCCTCTATCGCTACGCCACGCCTCACTTCTACACGGTCGCAGACTTCCCCGAGCGCGCCCGCGACCTCCGGCCCCAGTCCCTGTACGCGAGCCCCTGGGAGGGTGGCTGGTGGCGTATCCGCGATGCGATCGACTACATGCTCACCGCGTCGATCTCGGTGCTGGACGTGGCTGCCAAGTACAAGAACGACCTCCTGTTCAACCGCTACCAGGCCGCGCGCGACGTGACGGCGACGTACCGGGAGGGCCCGCCGTACGCGTACTTCGTGCCCACGGACCAGCGCGATCCGGTGGCGGCGGTGGAGATGCTGCGCCGCCTGGCCTACAACGACGTCGAGGTGAAGCGCCTCTCGGCGGCGGTGACCGTGGACGGGGTCCGCCATCCGGCGGGAACCTGGGTCATCCCCATGGATCAGCCGAACGCGAACTTCGCGCATCAGCTCTTCGCCGTGCAGGACTATCCCGACCTGCGCGAGTACCCGGAAGGCCCTCCGGAGCAGCCGTACGACGTGTCCGGCTGGACGCTCCCCTATCTGTTCGACGTCCATGTCGTCGAGGCTCGTTCCCCCCTGGACGCCGACGTGCGCGCCGCGCTCGAGGAGCTCCGGGTCGAGCCCCTGCCGTGGAGCGCGGAGGGCGACGCGGCCCCGTTCGACTCTCCGCCGGACGTCGGCTTCGACACGCACCCTGTTGCACGCGCGATTGTCCCCCCCGCGGGGGTCGTTGCCGGCGGAGGCGGCTCGCTGGTGCTCGACCCGGCCCAGAACAACAGCTACCGGGCGCTGTCGAGGGCCTGGGCCGCCGGGGCGACGGTGGGCTTCGCGACGGGCGTCGCCGCGGCGGATTCCGGATCGGCGGGGACCAGCGGGCGTTGGGTGGTCTCGGGGCTTTCGGCCTCCGCCCGCCAGACCATGGTACGCGACCTCGCGCTGCGGGCCGCCAGCAGCTCGGCACCGGGGGACCGGGTCACGGCGCCCCGCATCGGGCTCTACCGCCCCTGGAACGCCTCCATGGACGAGGGATGGACCCGATGGCTCCTGGAGATGTATGGGTTACCGTTCACGAGCCTCCGGAACGCGGACGTGCGTGCCGGGGAGCTCGCCGCCCGGTACGACGTGATCGTGATCGCTGACATGAGCGCCAACCAGATCCTGGAGGGCTTCGAGACCGGCTCGGTCCCGCCGAGATACGCCGGGGGCATCGGCGAGCAGGGGGTGCGTGAGCTGGATGCCTTCGTGCGCGCCGGCGGCACGCTCGTCACCATCAACGGGTCGAGCCGCTTCGCGATCGAGCGGCTGCACCTGCCGGTCCGGGACGTGACGGAAGACCTGGAGCGGGAGCAGTTCTTCGCGAGCGGCGCCATCGTGGAGCTCCTCGTCGACGCCTCGCAGCCGGTGATGAGCGGGATGCCCGAGCGCTCCAAGGTCTTCGTCGGGCGCAGCCCCGCGTTCACCACGGAGGAGGGCTTCGAGGGTCGCGTGTTGGCGAAGTATCCGGACGAGGGCTCCCCCCTGCTGTCCGGCTACTTCCTGGGCGAGGAGTACGTCCAGGGGTACGCGGCCGCCGTCGACGTCCGCCACGGTGACGGACGCGTGGTCCTTCTGGGCATGAAGCCGCAGTGGCGCGGCCAGCCGTTCGGGACCTTCAAGGTCCTGTTCAACGCCGCCCTGTACACTCGCGCGATCGCCGCCACGGCCCCGGACAACGGCGCCTTCTGGAGGCGGCCGGAAGAGCCCGCGGACGAAGAGACGCCCGGGAACGGGAGGAACGGACGATGATGTGGAGGGCGCACCGATGATGCCGCTCACCCCATGGGTCAAGCGACTCCTCATCGCGAACGTCGTCATGTTCCTGCTGGCGCAGCCGGGGTCCCAGCTGTTCTTCGTCTTCGAGCTGTTCCCGTTCGCGGTCCTGCAGCGCCCCTGGACGCTGGTGACGTACATGTTCCTTCACGTGGGCTTCGGCCACGTCTTCTTCAACATGTTGGGGCTGTATTTCTTCGGCCCGCGCCTCGAGGATCGGCTCGGCGGCCGCACCTTTCTCTGGCTCTACTTCCTGTCGGGGATCGGCGGCGCCGTCTTCAGTTTCTTCTTCGCGTACCGCATTCCGGTAGTGGGCGCGTCCGGCGCGGTGTTCGGCGTGCTGCTGGGCTTCGCGATGTTCTGGCCACGCGAGCGCATCTTACTCTGGATGATCCTCCCCGTGGAGGCGTGGCTGCTCGCGGTGCTGCTGGTCGTGGGATCCCTGTACATGGGAGTCAGTGGGTCCGCGTCGCGCACGGCCCACTTCGCGCATCTCGGCGGCCTCGTGTTCGCATTCGCGTTCCTGAAGTGGTCGGAATGGCACAAGGGAAAGGACCGGCGTGCTTTCCAGCGCGCGATGGCGCCTCAGTCCAACGGGCTTTCGGACCGGGCGGCGACGGCCCGTTGGAAGAAGATCCGGCTCGAGGAGCTGCACCAGATCAACCGGGAGGAGGTCGAGCGCCTGCTGGAGAAGGTCGCGTCGACGGGAGCCCGGAGCCTGTCCCAGGCCGAACGGCAGTTCCTCGATCGCATGGCGGGGGACTGAGCGGCCGAGCGGCCGAGAGCCCCCGACCCCTCGATTCCGGTAACTCGAGGAGAAGCGCGGTGTTCCCCGAGGGACACCGCCTGGCTCCGCGGACACGGCTCGAGGGCGATACACCAATGGGAATCATGGAACAGGTGACGATGACCGACTCACTCAGGGGCCGCACGACGCCCCTGCACATGGATGCCGACGCCTTCCGCCGCGCCGGACACCGGCTGGTGGACGATCTGGCCGACCTCTGGGATACGATCGGCGAGCGCCCCGTCGCGCCGGGGAAGACGTTGGACGAGATCCGTGAGGCGATGGGCTCGCAGGCCGGGCTCCCCGAGGAGGGGATGGACCCCGAAGCGCTGCTCGCCGAGACGACCCGCCTCCTCATCGACAACTCGACGTTCAACGGGCACCCCCGCTTCTTCGGGTACATCACCGCGGGTCCGGCGCCGATCGGCGTGCTCGGCGACTTTCTGGCCTCCGGAATCAATCCGAACGTGGGCGGATGGTCGCTGTCGCCGGGTGCGTCGGAGATCGAGCTGCAGGCGATCCGCTGGATCTCGGAGCTGGTCGGTTTCCCGACCAGTGGGCGCGGCATTCTGACCAGCGGGGGGCAGGTCGCCAACATGCTCGGCTTCTGGGCCGCGCGGGCTGCGATCGCCGATTGGCCCGTGGCCGAGCGCGGCATGGCCGGGGAAGGATCCCTGCCCCTGCGGGTGTACACGTCCGCGGGCACGCACCATTGGCTCAGGAAGGTCGTGGACCTCGCCGGGCTGGGAACGGACTCGGTACGTTGGATTCCGACCGATGCCCGGCATCGGATGGATATCCGTGTGCTGAGGTCCCGCATCGAGGAGGACGTCGCCGCGGGCGCACGACCCTTCTTCGTGGTGGGGACGGCCGGATCCGTCGGTACCGGTGCGGTCGACCAGCTGCCAGAGATCCGCTCTCTGTGCGACGAGTTCGGCATGTGGATGCACGTCGACGGTGCGTACGGCGCGTTCGCTGCGGCCGCCTCGAGCGCACCCGACGATCTGCGTGCTCTGTCGTCGGCGGATTCCGTCGCGCTCGATCCGCACAAGTGGCTGTATGCTCCGCTCGAGGCCGGGTGTACGCTGGTGCGCGATCCGGAGGCGCTCCCCAGAGCCTTCTCGTACAATCCCGACTATTTCCACATGTCGAGCGAGGTGACCAACTTCTACGAGCACGGCATCCAGAACTCCCGCGGCTTCCGGGCGCTCAAGGTCTGGCTGTCCCTCCGGCAGGCCGGCCGGCAGGGCTTCCGGCAGATGCTGGACGACGACATCGAGCTCGCGCGTCGCTTCCACGGCATCGCCGCCGAGCACGAGGAGCTGGAGGCGTTCACCCAGGGCCTGAGCATCACGACGTACCGGTACGTGCCGCGCGATCTGCGCGCGCGGGTCGGGGAGGCGGAGGTGGAGACGTATCTGAGCGCGCTCAACGAGGCGGTGCTGGGGCGGCTCGAGCGCGAGGGCCGTGCCTTCGTCTCCAACGCGGTGCTGGGCGAGCGCTACCTGCTGCGCATGTGCATCGTGAACTTCCGGACGGGGCAGGAGGATATCGAGGCGCTGGCCGAGATCTCCGCCGAGGCGGGCCGTGCCGTGGACGCGGAGCTGCGCCCGGGACCCCTGCGCTGAGGCGGGCCGTCGGGTGACGGACCCGGCGCGCTACCGGATCCCCGCCCGGGTCCACCGGGTCGAGCAGACGATTCAGCGGAGTCGCTTCGTCACCACCGCGGCGCATGCCCCCGACGCACGTGCTGCGCACACCTTCGTCGCCCGGGTCCGGGAGGAGCTTCCGGACGCCACGCACCACTGCTGGGCCTTCGTCGCTGGTCCGCCCGGGTCGATGACCCACATCGGAATGAGCGACGACGGCGAGCCCCACGGGACCGCCGGGCGCCCGATGCTGACCGCGCTGCTCCATTCGGGAGTCGGCGAGATCGTCGCTGTGTGCACGCGGTACTTCGGGGGCGTGAAGCTGGGGACCGGAGGGCTGAGCCGCGCCTACGCCGGCGGAGTGAACCTGGCTCTCGCCTCCCTTCCCACCGAGGAGCGCGTCGTCCGGGTCCGGTTGCGGGTCACCGTGGGATACCCCGATGTCGAGCGACTCCATCGCCTGCTGGACGACACCGAGGCCTTGGTCGAGTCGGAGGAGTTCGGCGCGGACGTCCGCGTCCTGTGCGCGGTACCCGGGGTGTCCGAGGCGGCGTTCCGCGACGCGGTCGCCGAGCTGACACGCGGCTCCGGGCAGGTCGCGCGCGCCGAGTAGCTGCGCCGAGGTCTGAAACCTTCCCGCGGCGCCTCTCGTCCTGACGATGTCGACATTGTCTTCATCGATGGGGGTCCCATGCCGCCTGGCGCCTTTCCCGGCGAGTTCGAGCAGATGGTGCTGCTCGCCATCCTGCGCCTGGGCGAGGAGGCGAACGCGCTCGCGATCCTGCGAGAGCTGGACGACCAGGCGGGCAGACGGGTCTCCCGTGGCACACTCTACAAGACCCTCGACCGATTGGAGTCGAAGGGCTACGTGGCCTGGACCCAGGAGGAGGCTACCCCGGAGCGCGGCGGTCACGCGCGCCGCCTCTTCCGGGTCTCTCCCGATGGGATCGAGGTCCTGCGCGCCTCGCGGGACGCGCTGCACAGGCTCTGGTCCGGCCTCGACCCCGTGCTGGGACGACCGGCGACGTGAGGCGCGGGCCACCGACGCCGCCGCGGGTCGCGGAGCGGCTCCTGAGGAGTTGCCTCCCGCCGGGGACCGTGGGAGACAGCATCGTCGGCGACGCCCGGGAAGAGTACGCGGAGTACGTGCGGAGCGGGGGACCGCTTCCGCGCGCGTGGTACTGGATTCACGCCCTGTCGCTCGGCCGGGCCTACGCGGGGGAGGTGGTGGTGGACGCTCTGCTCAAGGATCTGCGCTTCGGTGCCCGTTCGTTGGCCCGCGACCCCGGATCGGCCATCGTCTCGGTCGTCATCCTGGCGCTCGGCATCGGGCTCTCGACCTTCATGTTCTCCCTGGTGTACGGCGTCCTGGTACGCGGCCTGGACGTCCCGCACGCGGACCGGATCGCGGTCCTGGTCGGGGTGGATACGCGTCAGGAAGGAAGGAACTTCCGTTCGGTTCCCGGGCAGGACTTCCTCGACTTCCAGGAGCGGCTGACCTCCGTCGAGGGTCTCGGTGCCTACTACGGGCGCACGGTCAACCTGGCGGACGAGGAGGGGCCCGAACGCTTCTCCGGCGCCGTGGTGACCGCGAACGTCTTCGACGTGCTACGCGTGCGACCGATCCTGGGCCGTGGGTTCGCCGAGGGTGAGGACGCCCCGGGACTGCCGCCGACGGTGATCCTCGGATACAGCGTGTGGCGGGACCGCTATGGCAGCGACCCGGACGTCGTGGGGCACGCCGTAAGGGTCAACGGCGTGCGCGGCACGATCGTGGGCGTGATGCCCGAGGGCTTCCGTTGGCCGTCGAACCACGATCTGTGG
This sequence comes from Gemmatimonadota bacterium, assembly GCA_003248075.1. GTDB lineage: Bacteria > Gemmatimonadota > Gemmatimonadetes > Longimicrobiales > Gaopeijiaceae > SZUA-318. The sequence goes on along the minus strand of QJYK01000280.1, from coordinate 36,448 downwards.
ATCACCATGGACGACGATATCCGGGGCGCGACGCGGGGCGAGGAGCCCCGTTTCGGCGTCTTCGCCCGCCTGGCGGACGGGGTTTCCTGGGAGCAGGCCGGGAACGAGGTCGCCAGCGTCGCCGCGCAGCTCGAACGGGAGCACCCGGAGCTGAACGAAGGGATCGGGGCCCGCCTCCTCACCGTCGTGCAGCAGCAGAACGGGGACGAGATCGCCACGGTCTTCACCGCCATGATGGTCGCGGTGCTCGGCGTGCTGCTGATCGCCTGCGCCAACGTCGCCAACCTCCTCTTGGCGCGCGCGGCCACCCGCACCCGGGAGGCGGGAATTCGTGTCGCTCTCGGGGCTGGCAGGCTGCGCATGATGCTGCCCTTCCTGACCGAGGCGCTCATCCTCGCGGTCTCCGGGGCGGTGCTCGGCATCGCCATCGCCTACCAGGGAGTCTCGCTCTTCGATCGGGCCACGGACCCGTCGCTGACGGGTCGGCCGTACTTCGTGGTGTTCACGGTCGATCTTCCCGTGCTGCTCTGGGCGGTCGGCGTGACGCTCTTCACCGCGGTGGTGGCGGGGACGATCCCGGCGCTGCAGGCCGCCCGCCCCGACGTGAACGCCGTGCTGAACGACGAGTCCCGCGGCACCTCGAGCCTCCGACTCGGAAGGCTCAGCAAGCTGCTGGTCACCGTCGAGGTCGCGCTCTCGGTCGCCCTGCTCGTCGGCGCCGGGCTCATGAGCAAGAGCATGGTCCAGCTCGCCACGCACGAGCTGCCCTTCGTGCCGGAGCGGTACGTCTCGGGACGCGTCAGCCTCACGGGCACCGATTATGAGGAAGCCGACCGCCGTCACCTGTTCTGGGAGGAGCTGGAGCGCCGCGCTCGAGCGATCCCCGGGGTGGCCGGCGCCGGCCTTACGAGCCTGGTGCCGGGGACGGGCAGCGGCACGGAGGCGATCCGCCTGGAGGGCCAGACGTACGCCGAGCCCAGCGACCGGCCCCGCTCCCATGTCCAGTTCGTGACCCCGGGGTACTTCGAGCTCCTGGGCGTGACGCTGCTGGAGGGAGAGGGCTTCGCGGACCGACACGATGCGGAAGCCGAGCGGGTCGCCATCGTGAACCGCTCGTTCACCGAGCGCTTCTGGCCGGGCGAGTCCGCGGTCGGGCGGCGCTTCCGCACGGGGACCGCGGACACCGTGGCCTGGAAGACCATCATCGGCGTGGTGCCGGACCTGCAGATGGAGGGCTACCAACCCCAGGGCGCGCCGTCTGCCGCCCCGGACGGATTCTACGTTCCCCTCGCCCAGACCGACGCCCGCTCGATGGTGCTCGTCGCGACGGCGGCCTCGGGGCCTCCCGTGGCGCTCATCCAGCCCCTGCGCGACGAGGTGAGCGCCATGGATCGGGATCTGCCGCTATGGGATGTGCGTACCGTCCGGGAGTCCGTCGAACGAGCGAGCTGGTTCTACTCGGTCTTCGGAAGCGTCTTCATCGTGTTCGGCGGCGTGGCGCTCTTCATGGCCTCGGTCGGGCTCTACGGGGTGCTGTCCTTCGCGGTGAACCGCCGCACCGCCGAGATGGGCATCCGCATGGCGCTGGGCGCCGGGTCGCGTCAGGTCGTGCGACTCGTCCTGCGGCAGGGAGCGAGCCAGCTCCTGGTGGGTCTCGCGGTGGGGCTGGTGCTGGCCGCGGGTGTGTCGCGTGTCGTCTCGTTCCTCATGTACCGCGTGGACCCGCGCGATCCCACGGTCTTCGCGGGGGTGGTGGGTCTGATCATCGCGGTGGGGCTGGCGGCGAGCTTCGTGCCGGCCCGAAGGGCCACCGCCGTCCCGCCCGTCGTGGCGATGCGCGCGGACTGAGCCGGGGGGGCACGGCCCGGCGGCCGTGTCCCGTCACCCGACGGGCCGGGTCTCGCGTCCGGTCAGTGCGGCCAGTTCCCGAACGGGTCCTCCAGCGAGGGGCTCTGCGGCGTGAACAGCTCGGCGCCCGCCTCGGTGATGACCATGTCGTCTTCCAAACGCACGCCGAACTCGCCGCGGATGTAGATGCCCGGCTCGTCGCTGAACGTGTTTCCCGCCTTCAGCGGCACCGTGTTCCCCTTCACGAGGTAGGGCCACTCGTGCCCGTCCATGCCGATGCCGTGCCCGACCCGGTGTGTGAAATAGGTGTAGCCCGGACCGTATCCGGCGTCCTCGATCACCTTGCGGGCCGCCCGGTCGACGTCCTCCGCGGGCACGCCCGGCGCGGCGGCCTCAAGCGCGGCGGTCTGGGCGCGGAACTCGATGTCGAACACCTTCTTCATCTTGTCGGACGGCCGCCCGAGCACGAAGGTGCGGCTGATGTCGGACTGATACCCCTCGACGCTGCACCCACCGTCGATGAGGAGGATCGTCCCCTCACGCACCACCTGGGGCGCGATCGAGCCGTGGGGGAGCGCGGAGTACTCACCCGTCTGGACGCTCGCGCCGCCCTGGAAGCCCAGCTGCTGGTGCGCCGTGCTCACGAGCCGGCCGAAATCACGCTGGGTCATGCCCTCCTCGAGCGCGAGATAGGCCGCCTTGTAGGCGGTCAGGGTCGCCTCGTTCGCCAGGCGCATGAGCGCGATCTCGTGCTCGTCCTTCACCCCGCGGCAGCCGGCCGAGACCGGGGTGCCGCTCACGACCTGGAGGGCGGGCGCGGCCTGCGCCACCCCGTCGCTGAAGCGAAACTGCACGGTCTCCTCGGCGCCGACCTTACCGGATGCGATGCCCCGGGACTTGAGTCCCTCGGCGACGCGGAGGTAGGGGCTCTCGTGCTCCTCCCAGGTGAAGACGTCGGCGTCGCCCAACGGACCGAGCGCCAGCTGCTCGCGCGCGCGGTCCTCCTCGAAGGCCGGACACACGACGAACGCCGTGCCCCGTACCGGTACGACGACCGCGAACAGCCGCTCACCGCCGCCCCAGCGGATGTTCGTGAAGTAGCTCATCGACGTGCCGCCGGTGAGGTAGAGCGCGTCGATGCCGGTGTCCTTCATCAAGCGCTTCGCGCGCTCCACGCGGGCGGCGCGCTCCTCGGTCGTGATCGGTTGCGCGCGGTCGGCCCAGGAGGTGAGGCGTGCGATGGACGGAGGCAGGTTCTGCGATGCGATCGGCTCGGAGGCCAGGGCTCGTGCGGGGTCGATCGCGGCGCCCGCGGCGGCCAGCGAGGAGGCTCCGAGAAAGTCGCGTCTCGAGATCATGTGTGGGCTAGGCGAGGGGTGGCAGGCTCGGGGACCAGGACCCGATCATAGGCGGCCTGGCCTCGAAGCACCACTGCGCGACCAGGCGGCCGCTGGACCCCGGGACGCCGCCGCCCGAGGGCCCCGCCTGGAGCCATCCGTCCGCCTCGCCGCGCGAACGGGGCCCCGAGGCTACTCTCCGCCCTTCGGGGCGAACTGGAAGGGGAGGTTCAGCTCGTGGCCGCCGTCGGGGCACTCCGCCACCCAGCGGTTGGTCCCCTCCACGTGCCGCCAGCGCAGCCAGTCGTGGAATCCGCCACAGCCGGGGCACGAGCCGACATGCGTCCGGAACTCGGGAAGCAGATCGTGCAGCGACCCCATGCTCCGCGAGGCGCTTCTCCAGCACCTTGTTCGGCTTGACCACGTTTCGTTCACTCGGGTTTCGCCGGGGGGGGCTGGGGGCGACGCGATGCCCCTACATGCAAACTGATGTTTCCGGGCGCCTCCGCACAACCATCTGCTGGCGCGGTGGCCGGGTCCCGATACCTTTTGGGGCGACCCGGACCGGAGGGCGGCATGCGCGCGGGGACGGTGGATTGGCAGGCCTACCGGTGCCGGGGGCCGGAACGCGGCACTGGGCCGGCGCCGCCGGCGGGCGCCGGAATCGGGGTGGGAGGGGAGGGGGCATGAGCGATCTGAAGGTGGACTACGAGGGCCTCCGGGGCCTGCTGGAGGATGGGCACGAGGAGGCCGCGGCCCGGGCCCGGCGACGCCGGCTCCCGGGACGCCTCGCCCGCCGCACCGCGCTGTGGATCGCGAGCGCCGTGATCCTGGCGACGCTGCCGTTCGTGGTGCTGGTTCGCGTCGGCGTCTTCGGTCAAACCGCCTGGGGTCTGGGGCCGTGGGGTGCGGTCTTCCTGGGTGGCACGGCGACCGGCCTGCTGCTCTGGCTGTACGCATGGGTCGCGGGTCGTTGGCTGGGGGGTGGGAAGGCGACGCGACGCTTCCTGACCCGAGGCGCCTGGGGGGTGGCGGCGGCCTGGGCCGTCTACGCGTCGGTGTACGTCGCAGGCGGACGCGTGAAGGGACCGGAGGTACGCGCGGAGTATCGAGCGTTGCATCCGCTGCTACGCCTGGCGACCTCCGCGGTGTTCGTGGCGGACGGCGAGACCGTGATCACGGACGCGGGACGAACACCGGAAGACTACTGGCTGATGGGGCTCTCGAAGCCTGAAGCCTCGCTGCACTTCAGACAAGACGACGGCTTCGTCCATGCGCTGGATATTCGCACGCGCGGGCGGCGCGAGTGGCGGAACGTGGGGCTCGAGCTCGCCTTCTGGACGCTCGGCCTGAATACGCTCCGGCACGTGGGCACCGCGGACCACCTGCACGTGTCGCTGCGACCCGGTCGTTCCAGGTAGGCGGTCCGACCGGCTCCCTCACGGATCCGGCGTCTCGACCAGGCTCATCGAGCCGGCAGCGGCCCACCGGTCGGCATACTCGGCGGCCGTTCGCGCGCTGATCTCGGACATCTCGTCGACCCAATCGGCGAAGCTACGGCTGACCAACGGCCGGATCGCCGGCCAGGTCATCCTGAGGCCCGGAAGCCCCGCGCTCATCCTTATCTGGTACACCCACCCTTCCCACACGTCGTCGCCGAGCGTTCCAGCGTGGTATTGGAGGTAGGCGTGCTCGTAGAGGCGCCAGATCTGGATCATGCCCACTCGTGCGGCCGATTGCTCTTCCGGCGCGAGCCTCGAGAGCTCCCCGCGGATGACTGCGTGGTATGCGCGCGCTCCATAGGCGCTCTGTTTCGGAAAGTCCAGGATCGCGTTGTATCCGAGCAGCAGATCCTGGGTAGCGGCGGCCCGGATGGACCGGGTGTTCTGCCGAACCTGTGTAGCCAGGTACGCCAGGGAGACGATGACGCCGGTAGCCGCCACCAGCTCCGCGACAGCCTGCACCGCCGACCAGTTCATGCGCACCTCCCGCTAACGGCCGCGTCCGAAGGGAATCGCGCATTCTGCGGCGGCCGCCGTTCGCTGACAAACCTCCAGGCCTGCCCACCCCGGCGGTAGCGGGTGCCTCTTGGCCCGAACTCTGCCGGCTCCCGCCCCCTTCCGACCTCTGTGGGCGGTCCGCTACGTTGGCCGCCATGAGCCTCGAAAAGCAGCTGCGCGACGCCCTGTCGGCGACGTTCCGCGTCGAACGGGAGCTGGGCGGCGGCGGGATGAGTCGCGTGTTCGTGGCCGAGGAGACCGCCCTCGGCCGCCGCGTCGCGCTCAAGGTGGTGTCCGGCCTCGGCGATGCGGTGAGCGCCGACCGGTTTCGTCGGGAGATCCAGACCGTCGCCAATCTGCAGCACCCACACATCGTCCCGCTTCTGAGCGCGGGGAACGCCGGGTCGACCCTCTACTATACGATGCCGCTCGTGGAGGGCGAGTCGCTCCGGTCCCGACTCGGTCGGGAGGGCCGGCTCGGGATCCGCGACGCGGTGCAGATCACCCGCGACATCGCGGAAGCGCTGGCCTATGCGCACCGGCGGGGCGTGATCCACCGCGACATCAAGCCGGACAACGTGCTGCTGACCGACGGACACGCCGTGGTGACCGACTTCGGCGTGGCCAAGGCGCTGTCGGCCTCGGCCCAAGACGGCACGCTGACCTCCACGGGCGTGGCGATCGGCACGCCGGTATACATGGCGCCCGAGCAGGTGCTGGCCGACCCGGACGCGGATCATCGCGTGGACCTTTATGCGCTCGGGTGCCTCCTGTACGAGATGCTGGCGGGCACCCCCCCGCTGACCGGGTCCACGATCCAAGCGGTCATGAGCGCCAAGGTGACGCGCACACCGGACGACGTGTCCAGCGTGCGGGCCGATGTGCCGGCCGATGTCGCGACGTGGCTTCGGCGCGCGCTGGCCAGGTCGCCGGGGGAGCGGTGGCCCACCGCGGACGACGCGCTCTCGGATCTGGACGCGTGCCTGGGGGGGCTCACCGGCGAGGGCGTCGCGGCGGCTCCAGCCATCGGGTTGCGAAGGTGGGCCCCGGTGGTGGCCGCGGCGGTCCTCCTGGCTGTCGTCGCGGGTGGCATAGCCCTGCTCCGCCGCGACGCGGGCGTCGTGCCGGAGGGGCGCGACCGGATCGCCGTCATGCCCTTCCTACCGACGGTGCCGTCCGACACGAGCCTGGCCCGGCTGGGACGCGACCTGGTCGTCACGTTGACCGCGAACCTCGACAACGTGGGCGATCTGCGCATGATCGACCCGCTCTCGGTCCTCGCCCAGACGCAGGCAGGGGAGACGTGGGACGCGGACCGCGCCGTCCGGGTCGCTGCAGGGCTCGGCGCCGGGAGCGCGCTGGTCGGCTCGCTTGTGCGCGCAGAGAGCAAGATTCGTCTGGACTACCGACTGCTCCCGACGTCCGGCGCAGGGGACCCGATCGCGAGCGGAAGCGTGACCGCGCCGCTCGGCGAGGAGGGGATCCTCACCCTGACCGATTCCGCGACGTGGGCGATGCTGGAGGCCATCCTTCCGGCGCGCGACCGGGCGATGCCGTCGTTCGCGCTGCTACACACCCGCTCGATTCCCGCGTTGCGGGCTTTCCTCGAGGGCGAGAACGCCCTGCTCGCCAACCGCTGGGGCGACGCGGAGCAAGCGTTCGCGCGCGCCATCGAAGCGGACTCCTCGTTCTGGTTCGCCTACCGACGCGTCGTGCAGGCCGCGGACTGGAATTTCTCCGCGCTCCGTCGCGCCCGCGAGGATTCCGTCGCCCGGGAGCACAAGGACGCCTTTCCGGAGCGCGAAAAGGCACTGATGCAGCACGACGAGCACGCGCGCTTCGCCGACCACATGGCCGCTGCCGCCTCCGTCACGCGCCGATTCCCCGACTACTGGTACGGATGGTTCCAGTACGGAGACCACATCCTCCACGACGGAACCCGGCTCCTCTTGTCTCCGATGGACGCGACGGAGGCCTTCGACCGGGCGCTGGAGCTCAACCCACGCCTCGTACCGGTCCCGGATCACACCCTTTTCTTCCTGCCCGATAGCGCGCGCGTGGAGAGGGCGTACGCCCGGCTGCGTGAGTACTACGGAGCCGAATGGGAGAGCACGCTCACGGACTTCGGCCTCCCCGTCTCCGTGGGCTACGAGATGCCGGTGAGCCGCGTGCGGAACGGACGCATCGAGGATCGGGTCCGGGACGGGTTCGCCTCGGCGCTCGGTCGCGCCCGGATCGCGCCCGCGCTGCAGGACTGGGCGGTGGCCTTGCCGGTGCTCCTTCTCGACCCGCAGGCGCAGATCGAAACGAGCCGACAGCTGGCGCTGCGCGGCGCGCCGTCGGCGACCCTCGTGGCCCTTCGCCAGTGGGACGGCACGGCTTGGGCCATGCGCGGCGCCTGGGACTCGGCTCTGGTCGCGTCCGACCGGGCGTACGCCGAGCGACCCGTCTTGCCGGTTGCCGGCGCGCGCCTCGCGCTCGGCGTCATGGGCTACTGGACGGGCGCGCTCGACCGGGACGCGGCCCTGGCGCGTCGCGGGGAACTGATGGGATACGCCGGCCCCGAAGGTGGCTCACCCGCTGCCGTCCGCCTGTCGGCGTTCCTCGACGGGGTCGTCGCCTATGCGGACCAACGTCCGGCCGGGATCGACTCCGCGCGTGCGACGTTGCGGGGCGTGCCCGGCGACGAAGCGGCCGCCTGGCTGGAGCGCGCGTTGGCTGCCTTCCGGCTCGAGCTCGGTGGGGACGCCGCGGCGGCGGCCGACTCCCTCCTCGGGATCGAGCGGCATCGCGGCGACGGCGCGCTGTTCGACTATTTCCCTGTACCGTTCATCCGGCTGGCCGCGGGTCGACTGATGGCCGACCAGGGCCGGGCCGCGACCGCTGATACACTGCTGTCCTATTATCAGACGGCGATCGCGAGCGTCCCTTCGCAGCTCGTCCTGAAACAGAGCGCAGCGCTGGCGACGCTCGAGCGCGCGCGCGCCTGGGACCGGGCGGGCGATACGGTCCGGGCCGCCCGCTTCTATCGCGAGTTCCTGCGCATGTACGACATGCCTCCGGTGCGGCACCAGGCGTACATCGACGAGGCTGAGTCCGTGCTCGCGAGCCTGTCGGGGGTCGGAGACCGCGCGGGAGCGCGAGGTCGTCTGCCCTCAGCAGCCGTCCCCCCGCGATAGCGCCTCGATCACCGCGCACGTGACCTTCCTCGTCGTGCCCGTTCCGCCCACGTCGGGTGTGCGGATCCCCGCGGCGAGCGTGCGCTCGACCCCCCTCTGCCGCGCCGAGGAGGAAGCGAAGACAGCCCCAGATCCTCGTTCATCGAAAGGGCGACGACGCGCGTCTCGATCTCTGGATGCATCGGCTCGAGGGCCATCGGCCCGGGACGGGGGCAGGCATGAGCGACCGAGTCGCTCATCCGCGCAGCGGCGCAGCCCTCTGCTAACGCTGGCACGGTCCCCCGGGCAAGACGCGCCGGGGGCGAGGCAGCTTCGGGTGCGTGTACCCGCGCCTCCGGGCGCGCGCTCCGAGCGGGGCCCCTCCGATTCCAGCGACCACGCTTGCGATCCGTCGAGCCGCGCCTCTAACGTGGCGCCGGCTTCCCCGGCCCTCGCTTGACCGGGCGTTCGAGACGCTCGGAGGTTGCCGCCCACGATGACCCTCGCCGTCGCGGCCCGATGACGGACCGGATCGCCCACTTGAACGCCGCCCTCGAGGGTCGCTACTCGGTGGATGCCGAGATCGGCCAGGGCGGGATGGCGACGGTCTACCGGGCGCGCGACCTCAAGCATCAGCGGGAGGTCGCCATCAAGGTGCTCCGCCCGGACGTGGCGCAGACCGTGGGGGCGGAGCGGTTCCTCCAGGAGATCCGCCTGGCCGCGGGACTCTCGCACTCGCACATCCTACCGGTGTTCGACTCGGGCGAGGCGGCCGGACTCCTGTTCTACGTGATGCCCAACGTCCAGGGGGAGTCGCTGCGCGAGCGGCTCGACGACGGGGGTTCCCTCCCCGTGGACCTGGCCGTGCGCATCGCGCAGGAGGTCGCCGAGGCGCTGGACTACGCCCACCGGCACGGCGTGGTGCACCGGGACATCAAGCCCGACAACATCATGCTCCACGACGGGCACGCGATGGTCGCGGACTTCGGGATCGGGAAGGCGGTCGGCGGCGTGGAGGCCGAGGCTCTCACACAGACCGGCGCCACGGTGGGCACGCCGGCCTACATGAGCCCGGAGCAGGCGGCGGGCGAGACCATCGACGGCAGGAGCGACCTCTACTCCCTGGGCTGCGTGCTGTACGAGATGCTCGTCGGCGAGCAGCCCTTCACCGGACCCACGGTGCAGGTCGTGATCGCCAAGCGGTTCATCCAGACGCCGGCCGACATCACGGCCCTGCGCGAGGGGGTGCCGCGTCCGGTCGCGCGCTCGGTGCAGAAGGCGCTCGCCCGTACGCCCATCGACCGTTTCGAGACGGGGATCCAGTTCGCGGTAGCACTCAGGGAGGCGGAGACGCCGCAGCCGACGGCGGCGCAGGTCGCCCCGGAGAAGTCGATCGCGGTGTTGCCGTTCGCGAACCTGAGCAGCGACCCGGAGAACGAGTACTTCGCCGACGGCGTCACGGAGGAGATCCTCAACGCCCTGTCGCACGTGGCCGAGCTGCGTGTCGCGGGACGCACGTCGTCGTTCTCGTTCAAGGGGAAGAGCCAGGACCTGAAGGTGATCGGCGAGCAGCTGCAAGTGCGGCACGTGCTGGAAGGGTCGGTACGGCGGGCCGGCCAGCGGGTGCGGATCACGGCGCAGCTCGTCGACGCGACCGACGGCTATCACATGTGGTCGGAGAGGTACGACCGGGAGATCGAGGACGTGTTCGCGGTGCAGGACGAGATCGCCACGGCGATCGCCGCGAAGCTGAAGACGGCGCTGAACGTGGGGGCGGCGGCGAAGGCCCAGCGTGCGACGGCGAGCATCGAGGCGTACGAGGCGTACCTCAAGGGTCGGGCTTTGCTGTACCTGCGCGGGGAGTCCATCCGCGAGGGGATGCAGCTGATGGAGCGAGCGCTCGAACTCGATCCCGAGTACGGTCTGGCGTGGTCGGGGCTGGCGGACGCGCACAGCATGCTCGGCTTCTTCGCGATGGTTCCACCCGAGGTGGCCGGGGCGAAGGCGGGTGAGGCGTCGGCCAACGCCCTCCGGTTCGCGCCGGAGATCGCCGAGTCGCATACCTCGCGCGGGGTGTTCGCCTTGATGTACGAGTGGAACTGGGCGGAAGCGAAGCGGGAGTTCGAGCGGGCGCTGGAGATCAACCCGGGCTACGTCCAGGGCGCGGCGTGGTACTACGTCTTCTATCAGGGATTCTTGTGCGGCCGATCCGAGGAGGCGCTCCGTGGCATGAAGGAGTGCCGGGCCAGGGACCCGCTGTCGGGGTATGCCACCTACATGGTGGGCGTCACGATGGCCATCCTCTTCCACGACCGTGAGGTCCTCGACTGGTGCCGGCGCACGGAGGAGCTCGATCCCGGTGCGTTCCCCACGCTCTTTCTTCGGCAGCTGGCGCACATGTCCCTGGGCGAATGGGGCGAGGCGGTCGCCGCGGGGGAGGTCGCGCTGCGGAGCTCGGGCGGGACGCTGGCTCCCATGATGTTCCTCGGGTTGACGCACCGTGCAAACGCGGACGTGCGGGCCGCGGAGTCCATCTACGACGAGCTGACCGCGCGCTCGGTCCGCGAATATGTCGCCCCTACATACCTCGCGGGGCTGGCCGCGGCCCTTGGCGACCACGAGGCGGCGGCGGCGCACCTGCAGGGCGCCGTCCGACGGCGCGACCCGTCGCTCGTGTGGGCGGCGCACGGCTGGCCCGGGTTGGAGCCGCTCCAGGCGCTGCCGGAACACCAGGCCATCCTGCGGGACATCGGCGTCACCGGGTGGGCGGAGCGTGGAGCGTGAGCGACATGGGGGACCGCGAGCACTTCCCCGCGTCGCCGGGGCGATCCCTCACCGGCCCACGATCCCGAGTCGCAGCGCCTGGATCCCCGGCGGGTTCGTGGGAGCCAGCAACAACGTTCCCCGCACGTCCGCCCGCTCACAGCTCCAGGTGAACGTGCCGGTGAGCAGGCCCGTCGCCGTGAGCGGAGCGTCGGTGCGGCACGTACCGGCCTCGGACTTCAGCGTGGCCAGGACGCGCCGCCAGTTCTCCTCCGAGCGGTCCATCAGGAAGTTCATGGCCAGCAGCTCCCGGCCCGGCGCCAGCCCTCCCGCCTCGTACATCGCTCCCGCCGCCCGGTAGGCCGACGCCAGAGGGGCGCTTACGGGCACGTCGGTGCCCGTAAGCCACCCGGCGCGATGCAGCTCCACTGCCGCATCCCAGACCGTTCTTGAGGGACCCGAGTAGGTCCGGTTGGAGAACGCGAAGACGCCGATCCCGTGCTCGGGGAGGAGAAGGACGTAGGAGCCGTAGCCCGGATAGCCGCCTCCGTGCCCCAGGGTGAGGCCGAGGTCACAGTCGACGCCCGCGCTCATGCCCTTCCCGTAGGCGGAGGCGAAGGGGCAGGTCCCGGGAAACGAGCCGGGTCGGGGCCCGGCGGACGGGAAGTTGAGCCCCTCGGCCAGCTCGCGGACCGACGAGCGGCGTACGGGGCCCGCCTCGGCTCCGTCGCGGGGCGGCCACGCCGAGAGAAGGAACGCCACCCAACGCGCATAGTCGGTGGCGCTGGTCTCCACGCCGCCCATGGCACCGAACACCCCGTGGGCCATGTCGGGCTCACGGGCCCAGGCTTCGTTCTCCCACCGGTACCCGAGCGCTCGATGGCTCGCATCGGAGGCGAACACGTCGTAGCCGGTGACCTCCATGCCCAGCGGACGCATGATCTCCTGCCGGATGTATGCGTCGTACGGCCGCCCCGAGACGTTGGTGATGATCCGGCCCAGGAGCGCGTAGCCGAGATTGGAGTACTCGAACGCCGTCCCCGGCGCCCGGGTGAAGGGCACGCCGTCCCGCAGCATACGCGTGAAGGCCTCCTCCGCGAGAACCTGCTGGCGGTCGCCCCAGGGATCGTCCGTGACGAATCCGGCGACATGGCTGAGGAGGTCCCGCACGGTGATCCGGGGCGAGTCGCCGGTGGGGTAACGCCACCCCCGCATCTCGGGCACGTACTCCTCCGCCCGGGCGTCCAGCGTGAGCCGGCCCTCGTCGCGGAGCTTGAGGACGGCCAGGGCCGTGAACGCCTTGGACATGGACGCGATGCGGAAGAGGCTGTTGGCGTCGACGGGTCGGCGGGCCTCCAGATCCTGGACCCCCATGGCGGTCAGGTGGACGAGCTGGCCCTCACGGACGATGCCGTACACCAACCCGGGGACGTGCTGCGCCTCCATGAAGCTCCGGAAGTGGCCGTCCAGGGTGGGGATCAGCTCCTCGAGAGCAAGGGGACGAGACTGGGCCACCGCGGGGGACGGGCGGCACGTAAGGAGCGTGGCCACCGAGATGCCGAGGGTGGCGAGTGGATATCCGGAAAGCGACCGCCTCATGGAACGCCTCGCTGTCGACGTGGCTCTCGGGTTCTTCGCGGAGATTCGGGCCGATTCTAGCGAAGGAGGGGCGGGAGCACACGGCCCTCGGGGAGCGCGGCACCGGCCGGGGCCTGATCCTCCCGCCGCCACGGGCATCGGCGGCCGTCGACTCGGCTGTCCCGCCAGGACCTACCGGTGCATGATCCGCCCGAGGTCCACCCTTCTCCCGAGACGCGCGTGGTAGTAGAGCAGGAAGAGCATGGGCGGACCGACGGCACCCAGCACCACCAGCGACCAGGTCAACTTCGCATTCCCCAGGTAGGTGGAGACCAGCAGGTCGAGGGCGAGGGAACCGGCTCCGCAGGCGAAGAGAACCGTCGCGGCGATCAGGGAGGCGGGACGTCCACGGCTCCGACGTGCCACGAGCCACACGATGAGCGTGGCCCCCGTGACGACCGCGACGATGGGCAGCGCGAGCGGGGCGAACCAGTCGATGCTCCCGTCGAAGGCATCGGTGAAGAAGAGGAAGCCCGCCGTCGCCGCCGCCTGACCCACGATCACGAAGACCGGACGCCGAGCGAGCGTGACGATGAGCGTGATCAGGACCCAGACCACTCCCGCGCCGGTCAGCGGATAGCCGGACCAGGTGATGCTCCCGTTGAGCAACACGTCCAGCGTCACGGAGCTGAGTGCGACCGAGAGCATGATCGCCGTGGCCAGTACCCAGACGGCGTACCTGAGGGGCCGGTTCGGTGACGGGGGCACCTCGGGGTAACGGGCCGGGGGCGCCTCGTGGGCGTCGAGGCGCTGGATCGGCGCTTCGCAGAGCGGGCACCGCTCCACGCGTTCGCCGACCTCCACGCCACACCGGGAGCAATAGGTCACGTCCGGCCCTCCGTGGGGCGCATCAGTTGCTCTCCACCCTCGCGACGATCCCCATCCGCCGGAGACGGGTGAAGAAGGCCTGCTCGAGACCCGTGCCCGTGACAATGCTCGCGAAGGTGATGAACAGCTCTTCCCGATATCCGAGGACCGCGCACCCGATCCCGTGGGCGGCACTGGGATTGGGGATCACCTCGAACCGCTCGACGTGCTCGTCGAGCTCCTCGGGCAACTCCACCCGACCCATGTTGGACATCACGGTCGTGAAGCGTGCGCCCCACATCCGGGTGTACAGGCGTCGCTTCGCGGGCACCTTCAGCACGAGGGGGATGTGGCGGATCAGCGTGTTGCGCTCGGCGCCGACGTTCCGTCGGATCTGCCGGCTGATGCTCTTGGCACCGACCTGTGCCTGCACCGAGTGATGCACGCTCTGGACGATCTCGTCGAACGAATACGACCCGAGCCGTGGATCGATGGCGGCCGTCACCGAGAGGAAGAAGTTCCGCATGGTGCGAGACGGGTGGACACCGCGGAGGTCGACCGGAATCATCACCGCGATCGGCCTTCGCACCGGTCCTACGCTGTCGACCGCGGACGCGAGCAGGATCGACGTGAACAGCTCGGTGAGGGTGACGTCGTGCTGTCGACCGAGCGCCTGCATCGGAGCGAGCGGCACGATGCCGTGCACCACCCGGCAGGCGTCGCGCGGGAGCCGGGTCCCCTGTAGGCGCAGGGCCCGCGCACCGAGAGGGGGCCGGGGCACCCTCGGGTCGTAGAAGCGACGATAGGCGTCCTCGGCCTCCTCCGGGTGGGGTTCGTCCCCCGCTCGCATGATCGATCCGTCGTTCGACAGAGCCACACCGCGCGCCGCCAGGTACTCGGCGAGAAGGGCACGCAGGAAGCCCATCGCCCCGACTCCGTCGGTGAGGGCATGGGAGCATTCCACCGCGATGCGCCGGTCGTAAATCAGCACGCGGAGCTGCCACGGACCGTCATGCGCGCGGGTCATGCGCCGGCAGGGCGCCCGCCGCTCGATCCGCACAATGGGGGCCCCGGGGATCTCCTCGAGGTAGTGCCAGAAGAGCCCACGACGCAGGCGGACCCGGAGGTAGGGGAAGCGTGGCATGAGCCGCACGAGGGCGGCTTGGAGCACCCCCTGGTCGACCGGTTCGCGAAGAACCACGGCCACCCGGTAGACCGTGGTGTTACGCGCCGACGCCAGCGCGGCGAAGACGCGTCCCGCGTTGTCGAGTCGGTACCAGTTCCCGGGGGTCAACGGTGATCCATGCCGTGGTTCGCCGGCTACCGGAGGGACGAGGTCGAGCCGTCAGCCTACCCAGGAATCGACCGTGCCTCCTGGAGGTGAAGTTGGATGGTACGGCCGCGCTGAGACGGTGTCCACGCGCCAATGGGAACCGACTCCGATGCCGTGACGACAGCCGTAGGCGCTTAGCCGACCGTGGAAGCGCATCCGCGTGCTCCCACCTCTTTCCGTTATCCTTCCTGACCGTCACCGCCGTGTCCTGCCGTGTGGCGCAACCGTGGCCGTGGCCCGAGAGGTCTGGAGGATCGCGTGCGACCAGCGTGGAAGGGAGGCGAGCCGGTCGGCGACGAGCCGCCGCTGCGCGCCGAGCTGTTCAGCACGCTGCAGATGGAGCAGCACGGCTTCCGCCTCGCTTCCGGCCACGGTCTGACCGCGGAGCCCGTCCCGGACCGACTCCTCTCGCGTCTGGCCGCGAACGAGCGTGTCCTCTTGGACACGTGCAGGCAGCTCACGGAGGCGGTCGCGGCGAGCCACCGGATCACGCCGGCCGGGGAGTGGCTGCTCGACAACGTCTACCTGGTCGAGGAGCAGATCCGTACCGCCAGGCGTCACCTGCCGAAGGGCTACAGTCGTGACCTGCCGCGGCTGGCCACAGGGCCGTCGGCGGGGCTGCCTCGCGTCTACGATATCGCGCTCGAGACGATCGCCCACGGCGACGGGCGGGTGGATCCCGAGAGTCTCAGGCGCTTCGTCGCGGCGTACCAGTCGGTCACTCCGCTCATGCTCGGTGAGCTGTGGGCGATCCCCATCATGCTCCGTCTGGCGCTCATCGAGAATCTGCGCCGTGTCGCGATGCGCATCGCAGCCGGCAGGAGGGACCGCGACGTAGCGGTCGCGTGGGCCCGCGAGCTGCGGGAGATCGCCCACCGGGATCCGAAGAGCCTGGTTCTGGTGCTCGCGGACATGGCCCGTTCGGATCCGCCCATGACCACGCCGTTTGTGTCGGAGCTGGCGCGCCGCCTGCACGGCCAGGGCCCCGCTCTGGCCATGCCACTGACCTGGATCGAGCAGCGACTGGCCGGATCGGGGCTCAGCACGGAGCGGCTCGTTCAGTCGGGCAACCAGCAGCAGGCCGCCGATCAGGTCTCCGTCAGCAACAGCATCGGCAGCATGAGGCTCCTCCCGACCATGGATTGGCGCGACTTCGTTGAAACCATGAGCGCGGTCGAGCAGACGCTGCGCACGGACCCGGCCGGGGCCTACGCGGGGATGGACTTCGCCACCCGGGATCGGTACCGCCACGTGGTCGAAGCCGTCGCGAGGGCCAGCGGGCTGGCGGAGACCGCGGTGGCCGATCGAGCGATCGGGCTGGCGGAGGACGCAGCGGCCCGTAGCGGGAGCACCCACAGGTCGGCGCATGTGGGATTCCATCTGATCGACCAGGGTCTCCGGGACCTCGAGAGGGTCACGGGGAAACGCCTCGGCATGCGCGCGCGCCTCGAGCAGGCCGCGGGACGAGCTCCGCTGCTCCTCTATCTGGGCACGATCACCCTGATCACCCTGGTGCTGGCCGGAGGTCTGCTGGTCGCGGCTCGGTGGGAGGGTGTGGCCCGTGGAGCGCTGGTGCCGATGGGAATTCTCGCGCTGCTCGCGGCCAGCCAGCTCGCGGTCGCGACGGTGAACTGGTTGGCGACGCTGATCGCTCCGCCCCATCCCCTGCCGCGGATGGACTTCTCCGAGGGCGTCCCCACGCATTCGCGCACGCTGGTGGTGGTCCCGAGCATGCTCACCAACCCGGGCGGCGTCGAGGGGTTGCTCGAGTCGCTCGAGGTCGCGTTTCTCGCCAACCGCGACGGGAACGTCCGTTTCGGCCTGTTGACCGATCTTTCCGACGCGGCCGAGGAAACGCTGAACGAGGACGCGCCGCTGCTCGACGTGGCACGCAGGGGCATCGAAACGCTCAACGCTCGATACGCGGACGGCGGAAACGATTCCTTCTTCCTCCTTCATCGTCCGCGTCGATGGAACCCCCACGATCGGATCTGGATGGGTTACGAGCGCAAGCGTGGCAAGCTGGGGGACCTGAACCGGCTGCTGCGTGGGGGCGACACGGACGCCTTCTCCGTGATGGAGGGCGACACCGCGGCGCTCACCGGCGTGAAGTACGTGATCACTCTGGACACCGACACGGACCTGCCACGCGACGCCGCCCGCGAGTTCATCGGCACCATGGCGCACCCGCTCAACCGTCCGGTCTACGACCCCGACCTGAATCGGGTGCGCGCCGGCTACGGCATTCTCCAGCCCCGTGTGAGCGCGAGTCTGCTGGGCGGGGATGCGTCGCGCTACGGGCTCCTGCACGCTGGCGTCCCGGGCATCGACCCCTACACCCGCGCCGTCTCCGACGTCTACCAGGACGCGTTCCGCGAGGGCTCGTTCATCGGGAAGGGGATCTACGACGTCGACGCCTTCGAACAGGCGCTGAGGGGGCGTTTTCCCGAAAACCGCATATTGAGCCACGACCTCCTCGAGGGCTGCTACGCCCGGGCGGGGTTGTTGAGCGACGTCCAGCTCTACGAGCGAAATCCCACCGACTACGCCGCCGACGTCAGACGACGCCACCGTTGGATCCGTGGCGATTGGCAACTCGTCCCCTGGCTGTTCCCGCGGGTGCCCGGCCCGCACGGATGGGTCCAGAGCACCGGGCTCTCCGGCCTCTCTCGCTCGAAACTGTTCGACAACCTGCGCAGGAGCCTCGTTCCGGCGACGTTGACGTCGCTTCTGCTCCTGGGCTGGACCGTCTTCTCCTCGGCGTGGTTCTGGACCCTGGTGGTGCTCGGCATCCTCCTCATTCCACCCGGACTGGCCGCCGTGGCGGACGTTCTGCGAAAGCCGGACGACATGCGCCCGGGACAGCACCTCGCGACCGCCGCCGACGCCGCGGCGCAGCGGTTCCTACAGGTCGGCTCCGCGTTGGTGTTCCTGCCCCACGAGGCCTGGTACAGTCTCGACGCGATCCTGCGCACGCTCGGACGACTGGTCTTCACAAAGAGACGGCTGCTGGAGTGGTGTCCCTCGGGCGCACCCGAGCGTTCGCCTGGCGCCGGTCTCGGCGGCACGATTCGCTCCATGGCCTTCGCGCCGGTGCTCGCGGTGGGCACAGCGATCGTCGCGGCCGCGCTCCGGCCCGCGGCCCTGATCGTGGCCGGACCCATCCTGTTCCTCTGGCTGGCTTCCCCCGTCCTCGCCTGGTGGCTCAGCCTGCCCCTCATCCGCCGCCGGCCCCGTCTGAGCGCCGAACAGGCGCGTTTCCTGCGCCGGATCGCCCGCAAGACGTGGGCGTTCTTCGAGCAATGCGTGACCGAGGACGACCACGGGCTGCCGCCCGACAACTACCAGGAAAGCCGTGACCCCACCCTGGCCCATCGTACCTCGCCGACCAACATGGGCCTGGCATTGCTCGCGAATCTGTCCGCCCACGACTTCGGGTACATCCCGGCCGGACAGCTGCTCGACCGGACGACCCGAGCCCTTGAGACGATGGGGGGGCTGGCACGACATCGCGGCCATTTCTACAACTGGTACGATACGCGATCGCTACAGCCGCTGCGCCCGGCGTACATCTCCACCGTGGACAGCGGCAACCTGGCAGGCCATCTGCTGACCCTACGTCCCGGCCTGATGGCGCTGCTCGACCGGCCGATCCTGGAGCCGGGTTGGCTCGACGGCCTGGGTGATACGCTCTCGGTCCTGGAGGAGGAGGGCGCGCAGGGCCACCCCCGCACGGCGATCAGGCGCCTCCGCGAGGACCTCGAATCCGCGCGACGCGCCCCTCCGGTCACGCTCACAGCGGCGCGACGCCTGGTCGAGGGACTGGCGCCCCGCGCCGAGGAAATCGCGGCGAGCCAGGGACTTGAGCCCGGGAGCCCGACGGGCGAGTGGGCCCGGGCCTTCTCCCGGCAATGTGGTGCGACGCGGGACGAGATCGACTTTCTCGCGCCGTGGGCCGGCCTTTCGGACCCGTCGGACGCGGTAGACGGCCTGGCCGAGCCCCTGGGAATCCCCACGCTGCGCGACCTGGCGGGACTCGATCCGACACCCCCGGGCCCGCTCGCCGGCCAGCGAGGCGACGGAGCGACGGCCGCCCGGGCGGAACGCCTGGCGGAGCGGCGCCGTCTCGTGGAGCAGGGCAGGACACGGGCCCGGGAGCGAATCGCGGCCATCCACGCGCTGGTCGCAGACGCCGCCGCACTCGCGGACGTGGAATACGACTTCCTGTACGACAAGACCTCGCGTCTGTTGAGCATCGGTTACAACGTCGACGAGCGACGGCGGGACGCAGGCTTCTACGACTTGTTGGCCTCGGAGGCACGCCTTTGCGTCTTCGTCGCGATCGCCCAGGGGCGACTACCCCAGGAAAGCTGGTTCGCGCTAGGGCGTCTGCTCACGACCGCTGCCGGGGAGCCCCTTCTGCTGTCGTGGGGCGGCTCGATGTTCGAATACCTGATGCCACAGCTGGTGATGCCGACCTACGCATCTACGCTGCTCGACCAGACGGCTCGCGCGGCGGTAGCGGGGCAGATCGAGTACGGCCGGCAGCGCGGCGTGCCTTGGGGCATGTCCGAGTCCGGCTACAACACGGTGGACGCAGCGCTCAACTACCAGTACCGTGCGTTCGGCGTGCCGGGCCTGGGACTCAAGCGTGGGCTTGCGGAGGATCTCGTCGTCGCCCCGTACGCTTCGGTCCTGGCGCTGATGGTGGATCCGGACGCGGCGTGTGGTAACCTCCAGGCCCTCGCAGCGATGGGGGCCGAAGGACAGCTCGGCTTCTTCGAAGCCGTGGACTACACGCCCGCTCGCCGACAACGCGGGGAGTCCCACGCCTTGGTCCGCTCCTACATGGCTCATCACCAGGGGATGAGTCTGCTCGCCCTGGCCTCCGCGTTGCTGGATGACCGCATGCAGGTGCGATTCGAGTCGGACCCCCTGCTCCGGGCCACAGTACCGCTGCTCCAGGAGCGGATCCCCAGGGCCTCGGCCATCTATCCGCATACGCCCGAGCGCACCGGCCTGCAGACCGGCGCGGATGCCCTGCAGATGCCGCACAGGGTTCTGAACACCCCGGACACGCCGATCCCGGAAGTCCAGCTGCTGTCGAACGGCCGATACCAGGTCATGGTCACGAATGCCGGGGGTGGATACAGCCGCTGGAACGACCTGGCAGTCACCCGCTGGCGCGAAGACGGCACCCGTGACCCCTGGGGAACGTTCTGCTACCTGCGCGATCTGTACGGCGGCTCGACCTGGACCATCGCACACCAGCCGATGTCGCGCCACGCCGATGACTACGAAGCGATCTTCTCGGAAGGGCGAGCGGAGTTTCGTCGCAGGGACGGCCCCTTCGAGACGCGCACCGAAATCGTGGTTTCGCCCGAGGACGACATCGAGCTCCGCCGGGTGCACATCACGAACCGGTCGACGGAGCGCCGCGCCGTCGAGGTCACGAGCTACGCCGAGGTCGTGCTCGCCGAGCCCGCGGCAGACACGCTACATCCGGCGTTCAGCAACCTCTTCGTACAGACCGAGATCGTGGCTGAACGTCGCGCCATCCTGTGCACGCGCCGGCCCCGCTCCCGTGAGGAAGCGACGCCCTGGATGTTCCATGTGATGGCCGTGCACGACGCGGACGCCGGTGAGTTCTCTTACGAGACGGACCGTTCGCGCTTCATCGGCCGGACCCGTACTCCGGCGGCCCCACTGGCGATGGAAGCCGGAGGGACGCTGTCCGGAAGCGAAGGCTCGGTCTTGGATCCGGCAGTGGCGATACGCGGTCGGATCACGCTCGATCCCGACCAATCGGCCACCATCGATCTGGTCTACGGCATCGGCAGGAGCCGTGACGAGGCCATGGGCCTGGTCGAGAAGTACCAGGACCGTCGCCTCGCCGACCGCGTCTTCGAGCTGGCCTGGACCCACGCCCGGGTGGTGCTGCGACAGATCGAGGCGACCGAGGCGGACGCCCGGCTCTACTCGCGTCTGGCCAGCTCCGTCCTCTACGCCGATGCCGCGATGCGCGCCGATGGCAGCGAGCTCGTGAAGAACCGTCGCGGGCAATCGGACCTCTGGGGCTATGCCATCTCCGGAGATCTGCCGATCGTCCTCCTGCGCATCAGCGACGGTGCCAACCTCGAGCTGGCGCGGCACCTGATCCAGGCCCACGCCTACTGGCGCCTGAAGGGACTGTCGGTGGACCTGGTGATCTGGAACGAGGACCGCGCAGGCTACCGGCAGGCGCTGCAGGACCGGATCCTGGGCCTGGTGGCGGGAGGCATCCAGGCCCAGGTGATCGACCGGCCGGGAGGCATCTTCGTCCGCCCGGTGGAGCAGATCTCGGAGGAGGACCGAACGCTGTTCCTCACGGTGGCCCGGGTCATCCTCACCGACGCGCGAGGAAGCCTGTTGGAACAGCTGGACCGCCCCCGACCGGTGGACCCGCGGGTGCCACGACTCGTCCCGAGCCGGTCTCCCGCCCCCGAGCCGTCCGCGGCCTTCGAGGTGCCAGGGCGCGACTTGATCCTCTCCAACGGTATCGGGGGGTTCACCCCGGATGGCCGGGAGTACGTCATCACGACCACGCCCCAACAGCTCACGCCGGCCCCTTGGGCGAACGTCCTGGCCAATCCGTCGTTCGGGAGCGTCGTCTCGGAGAGCGGTCAGGCCTATACCTGGGGTGAGAACGCCCGTGAGCTGCGGCTGACGCCCTGGCACAACGACCCCGTTTCGGACGGCGGCGGCGAAGCCTTCTACGTCCGCGACGAGGAGACCGGACAGTATTGGTCACCGACGCCACTCCCCCGGCGCGGCGCGACCCCGTACGTGAGCCGCCACGGCTTCGGCTACAGCGTCTTCGAGCACACGGAGTCCGGCATCCGCTCCGAGCTGTGGGTCTACGTCGCGCACGACGCGGCGGTGAAGCTGTCGCGTCTGAGGGTGCAGAACCTGTCCGGAAGGCCGCGCCGGCTCTCCGCCACGGGCTACGTGGAGTGGGTGCTGGGCGACCTCCCGGCGAACTCGGCCAGGTACGTGACCACCGAGGTCGATCCCGCCAGCGGTGCGATCTACGCCCGCAACGCCTACAACACCGAATTCCCGGGCCGGGTGGCCTTCTTCGACGTCGATGACGCGCGCCGGACCACGACCTGCGACCGCAGGGACTTCATCGGCCGCAACGGCAGCCTGGAGCGTCCGGCCGCGATGGCTCGGACCGGCCTCTCCGGTAAGGTGGGCGCGGCCTTGGACCCCTGTGCGGCCATCCGGGTCGCCTTCGATCTGGCCGACGGGCAAGAACGCGAGATCACCTTCCGGCTGGGTCTCGGGGGCTCGCCGGGAGGCGAGGAGGTCCACCACCTGGTGGCGCGCTTCCGTGGCCCCAACGCAGCGCAGCGGGCGCTGGACGCGGTCTGGCAGCGCTGGAACCACACCCTGGGCGCGGTGCAGGTGGAGACACCGGACCAGTCACTCAACGTGCTCACCAACGGCTGGCTCGTGTACCAGACCCTGGCGTGCCGCCTGTGGGCCCGCAGCGGCTATTACCAGTCGGGCGGCGCCTTCGGCTTCCGCGACCAGCTCCAGGACGCGATGGCGCTGCTGCACGCCGAGCCCGGGCTCCTGCGCCACCACCTCCTCCGGTGCGCGGCGCGCCAGTTCCCGGAAGGGGATGTCCAGCATTGGTGGCATCCGCCGTCCGGTAGGGGAGTGCGCACGCATTGCTCGGACGACTACCTGTGGCTGCCCCTCGCCACCTGCCGCTACGTCCTCGGCACCGGCGACACCGGCGTGCTGCACGCGCCCGTCCACTACCTCGATGGGCGCCCGCTCGGAGCCGACGACGACTCGTACTACGATCTGCCCGAGGTGTCCGCGTCCGTCGAGAGCCTTTACGACCACTGCGTGCGTGCCATCGGACGCGGGCTCGTATCCGGCGTGAACGGCCTGCCGCTGATCGGCTCCGGCGACTGGAACGACGGCATGAATCGTGTCGGCGCCGGGGGCAAGGGGGAGAGCGTGTGGCTGGGCTTCTTCCAGTTCGAAGTCCTGCGGCAGTTCGCCGCGATCGCACGACTACACGGCGATCCGGCCTTCGCGGACCGGTGCGCTGCCGAGGGTGCGCGCCTGAGGGAGGCCGTCGAGCAGCGCGCGTGGGACGGCGCCTGGTATCGTCGCGCCTGGTTCGACGACGGCACGCCGCTCGGGTCGGCGGAAAACGTCGAGTGTCGGATCGACGCGATCTCGCAGAGCTGGTCCGTGCTCTCCGGGGCGGGCGATCCCGAGCGCGCGCGCCTGGCCATGAAGGCCGTCGACGAAAGGCTCGTGCGCCGGGAGCACGCGCTCATCCAGCTCCTCGATCCCCCGTTCGATCACTCGGACGTGGAACCCGGCTACATCAAGGGCTACGTGCCGGGCGTGCGCGAGAACGGGGGACAGTACACGCACAGCGCCGTCTGGGCCGCCATGGCGTTCGCGGCACTGGGCGACGGGCCGCGTGCATGGGAGCTGACGACCATGATCAATCCGGCGAACCACGCCGCCACCCCGGAGGACGTCGAGACCTACAAGGTGGAGCCGTACGTCGTCGCCGCCGACGTCTACGCGGTGGAGCCCCATGCGGGGCGGGGCGGCTGGACCTGGTACACGGGGTCGGCGGGATGGATGTACCGGCTGATCCTGGAGTCCCTGCTGGGTCTACGCCTCGACATGGACAGGTTGCACCTGGCGCCCTGCCTGCCCGCGCACTGGAGCGGATTCAAGGTCCATTACCGCTACCGGGAAACGGTGTACCATATCGCGGTCACCCAGGTCCCCCTCGGCGGGACCGTCGCGAGCCTCGAAACGCGCGTGACGCTCGACGGCATGGAGCAGGAGCACCCGTGGATTCCGCTGGTGGACGACCACGTGGAACACTGGGTGGAGGCGAGCGTCTTCCCCGAAGCTGCCGGACATCGGCCGCGTGCCGGGACGGACGGCAGTCAGCCCGACGGAAGTCCGCGACGGCGCTGAAGGGCGCCAGGCTCAAGGACCCCTGCGCGCTCGACAACCGGGAGAATCACGGCAGGATCGACCGGAGCGGCTGCCAGCGTGGCCTGGTCAGTCGTGGTCGGACGCGTCCTCGAGGGGCGTGTCCGCACCTTCCTGCTCTTCCTGGGCGATGGCCTCCTGGCGCTTTCTCTCGGCCTTCTCTTCGTTCTTCTTCCGTTTCTTGAGCTCTCGCTGTCGCTTCTCGAAGCCGTAGTTCGCTCGTCTCCCCATGCTACCTCCGCGGCATCAGGAATGAAATCCAAAAGGCTCCGCGCACGTCTTTCCTCGCGTTCCTTTCGTTCGAACAACCTCCTGAAGCTACCATGATCTGGTGTTGGGCGTGGTTCCGTCGGCGAACATCGTCACCTCTTCGCGTTCCCCGGTTCTCCGTCACGGGCCCCTCGCCAACCGGAATCCGCCGCCGTCGCTCAGAAAGGACGGGCCACCGCTCTGGCTAGCGGAAGGCCGAGTGCGCGTTGCGCGCGCCACCGCTGCTGCCGTGCTGGAATCTACCTTCGACGCGTGGGCATCCCTTCATTCTCGGCCCGTTCGACGGCCCGACGGTCCGCCGTTTCCCGGGGCGACTCGGCTTGCGAGTTTGGCGCCTCTTGAGCCGCTCGCGCGGCAGCCGGGGTCGGCACGCCCGGCTCCGTGATCGGCATCCTCCGTTCGATCTCAGTCGGCTCGCGTTGACGGGACTCGCGGAGGGGTTCGTCGAACAGGACATCCCCAAACCCGCACAGGGCGGTGGGTACCGGGCATCTGCGGACGGAACCCTCGTCCATCTCAGCGGAGGGTGGGGCGTTTCGTCACTGGTCTGGGTAGACCGGCCGGGCCGGGAGGAGCCCGGGTGCGGCGGTGTCGCAGGCGAGGACGCGGTGGTCTCTCCCGACGGCCGGTCGCTGGCGGTCGATCTGGTAGGCGCGGCGGTGGGCATTCTGGACCTCGGCGACTGTTCGATGCAGGAGCTGCCGGTCCAGGGTCGCACCCCGTCCTGGTCGCCGGATGGGCGGCGGATCGCCGTAACGGGAGATGGACTCCGACGCATGAACGCGGACGGAACGGGGCGAGACTCTTTGGTGGTCCGGCGCTCCGGTCCATTCAACACCGACTGGTCGCCGGACGGTCGGACGCTCTACCTCGCGGAGACAACGGCGATCCCCGACGGGCAGGTCACGAACAACAGGCTCACCACCGCCTCGATTCCCCTGTGGCGCCTTGACGTCGCCAGCGGAGGGGCCGATACCCCCGGCGGCGACGGATTGGGCCTGGGCAACTCATTGCCGACGGTATCTCCCGACGGGAGGTGGATCGCTTTCGGCGAGTGGGACGGCTTGCGACGGGAGATCCATGTGGTGCGCGTCGAAGGGGATCGAGTGTCCGACGCGCGACGAGTCGCGTCCGACGGGGCCTACGCTCCGATGTGGAACCGGCGGGGAGGGGAGCTGTTCTTCCGGAGGAGATCGGCACTCGTGAGGCTACCCGTCGAGACCAGAGCCCCTCGGTTTCCCAGGTCTTCGACCACGACTTCCAAAGGGATGTCGGGCTGCGCCCCGTCCGGAACCGGCACCGTAACGGGGTCCGCCACGGAGGACAACAGAGGCTGGTCCGCGTCGGGTCCTACGGGACCTGCGCGCCGGACGGGCTTTTCCCCACTTCGGGGAGCCGGCATCGGACGACAGACGAGGTGGCGCGGGTCCAGCTAGCATGGACCGGGCGGGCGTTCGGCGGGCCGGCTGCGACCCCACGCCGACCTCCGGCGCCCGACCTGCCGCGCCTCCACACCCCGGGGTCGGGGGATGGTCGAGGTCCGAATGCAGGCTCCGCTCGAGTTCCGGCCGCCGGCTGTGCCGGCGCGACCCGTGTTCCGGGCGCGCGCCCTGACGAAGGTCTACGTCATGGGCGAGGTGGAGGTGCGTGCGCTCGAGCCCACGGACCTCGACCTGTGGGCCGAAGAGATGGTCGTGGTACTCGGCCCGTCGGGGAGCGGGAAGTCGACGCTGCTGAACATCCTGGGGGGCCTGGACGTGCCCACCTCCGGACACGTCGTATTCCACGACCATGACCTCAGCGCCGCGGACGAAGCGGAGCTCACACGCTTCCGACGGGAGCACGTGGGGTTCGTCTTTCAATTCTTCAACCTGCTTCCAAGCCTCACCGCGGCGGAGAACGTCCGTCTGGTGACGGAGATCGCCGAGCGCCCCATGGACCCGCTGGAGGCCCTGGGACTCGTGGGGCTCTCCGAGCGCGTCGACCACTTCCCGGCGCAGCTTTCGGGTGGGGAGCAGCAGCGCGTGGCCATCGCAAGAGCGATCGCCAAGCGACCGGACGTCCTGTTGTGCGACGAGCCCACGGGCTCCCTCGACTACGAGACGGGCAAGATCGTGCTCGACGTCCTGGAGCGCGTGAACCGTGAGACGGGGACGCTCACCGTGATCGTGACCCACAACGCAGCGATCGGCGCACTGGGCGACCGCATCCTGCGTCTGCGTGACGGACGCATCGTCCGTGAGGAGCGCAACGCAGTGCGTGCGTCCCCCGCCGACATCGAATGGTGAGCCGATGAGGACGCTCCACCTCAAGGTGCTCCGGGACGCCGTCCACGCGAAGGGTCAGCTCACGGCGATCCTGGTCCTCGTCGCGTGCGGGGTGTCCGTGTTCGTCATGCTGCGCTCGATGCACGGGTACCTGCGCGGTGGGCAGGAGCGGTACTATCGGGAGTACGCCTTCGGCGACGTCTTCGCCCACGTGACACGCGCCCCGCTCTCGCTCGAGCCTCGGGTCGCGGCGGTCGAGGGGGTCGCCGCGGTCTACCCCCGGCTGGTCGAGGACGTCCTCCTGGACGTGCCGGGGCTCGCAGAGCCGGCCACGGGCCGCCTCGTGTCGCTCCCGGACGCGGGCGAGCCCCCGCTCAACCGCCTGGCTCTTCGTGAGGGCGGGCTACCCAGTTCGGGGCGGCGCGACCAGGTCGTGCTCAGCGTCGCCTTCGCCCGCGCCAACGGGTTGCGCGTCGGCGACCGCCTCGGCGCCATCCTCAACGGACGGCTCGAGTCGTTGACGGTGGTCGGGACGGCTCTCTCGCCCGAGTTCATCTACGAGATCAGCGGATACGGACAGATCTTCCCGGACAACCGGCGGTTCGGGGCACTCTGGATGAGTCGCTCCGCGATGGAGACGGCCTTCGAGATGGAGGGCGCGTTCGACGATCTCGTGGTCGACCTGTCGCCCGGGGCCTCCGAGGCCGGCGTGATCGCGGCGCTCGACCGGCTGCTCGACCCTTACGGGAACGCGGGGGCCTACGGCCGCGATCTCCACGTGTCGCATGAGTTCCTCGAGGGCGAGATCGACGAGACGACGATCACGGCCTCGTTCTTCCCGGCGGTGTTTCTCGTGGTCACGGCGTTCCTGCTCCATTCGACGCTGCTGCGCATCGTGCGCATGGAGAGGGAGCAGATCGGGCTCATGAAGGCGTTCGGTATCACGCCCCCGGCGCTCGCCCTCCACTACCTCCAGCTCGCGCTCATCCCCGTCGTGCTCGGGTCGCTGGTCGGCGCCGGGCTGGGCCTGTGGATGGCGGAGGCGATGGCCGTGGTCTACGCGCAGTTCTTCCAGTTCCCTGAGGTGGGCTTCACGCCCGACCCGGGCGTCGTCGGGGTGGGCCTGGGCATCGCGATGCTCACCGGGGTGACGGGTGCTCTGGGGGCGGCCATGAGCGTAACTCGGCTCCACCCGGCCGTCGCCATGGCTCCCCCCGCACCGCCGGTGTTTCGGGAAGGACCGCTGGAGCGCACGCGGCTCTGGCGCGCGCTCTCGGCCGAGGGCCGTATCATCGTGCGCAACCTGTCGCGGACGCGGTTGAAGTCTCTGTCGACGGTCGCTGGGATCGGGCTGTCCCTGGGGATCCTCGGGGCGCTCTTCTCCATGTTCGACGCGATCGACACCATCGCCCGGGTGCAGTTCGACGGGGTCCAAAGGGAGGACGTCGCGGTCTACTTCCATCAGACGCGCTCGGGGAACGCGGAGGACGCGCTGGCGCGGATGCCGGGCGTGCTGGCTGTCGAGCCGTTCCGGACCGTGGCCGTGCGGTTCTCCCACGGTCCGCGTGAGGAGCGCAGCGTCATCCTCGGGCTCGACGTCGACACGAAGCTGCGCCGGATGGTAGACGCGCGCTCCGTGGTCCATCGGCCGACGCCGGACGGGGTCGTGCTGGGCGCATTGTTGGCGCGGAAGCTCGACGCTGAGCCCGGAGACCGCGTCCGCATGGAGGTGGTCGAGGGGCGCCGCCGGGTCCATGACGTTCGCGTCGCAGGCGTCATCGACGAGCTGATGGGTGGTGGGGGATATATGGAGAAGGCGGCACTCCACAGGATGCTGGGAGAGGGGCCGACGGCGTCGGGGGCGTGGCTCCGCATCGACGAGGCGGCGGACGCAGCCGTCTACGAGGCACTCAAGCACTCGCCCTCCGTGGCGGGGATCCAGGTGCGGGAGCTCACGATCCGCGGCTTCAGGGAGACGATCGAGCAGAGCTTTGCGATCGCGCTTGGCTCTACGCTCGTTCTGGGCATGGCCCTGGTCATGGCCATCGTATACAACCAGACCCGCATCTCCCTCTCGGAGCGAGGTCGCGAGCTGGCGAGCCTGCGCGTGCTCGGCTTCGATCGGCGTGAGGTCGCGCGCATGCTCCTGGGCGAGCAGGCGATCCTGGTCGCGGCCGCGCTTCCGCTCGGCGTGCTGCTGGGATGGTTCCTCACGTGGCTCGTGATCCAGCGCTTCGAATCCGACCTGTTCAGCATGCCGGTGGTGGTGACGGCCAGCACGTACGTCCGCGCGATCGCCGTAGTGGTGGTCTCCGCCGTGCTCTCCGGGTTGCTCGTACGCCGGCGACTGGACCGCCTCGATCTGATAGCGGTGTTGAAGACACGGGAGTGAGACCATGAGGACGAAGAGGCGCCGATGGATCGGGGGTGGGGTCGCGCTGCTCGGCGGCGGGCTGCTGTGGGTCGCGCTCAGGCCCAATCCGGCGACCGTGGAGGTCGGGGTCGTGACACGGCAGCCGGTGACGGTCACGATCGAGGAGGACGGGCTGACCCGGGTGAGGGAGCGGTATCTGGTCTCCTCGCCCGTGGCCGGGCAGCTCCAGCGGCTCGAGTGCGAGCCGGGGGATCTGGTGGAGCGTGGTGAGGTGATCGCACGCGTCTATCCCCTTGCGCTCGACACGCGGGGAAGGATCGAGGCTTCGAGTCGGCTGGACGCGGCCGAGGCCGCGCGCGCGGCGGCCGACGCCGCCGTCGCCCAGGCGGAGGTGTCACGCGACGACGTCCGGCGCTATCTGGAGCGCCTGGAGCGCGTCGCCGTCGAGGGGTTCCTCCCGGCCGAGCGCGTGGACCAGGCGCGCGCGGCCGCACGGCAGGCCGAGCTGGGCCTCGAGCGAGCCCAAAGCCTCGCGGAGGCGGCCGCGCACGACGTGCGCGCCGCGCGGGCGGCGGTGCTGGAGACGATGGGCGGCTCGAGCCTTGAGCCGCTCCAGCTTCGCGCACCCGCGTCGGGTCGGGTCCTGCGCCTCTATGAGGAGTGCGAGCGCGCCGTCGGGGCGGGCGCTCCGATCCTGGAGCTGGGGGACACGGACGACCTGGAGGTGGTGGTGGATGTGCTCAGCGAGGACGTGGGGCTTCTCGCCCTGGGGACTCCGGTGCTCGTGACCGCGGCGCGTGACGCGGACACACTGCGCGGCGCGATCGACGCCATCGAGCCGGCCGCGTTCACCAAGGTGTCCCCGCTCGGCGTCGAGGAGCAGCGGGTCAACGTCGTCGTGCGCTTCCCGGAGGGGGCCCCGCTGCTCGGAGACCGGTTCCGGGTGGAGGCGGCGCTCGTCGTCTGGGCGTCCGACGACGTGCTCGCCGTGCCGTTGGGCGCGCTGTTCCGTGACGGGGAAGGGTGGGCCGTCTTCGCCGTCGAAGACGGCCGGGCACGATTGCGGCCGATCGACGTGGGACACCGTGGAAGGGAAGCGGCCGAGGTCCTCTCGGGGGTCGAGGCGGGAGCACGGGTCGTCCTGTACCCGTCGGACGAGATCCGGGATGGCGTGCGGGTCCGTCCGGAGTCCTGACAGGTAGCGGGCACGCCGACCGGCGACACCGAGGCGCGTCACACCCAGCCACCCTTCCGCGTCCCCTATTCCTCTCGCAGGAGTCGCACGGGATCCACCCGTGCTGCCCGGCGGGCCGGCAGCAGCGTGGCGGTGAGCGCGGCCACGGTGAGCACGCCCAGGCTGCCGAGGACCGCCGGGGGATCCATCGGGCTGATACCGTAGATCGCACTCCTCGCCAGCACGGCGAGAGGGAGCGCGACCACCAGGCCGAGCGCCGACCCGATCCCCGTGAGCCGCATCCCATCCATGACCACCGAGCGCAGAACGGTTCCCCGATCGGCGCCCACCGCCTGCCGGATGGCCATCTCACGCATCCGCTGCCCGACCGCGAAGGAGATCATGCCGTAGATCCCGATGATGACCAGGAGGAGCGCAAAGGCACCGCTCCAGGCGAATGCCTTCAGGGCCAGACGCCGGCCCAGCGTGTCGAAGCTCAGAAGGCCGACGTAGGTCTGCGCCGCGACGAGCGGTACATCGGTGGGATCCTCCTGGACGATGCGCCGGAGCTCCGGCACCGCCGCTGCCGCCTCGGGTCGACCACGAACGTGGAAGACCACCATCGCAGAGGCGTCCTGAAGGAAGGATGTCCAGTAGTACGGAGCCCCCCTCTGTTCGGGGGAGGCACCAATGTCGGGCAGGACGCCGACGACCTCGTAGCGCTTCGTCACGGACGCGGCGGGCTTACCGAACGAGCGCGTCTCGAGCACGGTGAAGCCCCGGCCCAGGCCGCTCTGGCCCGGCCAGTATGCGTGCACGAAGCTCTCGTTCACCAACGCCACTTCCAGCGCCCCGGCGACGTCGGTGGGTGAGAGTGTCCGGCCACGCAGGGGACGCACGCCGAGCATCTCGAAATAGCCCGGCGTCACCGTGTTGTAGCGGATGACCAATTCCTCGTCTGCCGGAGGCTCGTACCCGTCGACGTCCACCCTCGCGGTCGCGAAGTCCGCCCAGGAGGAAAGCTCGGGCACCGCTGCCACCGCGACGTCGGCGACCCGAGGGCTTGCCGCCAGCCGGTCGGCGAGACCCAGCACCTCTTGCCTCATCGCATCCGCATCGATCCCGTCGGCACGCTCGCGCCAGGACGCCACCGCGATGCCATCGGGATCCAGGCCGGGATCGAAGGCGGCGATGGCGCCGGAGCTACGAAGGCACAGGCCCGTGGCCACGAGGAACACCAGAGAGCCCGCGACCTGGAGCGTCACCAGGGCCCCGCGGACGCCGAAGCGGCGCCTCCCCGCTCCGTTTCCGTCGCCTTTCAGCGTGGTGACCAGATCGGTGCGGGACGCCCCGAGGGCGGGGAGCAGCCCGAACACGAGGCATGCGCCGAGTGCGGTCATGAGCGCGAACACGAGGACGCGGAGATTGACGTTGACCGCGAACGCCAGCGGAACGTCGATGGGAAGCGGCAAGGCTGCGAGATAATGCGCCGAGGCGCTCGCCAGACCGAGGCCGAGGCCTCCTCCCATCAGGGCGAGGAGGGAGGCTTCCACCAGAAGGAGCCGCGTCACGCGCCCCCGACCGGCTCCCATGGACAGACGCACGGCGAGCTCCCGCCGGCGCTTGTACGCTCGAGCGAGGAAGAGCCCGGCCACGTTGATGCACGCGATGAGCAGAATGAAGGTGGCCCCTGCCAACAGGAACATGGACACGCCCGCCAGCGCCGCCTTCATGTCGGGGCGCACCCGTGACTCCTTCTCGCTCAGAACGGTGAAGACGCGGGCCGCCCCGTGGTCGTCGGTCCAGGCGTCGCTGTATTCGTCCCGGAGTCTCCGGGCCAGGCTGCCCAACCGGTCATTGGCCTGCTGTACCGACCTTCCCTTCCTCAAGCGGCCGTACGCGAGGTACTCCCGGGCCCCGCGCTCGGTGAGCTCGGTGGGCGTCGCGTGATAGATCCCTCCCGGGAGGCCGAGGGGCAACCAGGCGTCGACCTTGAGGCGCAGGAAGCGGCCGAGCAGCCCTTCCGGCGCCACGCCGATCACCGTGAAGTCCCTACCGTCCAGGCGAAGGGTCGCGCCGAGAGCCGACGCAGCGCCGCCGAAGCGCGTCCGCCAGAGCTCGTAGGAGATGACCGTCACGGGTTCGGCACTCCCGAGCACGGTCTCCTCGGGCACGAAGGTCCGGCCCAGCGCGGGCTCGATGCGAAGCACGTCGAAGAAGTTTCCGTCCACGATCTCCACGATGATGCGGCGCGACGCCTCGCCGTCCGTCCAGCGCACCACCCCCGGCCGGATGGCAGTGACGCCCTGGAAGACGTCGGCCTGGCGGGACACCTCCTGGAGGTCGGGATAGGAGTTGGCATCGTAGAGCGAACCACGTTCATCGCTGGTGTAGAGGGCGACCAGCCCGTCCGTGTCGGTGAGACCTCCGGGCGACTCGAGCAGGAACGCGTTGGCGACGGCGAACACCCCGGTCGTGAGCCCGATCCCGATCCCCAGGGAAAGAACGGTGACCACGACCTGGACCGGGGTGGCCACGAGGCGCCGGACCGCGTAGCGGAGGTCGGCCCACAAGCCCGGCACTCCGCCGCCCAGGGAGTCGGCGATCTCGCTGACCGCCTCCCGCACCCTCTGGGCGACCCAGGGGACCAGGGAACCGAGCACCTGCCGGCGGTACCACCACGCCGCCCGACGGCGTCCCTGCGCCCTGGCCTTGTCCTCGAACTCCTCGGCCAGGTCCGAGATCACGAACGCGCGATCCTCGGCGGGAGATAAGTGCGAGACGAGCCACCGAGCGAGCCTCGGCGGCCGAGACGCGTCGCCGCTTCCCGTCCCACCCTTGCCCTTCATGCCTCCCCCTCTCCCGGTGCGAGCTCGATGCCGTCCATCATGCGCGCCAGCATCCCGGCAGAGTGCGCCAGGGCCCGTCGCCCTTCGGGGGTGAGCCGGCAATACTTGCGGTGCCGACCACCCGGTACCGGACGTGGCGCGGACGCCTCGAACGTCATGAGCTTCTTCCGACCGAGTCGGGCCAGGGTGGCGTATAAGGCGCCGACCGACACGGGCCTCCCGGTGCGCTCCTCGATCTCCCGTCGAATCGTGACGCCGTATGCGTCGTCGTCCAGACGAGCCACCGCCAACATCACGTAGAGCTCGAACTCGGCCAGGAACGCGTCGGACATGCTCCTCCTCACTGGCGCTCAGCGGGCGTCCCCCGGCAGGTGACGATCCAGCCCACGGAGCCAAGTATATCAGAGATTAACTACATGCGAATACAAATGTAAAGACGTCGCTCTGGAGCTCCGTCCCTTCGCGAGGAGGGTTCGGGGAGTCGCTGCACGCGGGATGTGGCCCAAAGGGCACCCCAAAGCTGCTGGTCGAGGCCCATGGCGGGGCGAGCCAGCGGCGCGGCCTCACTGCTCAGCAGGTACAAACCGTCTCCTATTGAGACGACTTGCGGCGTCTCGACCCTGGATTCCCGGGGGATGCGCGCCGTCCCGAAACCGACCGTCCGCCCCGTGAAAGGCAGGGCGCTCGGGTGCCGGTCCAGCTCTCTGGAGGCATGGACTTTGCCCGGGTGCCGCTTTCGTGAGTCCTGAGCGGCCGCTATACCGGGAGCCTGTCTCGTCTCGTCCGGCGAACGCGAGCGATTCCGATTCCAGACTGCCCCGTGCGACGACCAGTGCCCTGAGGTGACTCAGCCCACTCGGAGGCCAAGCTTCTAGGAGGCAGTAATGAGGAATATCGCTTCTCTCGGCCTGGGGGGGCTGGCGCTCATAGGCTGCGCCGACGCTACCGATGTTACCCGACCGGATTTCGACGAACCCGCCCGCACTCCGGCAGTCAGAGAGGTGACGGGGATCAACGCCACCGGCCAGCTCGCCGCCAACGACTGGGTGTCCCTGCCCGCACTGGACCGAGAGTGGACCTACTTCCTTCAGGGCAAGGCGGGTTGGGAAGGTGACATCAGTCCCAATCAGCAGGCCAACGTAATCACCGTCACGGCCAAGTTCTACAAGATTCGCGACGGGTATCCAGACCGCGATTTCTACCTCGCGTACGTGAAGACCCATCATCAGGCCAACGCCCGCGACGCGGACTACAAGGAGACGACTGGCTATTGCGATGATGGTTACGTCGGGTGGTATGCCAGCTCGCGCGAACTCGACATCAAACGGTCGGGTGGAGCCGACCTCCTGGAATACGCTCCGACGGGGACTCAGGGAGGGCAGTACGTCAGCGTGGGTATCGGAGCGGATCTCAACACCGGAGCAGTGGGCGTCAACGCGAATTTCTCCACGACCTACTACAATGCCGACGTGACGACCGAGGACCACTCGAGCATGCTCGACGACTATGCGAGTTGGAGTGAGCTCTTCCGTGGGCCCAGTTATACCACCGGAGCGTGCCCCTTCTGCGTCTGGTCGTTCTCGGCGCCCAGTGCGGTGGGTAGGAGCTCATGGTACTCCGAGGCCTTGGCCGTCTTCCAGACAGGTTGGAACGGGGCGCAGCTCCAGATCACGACGGACGCGGAGTTCAGCAAGGACAAGGTGGATTGGGATTTTTGCGTTCTGGCTGACGTCTTCAGCGTCGAGACCCAGTCGTATTCCCTGGGCGGCATGACGAGGTGGGTTGGTCTGAACTGGAACTTCCCGGCGCAAGTCCTGGAGAAGCCGTCAGCGCCCGCATTCATCTCGGTCAACCTCACCAGCGATGTCGTAGCACATGGTGAAGACTTCGAGGGGAATCCGGTCCAGTACCAGCTCTGGGTGCAGAGCCCGAACGGGAGCGTGGGCTACTATCCCGGCCCCGACGAAACCGCCTGGGGTGGGGACACGTTCTCCCTCACTTGGCAACAGACGGGACCGTACAATATCCGAGCCCGCGTGAGAGACGACTTTGCCGCTCCCTCCCCTTGGTCGGAGTACACGACGGTCCAGGTCAGTCGGCTCATGGCGCTGGGACTCGCGGCTCCGGATCTCGCTTGGGAGGGAGAGGGAGCCACACTGGAATGCTCCGCCGAGGTCTGGGAGGACGGAGCGGCTGTCACGCAGCCTTGCGATCCGGGCGCGGTAGCGTGGAGCGTGGACGACGAAACCATCGCCACGATCTCGCCGTCGGGCACGCTGACACCGCTGGCCATTCTCGGGGACCAGACGGTCCTCGTGACGCTGGCGTACACCGTGGAAGGGCTCACCCTGACGCGAAGCCACACCGTCACCGTCAGAGATGAGGTGGACATAGGCGGCCTTTATTGCCAGGTCCCGAATGTGGACGTCGGTGGTGGCCAACGGATCAGTGACCGAGTGGCCGAGCTGGGCGCCGAGGCACGTAATCACGGCCAATTCGTCAGCCGTGTCACCGCCCTCGCCAAGGAGCTGTTCAAGGCCGGCATCATCACGGGCAAGGACCAGGGCAAGCTGGTGAGCTGCGCGGCGCGAGCGCCCATTCCGTAGGGCTTCGGTCCTTGCCGGAGCTGCCCCATGAGACAGGCTGGGCGAGGACGACTTCGAGTCCTTCTAGCCGGTGCAGGGGTCCCCCGACTGAAAGGAATCGGCCGGCGCATCGGATGATGCACGTCGGTCCTACATCCGTTCCAGAGGTGGGCTCATGTCCAGAATCGGTTCCACCCTCGCGCTGCTCGCGCTCGCCGCCGGCGGGGCGCGCGCCCAGTCGATCACTCCCGCCACGCTCAAGGCCGAGTACCTGGCCGACATGACGGAGGTCGAGTCCAAGCTCGTCCAGCTGGCCGAGGCCATCCCACAGGACCAATACGGCTGGCGCCCGTCGGAAGGCGTCCGCTCGGTGTCCGAGGCGCTCATGCACGTCACGAGCGAGAACTACTACTGGATGCCGATGGCCGTCGGGGCCGCTCCGCCCGCCGACCTCGGCATGGGCGAGGGACGCGACATCCTCGCGAACCTGGAGAAGGTGACCGAGAAGGCCGAGGTCGTCCGGCATCTGCAAGCGTCGTACGCCTACCAGAAGAAGGTCCTGGACGAGGCCGAGTCGAAGCTCGCCGCCGGGAAGGTCATGGCGTTCGGTCAGGAGCAGACCGTGTCGCGGCTGTACCAGATCTTCACCGCCGACCAGCACGAGCACCTGGGTCAGATGATCGCCTACGCCCGCTCGCTGGGCGTGGTGCCCCCCTGGTCGCAGTCGTCGGGCGGCTGAGCACGAGCTGGGCGGGACGGCCGCCCCCACCCCGGGGCGGCCGTCCGGCTCGAGAGGCTGTCGGGACGCGCTTCGTCGGGCGCTGGGAAAGGAGCGAAGACTCCGAAGTCTGTTACGCCGGATCGGCATCCAGCGCGACCGACACCATCCCGATCTCGTTGATCCAGGCACGCTGACCCGAGCGCTCGAGGACGTCCACGGCTTCCTCTCCCATCTCCCTGCCGATCGTGTCGGCGATGTCCCGGACCCTGCCCCACAACTCGCCGGGGTCGGCGTCGGAAG
>QJYK01000077.1 GCA_003248075.1 Gemmatimonadota bacterium | reverse complement strand
TGTTCCTGAGCCTGGCCACCGTACTCGCCTCGGTCACCTCGGGTGCCCGCTTGGAGATGCCGTCCCTCGCGGCCTCACGAACCCGCCTCCGGGCAGCGCTCGTCGCGGGGCTGGTGTTCGCCCAGTCGGTCCTGGGTGGTCTGGTTCGCCACATGGATGCGGGCATGGCGTGCCCCGACGTACCGCTGTGTCTCGGGCGGATCGTCCCGCCGCTGGGCAACGAGCTGATCGCGATCCATTTCTTCCACCGCCTGCTGGGTGTCGCGGTGGTGCTGGCGGCGATCGCATTGGCGTGGTGGACCGCCCGCGAGGGCCTCCCACGAGCCGCCCGAAGCTGGGCGGCCGGGGCAGCTGGGCTCGCGCTCATCCAGCTGACGCTGGGCGTCGTCTCGGTGCTCACGGGCCTCGCGGTGGTGCCCGTGTCGCTGCACACCCTGATCGCCGCTTCCTTGCTGGCGTCCCTCGTCCACCTCGCGTCCCTGGCCTCTTCCACTGTGCCCGCCGAGCCCCGACCCGAGCAGGGCGCGGCCAGTCCGGCGTAGCACGGACCGGCAACGGATCATGGATCGGTCGGCGCTCGGAGACGCGCTGGCGCTCGTGAACGCGACCCTGAACGCGACGAGCGCGCTGGCCCTTCTCTTCGGCTATCTCGCCATAAGGCGGGGAAGGGTGCGCCGGCATCGCGCCGCGATGGTGACAGCCATCGGCGCCTCCGCGCTCTTCCTGGTGTTCTACCTGACCCGCGTGGCGTTCACGGGAACCCACACGTTCGCCGGGAGCGGGGTGGCGAAGGTGGCCTACCTGACCATTCTCTTCTCCCACATGACGTTGGCGGTGGCGGTCGTCCCGCTCCTGATCCGCTTGCTCTGGCTGGTCCGTCGCCGGCGCTTTTCGGCCCACGCCCGCCTCGCCCGATGGGCGTTCCCGATCTGGGCCTACGTTTCCGTAACCGGGCTGGTCGTCTACCTGATGTTGTACCGGATCTTCGGATACGTCGCCTAGCAGGTCGCTGAGAAAGGGGAGTACCCCCCGACAGGAGCGCCGCGCGTGCCGGGAAGCCCCGGCTGGCCCCTCAGGCCGAGGGAAAGGAGAGCTCGACCTCCGCGCCGCCATCGGGAGCGTTGCGCAACTCGATCCGTCCGCCCATCCGCTCGATCGTCTTGCGCGCGTGGGGTAGACCCAGCCCCAGACCTTCGTCGGACGTCGAGTAGAAGGGGTCGAAGGCACGACGGAACGCCTCCTGGCTGAACCCCGGCCCACGATCGCGGACGCGGACGACGGCGCGCGGGCCCTCGGCGAGTACCGTCACGTCCACGGTGGACGCCTGCCCGAAGCGCCCCGCGTTGTGCAGCACGAGATAGAGCGCGTCCAGGAACGCCTGGTCGTTGACCACGGCGCGAACCGGTCTGTCGTCGAGGCGTGCGCGGACCATGACCCCCTGATCCTGCGCGAACTCGTGCGTGACCTGCTGGACCAGGGACTGGAGGTCCCGACTCCTGCCGTCGAGCGCCGGCTCCACCAGGAAGAAATCCAGGTCCTCCAGCGAGCCCAATGCCCGCGCGATGCGCTCGCGCAGCTCCTCGGCGCTCGTCTGGTCCGTGATATCGGACAGCGGAGCCCGCACGGCGCGATCGAGGAAGCCGGTCAGCCGGGCCAAGGCTTCCTCGAGCGCCCGTTCACGCTCGACCTCTCGTGGAGCCCAACCGGCCTCGAGGGCGCGGCCCAGCTCCGACTCCGGGCTCCCCTGTGGCGCGTCGGTAGGGATCCGGCCGCGCGAGACCGCTTCCGCCGCGGCCCGGATACGCGCTTCCGTCTCCGCCTTGGCCTCGGCGTACCCCTCCTCGCGACCCTCACGCCGCGCCGCGGCGGCGCCCCGGGAGCGGCCGACCACGAGCCCCAGGACGCCCAGGACGAACCCGGCGACCACGCCGATTGCGATCTCCATTTCGCTTCCCTCGATCTCCCGCGCCCTCGCCGTGGAGGGCGCATTTCGGGCAGGATGTTCGCATGGATCACGGGGTCGAGGCAACCGACACCGTTGCTCCCCCACCCGCCTGCCTCCTATCGTCGGCCGCCATGGACCCTCTCGAGGCCGTGCGCCTGCTCCTGGGCGAGAGCTCGGACCGCCACAACCCGACGGCCGAGGACCTACAGCGTCTCTTCGAGACGATGCGCCGTGTGGCGGTCGTGGGCCTCTCGCGCCACCCACACAAGGCGGCTCGGCGTGTGCCCTCCTACCTCGCGGCGCACGGTTACGAGATCGTTCCGGTCAATCCCCACGCGGATCGACTCTTGGGCAGGAAGGCGCGGGCTTCCCTCGACGAAGTCGACGACCCGGTGGACCTTGTCGTGATCTTCAGGCCCTCCGCGGAGGCCGGGGACTTCCTGGAGCAGGCAGCTTCCCGTCCGGAGCGCCCGGCGATCTGGCTCCAGGAGGGCATCCGGGCAGATCGGGAGGCCTCCGAGGCTCGCGGCGCCGGACGGCTCGTGGTCCAAGACCTTTGCACCTACAAGGTCCACCGCGCCCTGTTCACCTGAGGGGCGTCCGCCGCCCGGCGCTCGCTCAGGTCAGGCGCCGAGGGCGTCTGCGACCAGCTTCGCGTGCTCCTGAGCGCTCACCTTCCGCCACGCGTGGGTGACCTTGCCGTCCGGACCGATCAGGAAGGTGCTCCGCTCGATGCCCATGTACTTGCGGCCGTAGAGGCTCTTCTCCTTCCACACTCCGTAGGCCTCGGCGACCTCGTGGGCCTCGTCGGCCAGAAGAACGAAGTTCAGGCCGTACTTCGCTCGAAAGCGTGCGTGTGATGCGACCGAGTCGGGGGACACCCCCAGCACCACGGCGTCGGCGGCCTCCATCGTCGGTGAGGCGTCCCTGAGGTCGCACGCCTGGGTCGTACAGCCAGACGTGTTGTCCTTGGGATAGAAATACAGGACGACCCTGCGTCCGCGGAGCGCCGAAAGGGTGACGTCCCCTGCGGTATCGGAGGGAAGGGTGAAATCGGGTGCGGTGTCGCCCACGTCGACCATGTCCTGACTGCCAGTCTGAGGAGTCTCGCGGCTCTCGAAGAAGCGCGCCTACCCCTCCACGGGGTCGGGGTTTCCGGCTGCCTGCGCCTCCCCACCCTCGATTTCCCCTTCCCAGCGG
Source organism: Gemmatimonadota bacterium (assembly GCA_003248075.1). Taxonomy (GTDB): domain Bacteria; phylum Gemmatimonadota; class Gemmatimonadetes; order Longimicrobiales; family Gaopeijiaceae; genus SZUA-318. The sequence continues at coordinate 7,248 of QJYK01000077.1, read as the reverse complement.
CACAGATCGTCCCGACGCGCCTGACACAGCGTGTGGCGCACCTTCGCCAGGGACCCGGATTCGGCGGAGAGGATCCGTTCGCACAGTCCGGACACCAGGTGGCAGGCATCTCCCCCGGGATCCGCCTCGATGAAGGGAAGCGAGCGCCCCTCCACCGAGAAGCTCCCGCGCCCGAATCCGCCGACGCGTCGGCCGAACAATGCCTTCAGGCGCTTCGCGACCCGTCGGCGCGCCATGGCATAGGCCAGGCCACGTGGCAGCCTGCGTCTCCATGGACGAGCGTCTTTGGCGTCCGCGAGAACACGGCCCAGCTCCAGAAACACGTCCTCGGAGTCCGGTCGGCGCAGCACGAGCCTGAACAGGTCGCGGACTTCGGCGTCGGGGAGCCGGACTCGGCGTCGAGCGTCCTCCTTGTATTGCCGGATCTGGCGGTCGACCACGTTGCTCAAGCCCAGCCTGCGCGGCATCGTGTGCGTTGGGTTCTCGTCCTCGAGAACCTCCGGCGGCGCATCCTGGGCTTTGAGCACTTCCAGGAGCTGCAGGGCGACCAGCGCCTGGACCCGCGGGCGGGCAGGACGGTCGGCCGTGGAGGGTGTCGATGCGGTCAAGGGAGCCGTAGCGGGTCGGGCGGAGTCCGGCCTAATCTCGGCAGCCGCCGGTGCTCAGGCAACGAGCCCCGCGGGGGGCCCATCCGGCCGGCCGGTGATGAAACAGGTGACACGGTAGGCGCGGGGGCTTATATAGAGATGGCGAGCCCGCCAAGGACGAGGCGGGGTGAGTGTGAAGGGGAATCTCGTGGCCACCCTGGGGGGGCTGGTACTTCGTGCCACTGAGACCCTTTGCCTCCCCCGCCTCTTTCTCTTGCCATCCTGTCGGCATTCATGAAGCGCTACCCGGCATTCGACCCGCCCGAGTACGTCGACTGGTCCCCCGATCCGGACCTGGTTCGCGACTTCGCCGATCGGATCGCCGGCGACCCGGAGCGACGAGCGATCATCGACGACCTGGGCACCCCGGAGCTTCTCGGGCTCTACCGGGACCTCCTCCGGACCCGGCTGCACGACATCGGCCTGAAGCGATGGGTGAGGACGGGCGTCATTTCCAAGGCCTGGCTGGGAACCGGGGAGGAGGCGGTGACGGTCGGAAGCGTCGCGGCGCTGGACCGCGACCGGGACGTCGTGTCGCCTATGATCAGGAACGCCGGGGCCTTGCACATGATGGGCATGCCCATGTCGGACATGTTCCGCGGGTACCTCGCCACCGCCGACTCGCCCAGCCTTGGTCGGGACCTACACATCGGCGACCTGTCGCGGGGCGTCATCCAGCCGATCAGTCACATGGGGACGAGCGTCACCGTGATCGCGGGTGTCGCGCTGGCCTTCAAGATGCGCGCCGAGGACCGGGTGGCCCTCACATGGGTCGGAGATGGGGCCACCAGGACCGCCGCCTGCCACGAGGGGCTCGTCTTCGCGGCTGCACAGGGCGTGCCGGGCGTCTTCGTCCTCCAGAACAACCAGGTGGCCCTGGGCACTCGAACCGACCAACACGGCACGGGAGACCTACGCCATTGGGCGGACATGTACGGCCTACCGTGCTGGGTCTGCGACGGAAACAACGTCCTCGACGTGCTGGCCTCGACCCGGTTGGCCGCGGACCGGTGCCGTCTGGGAGACGGCCCCGGCGTGATCGTCGCGGAGACGTTCCGGATGGGAGGCCATGCCACCCACGACGAGCGCGAGGCTCGGGCCACGTTCTCCCCGAACCTCTTTGCCCATTGGGGGAGGCGGGATCCCGTAGGGCTGTTCGAGGCGTGGCTCGCCGACAAGGGGGTGCCCCCGGACACCCTGACGGAGATCGAGGCCACCGTGACCGAGGAGGTCGAGCAGGCAGCCGCCGAGGCGCTCACCTCGCGGGATCGCCCGCCGCCGTCCCAATCGGCGCTGTACCAGGGAATCTCCGAGGGCAGTGTCCTGGTGGGCTTCGATGCGCGTCCGGTCTGAGCGTCGGCGGGCGAGGCGCTCATCGGGCGTTCAGATCGGTGGCGGACAGCATCCCGACCTTCTAGCTTTGCCGGGGTCCGCAACGGCGGCTCGGGAGGACCTCCGGTCCTTGAACGCGCTTCTCGGTTCGGACATATTTCAATCTCGAAACGAGAATGATTCCAGATTTCGAGCGGGCGGTGCGGTGTTCGGGCATGACCGCCGTTCGTTCCGTGCAACGATCGCCCCAGAGCGAGTTTGCAATGGTCGATGCTCATCCTGAGAAGGTCCAGCAGTTGCTCGCCTCCCGGCCCTTGACGGACCTGACTGACGAGGAGCTGGTGACCGCTCATCTGGACGGGCGCGCGGGCGCTTTCCGCGAGCTGTACGAGCGCTATCGTGACCGCCTGATCCATTTCATCACCCGGAAGACCGGCGACCCCGATCGGGCCCAGGATCTTGTTCAGGAGGCGTTCATCCGGGTCACCCGCCACCTCCATCGGTTCGATACCTCGAAGAAGTTCTCCACCTGGGTGTATACCATCGCGAGCAACCTGTCGAAGAACGAGCTCCGCAACCGATCCCGCAGCCCGCTAGTGCTCTTCCAGCGGCTCACGGGGAACTGGGAGGACGACCATCGTCCGCTGCAGTTCGAGGACTTCTCGATGCGCCCGGACGACCTCTACCGCAAGCGGTACCTGCGTCGACTGGTGGAGGACCTGGTAAAGGAGCTTCCCGAGCACCACCGGCTCGTGTTCCGCCTGCGCGAGTTGGAGGGGAAAAGCTACGAGGAGATCGCCGAGATCACGGGTGTGAATCTCGGAACCGTGAAGAGCCGCCTGCACCGGGCCAGGAACTCGTTCGCTCAACGGATCGAGCCGTTCCTCAACTGACGGCGCGTCGTCGACGCCGACGTCGTGGTGCACATGAACTGATTCCGGCCGATATCCGTACCATTATGTTGCCGGGCCGAGGAGAACGCTTCACTCGGCTGGGTTCGTGCGGCCACGTGGCTCCACCAGGAAGTCGGTCACATGTTCGAGAATCTCCGCGACGCGTTCCGTGAAGCCATCGACAACTTCAGGCAGGAGCTCGGACGGGACGAGGTGCCGGAATCGGTGGACCGCCTGCTCGTCGGGATGCGCGACGAGATCACGGATGCCAAGGTCCGTGTTCGCGAGCTGGAGGACCTGATCGCTCGAGCCAGCGCCGAGGTGAGCCGCGAGCAAAAGGACCTCGCCACCGCCCGCCGCCGCGGGAAGATGGCCCAGGACATCGGGGACGCCGAGACGGTGGAGATCGCCGCCCAGTATGCGTCGAAGCGCGAGGAGCGCGTGCGGATCCTGGAACAGAAGGCCACCGCGCTGCGCGAGGAGCTCGCCCACCGCCGCAAGGAGGTGGACGAGATGGTCGAGAAGTTCAAGGTGGCGAAATCCAAGCGGGATTCACTGGCCGCCACGGCCGGTCGCAGCGGTGCCCGCGAATCGATCGGTGCGGCCGACGATCTGTTCAGCGAGCTCGACCGCATGGCAGAGAAGATCGGAGAGACCGACGCCCGCGCGCAGGCGGCCGAGGCCTTCGACGACATCGACCTCGACGGTCTCGACGACGACTACACGCCACCACCCCCCGAGGTGGATTTCGACGCGCGACTGGAAGAGCTCAAGCGTCGAATGGGGCGGGAATAGTCGGGCGCCAGGGTGGCCGCTCCGGAGCCGTTCGGGTAGATTTCGCGTCCGTCACGACCCACAGAGCGCAGAAGGCGAATCCGAAGATGCAGAACTGGATCGGCATCGGGATTTGGATCGTCATGGGAGCCGTCATCGGTCTCGCCATGAAGGTGTTCATCAAGCGCCCCGAGGAGACTCCGGGGCACACCCCGATCCTCATGGTGCTCGGGTCGTTCGCGGCCGTCATCGGCGGCATGCTCGGAGTGGGCATCTTCCAGCTCTACGAGCCACTCGCCATCAGCCCTGGAGGCATGGGGGCGGCCGCCGCCTTCTCGGTGTTGATGACCTTCGTCTACCGTTGGGGCATCCGGGGCATGATTTAGCGGGTGATTCCCGCCCGCGACGGACCGCCTCGAAACGCGACGAGGCGCCGGCCCCGTGGAACCGACGCCTCGCTTCCAGCGTCCACCGTGGGGAACCCCTCCCCGGTGGTCCTGTCTGGAGGGTGACCAGCCCCCCCGTCCGGCGACAAACGAGTCCGGACGTCGCTCGGCGAAGAGCGAGGAGAGCTTCCGAAACCCAACTCGTCCACCCGTCCCCACCACCCCGCACACTCTCTTAGAAACGAGCGGGCGTCCAAAAGGTTGCACCCATGTCCGAGATCCTGCGCTACATCGACCAGAACTCCAGTCGGTTCCGGGCCGAGATGTACGACTTCCTGCGCATCCCATCCGTCAGCGCCAAGTCCGAGCACGACTCGGACACCCGCGGGGCGGCGGAGTGGCTGGCACAGCGCCTTCGGGACGCGGGTCTGGAGGCGGAGCTACGTGAGACGCCGGGGCACCCTGTCGTGTTGGGGCATTGGCGGGGAGCCGGCCCCGATTCACCCACGGTGTTGATCTATGGGCACTACGACGTGCAACCGCCGGAGCCTCTGGAGGAGTGGACCTCTCCGCCGTTCGAGCCCACCGAGCGCGACGGCCGCGTGTACGCCCGCGGCTCGGCCGACGACAAGGGGCAGCTCTACATGCACGTGAAGGCGCTGGAGGCGCACCTCGCGACCCAGGGGTCGCTCCCGGTGAACGTGATCGTCCTCGCCGAGGGAGAAGAGGAGGTCGGGTCGGCGAACCTCGTCCCGTTCGTCGAGCAGAACGCCGCGGAGCTCGCTTGTGATGCAGTCGTCATATCCGACTCGAACATGTACGCCCCAGGAATGCCGTCCGTCCTCTTCTCGCTCCGCGGACTGGCCTATTTCGAGATCCATGTGCGCGGGCCGCGCAGCGACCTCCATTCGGGCCAGTTCGGCGGACCCGTGGTGAACCCCGGGAACGCGCTGGCGAAGATCGTCGCGTCCCTCCACGATGCCGACGGGCGCGTAGCCATCGAGGGCTTCTATGACGACGTCCTCGAGTGGGACGAGGAGACGCGCGACCAGATTCGGTCTCTGCCGTTCGACGACACGGCGTACAAGGCGGATCTCAAGGTCGCGGCGCTCGGGGGCGAGAAGGGCTGGTCCACGTTGGAGAAGCTGTGGATCCGGCCGACGTGCGACGTGAACGGGATGCTGTGCGGCTACACGGGAGAAGGAGCGAAGACCGTGCTGCCCGGGAAGGCCATGGCCAAGGTCAGTTTCCGTCTGGTGCCGTCCCAGACCCCCGAGCGCGTGAAGAAGCTGCTCGAGGCGCACCTTGCGCGCGTGTCTCCTCCGGGCGTTACCGTCGAGCTCGTCGAGCTGCACGGCGGACGTCCATGGAAGGCGAAGGTGGAGGGAAAGCTGGTCGAAGCCGCGTCCGAGGCCCTCGAGCAGGCGTTCGGCACCCGCGCGGTGCTCCAGGGTGAGGGCGGCTCGATTCCGATCGTCGTCGACTTCGAGGAGAAGCTGAAGGCGTCGGCGTTGCTCGTGGGCTTCGCGCTTCCCGGGTGCAACCTTCACGCGCCCAACGAGTGGTTCCCGCTGGACGCGTTCCACAAGGGGATCGGGGCGTTGGCGATCCTGTACGGCAAGCTTGGGTAAGGACGGGGGTCGGTTCTGGCGCGGCCCCCGGTGCGCGAGGTGACGGGCTAGCGCCCGACCATCGCCGCCGCCCGCAGCAGCGCCCGTGCCTTGTTGAGCGTCTCCTCGTACTCGGTGGCGGGGTCCGAGTCGGCCACGATGCCGGCGCCGGCCTGCACGTAGGCCTTCCCGCCCGTCACCAGCACGGTCCGGATCGCGATGGCGGTGTCCATCGAGCCGCCGCCGTAGCTGAAGTGACCGACGGCACCCGCGTAGGTGCCGCGTCGCACGGGCTCGAGCTCGTCGATGATCTCCATGGCTCGGATCTTCGGGGCGCCGCTCACGGTCCCGGCGGGAAAGCACGCCCGAAAGACATCCACCGCGCCCAGCTCCCCCCGCAGGGTACCCTCCACCTGGCTCACGATGTGCATGACGTGGGAGTAGCGCTCCACGACCATGAGTTCCGGGACGCGTACCGTCCCGTACTCCGCTACGCGTCCGACGTCGTTGCGACCGAGGTCCACGAGCATGCGGTGCTCGGCGAGCTCCTTCTCGTCGCCGAGCAGGTCCCCGGCGAGGGCGCGCTCCTCTTCGGGCGTCCGGCCGCGTGGCCGCGTTCCCGCGATGGGGCGCACGGTTACGGTGCCGTCCTCCACTCGCACGAGCACCTCGGGTGAGCTGCCGACCAGGCACACGCCGTCGAGCTCGAGGAAGTACAGGTACGGCGAGGGGTTGAGCGTGCGGAGCGCCCGGTACAGGTCGAACGGCGTCGCATGGAGCTCGACGCCGAGCCTCTGCGAAAGCACGACCTGGAAGGCGTCCCCCGCGCGAATGTACTCCCGGATCCGCTCCACGCCCGCCTCGTACTCGGCGCGCGTCGACGACGACTCGAAGGGCGGATCCGTGTCCGGCTCATCCGCCAGTGTCAGCGGTGCAGGGGGCGCAGCGCGACCGAGCTCGTCGATCAGGCTGCGGGTGCGATGATCGGCCGCTTCATACAGCGAGCGCAGCTCCTCATCGGAGGCTCCCGCCGGGATCTCGACGGCCGCGATGGCCTTCGCGCGCCCGAGCAGGTTGTCGATCGCCAGCACGACATCCGTGAACACGAACAGCGCATCGGGCAGCCCGAGGTCGTCCGGCGGCCCTTCCGTGAGGCGCTCGATGTGGCGCACCACGTCGTAGGAGAAGTACCCTACCGCGCCGCCCCAGAAGCGGGGCAGGCCCGGAACACGCGCGGGAGTTCGTGCGCCCAGGCGTGCGTCGAGATCGGCGAGCGGATCAGCGACGTCCACCCCGACCCAGCCCGCCGTGGGCGTCCACCACGAGACCGCGCCGCCCTTCAGACGCCACGCGCAGGAGGGACGGGTGCCGAGGAAGGTGTAGCGCGCCCACTGCTCACCACCCACCACGGACTCGAGGAGGAAGCCGAAGGGCGGGCGCGCGAGCTTGGCGTACGCCGTGACGGCGGTGTCCACGTCGAAGAGGAATTCCCTCCAGACGGGGACCACCCGCGCGTCTTCGGCGTACTCCCGGAATCGCTCGAAGCCAGGCTGGAGCTGCACGAAGCAATGTCCCAAGCGCATGAGAACGCGTCAACGGCCGTCGT
>QJYK01000307.1 GCA_003248075.1 Gemmatimonadota bacterium | reverse complement strand
GCCGAGGGCGGAGACCTGTTCTACAACCTCGGCATGATCATGGACGGGCAGACGGGTTGGGAGCACTCGCTCAGCTACATCCCCCTCTTCTCGGACGCCACCCGCTTCTTCGGGAAGGCGGGCATCGTCTACTCGCCCACGTTCGTCGTGGCCGGGCCCGCAGAACACAATATCGAGTTCTTCTTCGCGGATACCGACGTCTGGAGGGACCCGAAGCAGCGGCGTTGGATGCCGTGGCGTCAGAACGTCGGACACTTGCGACGGCGCGTGCTGCGTCCCGAGACGGATTACGCTTACCCTCTGGTCGCGCAGGGCTTGTCGGATATCCTCGCCGAAGGCGGGTATGGTGCGTTGGGATCGCACGGTGAACATCACGCGCTGGCGGTCCACTGGGAGGTGTGGATGGCGGCCTCCGCGCTCGGCCCGATGGACGCGCTGCGGGTGGCGAGCCTGCACGGCGCGCACTTCCTCGGTGTCGAGGCGGACCTCGGCTCGATCCGTGTGGGAAAGCTCGGGGATCTGCTGGTGCTGGAAGGGAATCCCCTCGAGGACATCCGGACCACGGCGGCCATCCGCTGGGTGGTGAAGGGCGGAACCGTGTGGGATGCCGAGACCCTCGACGAGGTGTGGCCGCGTCGGAGGCCGTTCGGGCCGTACACCTGGATCGACGAGGACGCCCTCCGGGACGACGTCCGTCCGGTCGGCGAGTGGAACCGGGGGGGACCACCGTGACGGTCGTCCCCGGCCGTTGCCGTGGGCTTCGCGGTTTCGACCCCCTTGAAGGGTGACGGTCGGGACGCTACGTATTCAATACCGCGCTACCTCAGAGCGGCCGCCGGCACCCCCTCCTCGCGGGGTGCCGGCGTCGTTCGTTGGACCGGGTCTCCGAGACCGTCGGAGCCCAGAGGCTCCACCTCTGCGAGGGAGGTGGGAGCCTAGTGAGCGTTTGGGCATGCTGCGCGTGCCGACCTTCGTGGCGCCGAGCCGGATCGCCGGAGTCGGGCTGTTCGCCGCCACCGACCTGCCTGCGGGAACCGTGATCTGGGAATACACCGAAGGGGTGGACTGGCGCATCTCCCCCGAGGAGTTCGCCCTCTTCCCCGAGCCCTACCGTTCGAAGCTGAGGCACTACGTCTACCAGGAGGATTCGGGGACGTTCGTGCTCTGTGGCGACAACGCGAAGTTCATGAACCACTCGAACGAGCCCAACTGCGACGATCCGGAGGGGGAGTTCACCGTCACGCGCCGCCACGTGCGCGCGGGCGAGGAGCTGACCTGCGACTACCGGACCTTCGACCTGGAATCGCGCCTGAACGGAGCAGGGCTCTTCGTCACGGCGGGCGGCACGGCGAACGGGGTGGCCAGAGCGAGCTGACCGGCGCGCCCGCGGCCGTCGTCCTCAGGTCGTCGAGGTCGCCAGCGGCGGGAGGCGGTCGAACCATGGGCGCGCCCGCTCGAGCTGGCCGGCCACACGGAAGAGCACGTCCTCGGCTCCGAGGCGGGCGACGAGCTGAACGCCGACCGGGAGTCCCTCCTGGGTCCAGCACAGCGGGACCGACGCGGCCGGCTGACCCGTCACGTTGAAGACCGGCGTGAACGGGGTGAACGCCATTGCGTCGACCGCCGCGCGGTCGATGAGGCGAGCCGCTTGCAGGAGCCGGCCCGAGCCCACGGCTCCCAGGAGCGCGACCAGGGCTCTCTCGATACCCTGGGGGCCGAGGCTTCCGATCTCGGGAGGCGGGCTCGCCAGCGTCGGTGTCAGCAGCAGGTCGTAGTCCGCGAAGAAGGCGCCCACGCGTCGTGCCAGCCGCTCGAGCCAGCGCAATGCCGACGCATACTCCCGCGCGGGCGTCACGCCTGACAAGAGGGCCAGGGCGCGGGTCACAGGCTCCAGCTCCCGCCGCCGCGGTCTCCGACCGAGGAGCTGCCCGACATCGTCCAGGTCCGCGCCCAGCTCCCCCAACAACATGGTCAGGAACGCCTTCGGGAACCGCTCGGCCTCGAACGAGGGGCCCACCTCCGTGACGGTGTGGCCGAGCTCTTCGAGGAGCCGCGCGGCGTCCTCCACGGCCGCGACGCACGCCCTGTGGACCTCCACGTCGAAGGGAGCCCGGGAGGTGAACGCGATGCGCAGCGGTCCCGGGTCCGACGTGACCTCGAGGAGGTACGGGCGACGGGGCGGGGGGATCTCGAAGGGCGCCCCGGGGTCGGGTCCGAGCGTGGCGTCGAGAAGCGCCGCGCTGTCCCGCACCGAGCGCGTGAGCGCATGGTCGACCACCGCCCCTCGCCAGACCAGCCCGTGGTCCGGGCCGCTCGGGGTCCGGCCCCGGGTCGGCTTCAGGCCGAAGAGGCCGCAGCAGGCCGCGGGGATCCGAATCGAGCCGCCCCCGTCCCCGCCGCTCGCCATCGGGACGATGCCTGCGGCCACCACCGCGGCTGATCCGCCGCTCGAGCCGCCGGGGGTGCGCGACGTATCCCACGGGTTCCGACAGGCTCCGAACGCCGCGGGCTCGGTGTACGGGACCAGGCCGAATTCCGGCGTGCTGGTCTTGCCGAAGGTCACCAACCCAGCTGCACGCCAACGTCGAGTCAGCTCCGAGTCGTGCTCCCTGGGCACGTCCCGGAGCGCGCGGGAGCCCGACGAGGTCGGGTGGCCCGCCCACGTCGACTGATGGTCCTTGGCCAGGAACGGGACACCGGAGAACGGACCCGACGGTGGGGATGCCGCCGCGGCCCGCGCCTCCGACTCCATGGAGTGGACGATGGCGTTCAGCACCGGGTCGAGGGCCGCGGCCCGCTCGACGGCCACGTCCAGGAGCTCCGCGGGCGTCACCGCCCCGGCGGCGACGAGCGCGGCGAGCCCGAGGCCGTCCCGCTCCAGGTACTCGGCGTGGGTGAGGCTCATGGGTTCAGGGCCCGCTCGAGATCCTGGAGCATCTGCCGGGACGGCGCGTGATCCGGCATGAACTCCACGGCGCGACGGGCGTGCGTGAGCGCCTCATCGGGCCTTTCCTGCAGGATGAGCACCCGCGCCAGCTCGAAGTGCGCCCTTCCGAGCCCACGGTCGGCCTCCACGGCACGCCGGTAGGCCTCCTCGGCGGCCGGCAGATCCCCGGCCCGCTGGCGCAGGTTGCCGAGGTTGAACAGCGCGAGCGCGTCCCGGGGATTCAGGGCGAGCGCGCGTTCGTACGCCTCGGCTGCGCCCGCGAGGTCACCGGTCCCGACGAGGGCGATTCCCAGATTCACCCATGTCAGCGGCTGGTTCGGGTCCCCGGCCAGGCTCTGCCTGAAGAGGCGCGCGGCCTCCCCGTAGTCGGCCGTCCGGCTGCGCAGGAGAGCGAGGGCGCCGAGCAGCTTCGGGTCCGAGGGCTCGAGCTCGAGCGCCTTTCTGTACGCAGCCTCGCTCCGATCCGGGTCGGATCGGTCTCGATGGAGGTCGCCGAGGAAGCCGAGCGCCAGGACCCACCGACCCCGTAGCGCCAGGTCGTCGTCCGCCTGCTGGAGGGCGTCCACCAGCCCACGGCGGACCTGCGGATCCCGCCCGCTGATCCAGTGGAGCGAGGCCAGCGCGAGCGCGCGCACGTCCAGGTCCGGCGAGCCCGTCAGAGCGGTGAGTCGCTCGCGCACGACGGGAGCCAGGTCGGGCGCGTCGGGCGCGAGGTATCCCGTGAGCAGGCGCGCCATGGCCTGGAACTGGATCAGCGGGTCGGTCTCCTCCGGGCGTAACAGGAGCTCGGCGGCCTCCGTCGCGTTGCGTGCCCGCAGCTCGGCGATCTGTCCCTCGACCAACGGACGGTGGGGACGTAGCGCGCCCCACCACGCCCGCGCCTGCGACTCGAGCTCCAGGGGGGTCCGGTCCTCGTGGCACTGGACGCACGCCCCCTCGATTCCCAGGTCCGCGTCGAACATCGGCCTGGGAACCGCGATCGTGTGGTCCGAGCGGGCGAACCGGATCCGCGGGCCCACCTCCGGGTGCTGCAGGTAGGGCATATGGCACGAGACGCAGCGGCTCCCCTCCGAATCGGGCGCGTGGAAGGTGTGGCGCTCCACGTCCACCCGCTTCGAAGGATGGCAGGAGGTGCACTGCCCGTCGGCATAGGGGCCGTCCAGCGGTCGACGATCGGTATCCCAGTAACCCTGTCCGTGGGGCTCGTGACAGCTGACGCAGTCCATGGGACCCTGCAGGTAGCAGGCGCTCGCGAGATGGTTGGCCTGGTAGGCGAAGGAGCGCACTCTGCCGTCGGCGAAGTAGGGCTGGTCGCCGAGCACCGGGAACTTGAGGGCGTAATAGCGCTCGAGGGGCTCCCCCGGCAGGTACCCCTCGCGTACCACGTCCTTGAGGGCGTGGCAGCGGAAGCAGAGCGCGAGGGACGAATCCTTGTCCAAATACGCCAAACTCGAGAGGCTGATATCCTGCTGATCCGCCGCTCCGCCCTCGGCCCACGCGACGTGGGCGCGGGCCGGTCCGTGGCAGGACTCGCAGTTGACCTGCAACGTCGTGTACTTGGTCCTGTACCCTCCGGCTTCCGGATCGAGACGAAGCTGGATCTGGCTGCCATGACACTCCTGGCAGTTCGCGAAGCGGTCCACGGTGCCCACCGGCCGGAGCGGGGGCCAGTCCCCGCAGTCGGCGAGGCGCATGGTCTGCTCGATGGGAACCCAGCCGCGATCGAGTCGCGTCCCGGTGTTGCAGAACCAGGTGTGACCGGTGCCGGACCAGTCCCAGGGGAGGAAGCGTTCGGTCCCGTCGGCCATGCGTGTGAGAAAGCCTTGGGTGCCGCCGCCCAGCATGTGCGCTCGACCGATCACGCCGTCGACGCTCCAAACCTCTTCCGCGAAGTGATCCTGACGGACCACGAACTCGTATCGCCCGGCCCGCTGGCGTGGGATCACGACGGCGTCTGCGAAGCGGATCGGCGATCCGTCGAAGGGCGCGATCACCGTGCTTCGTTCCGGCGAGCCTCCGGCGCGACCGTGCGTGGACCCGGCCCAGGCCCGGTACTGCTCGGAGTGGCAGCCACTGCAGGCCTCCGCCCCCACGAAGTCGTCCGCGGACACCGTGGGCGCGGCGGTCGGCGGCGGCGGGAAGGCGAGCGGTCCGGCAGTCCGTTGCCCACCTTCGCCGCCACACGCGACGAGGAAGACGGCGCCCGCCGCGGCGCACGTTCCGGGGCGCGCGGCGACGAACCTCATGGCAACGCGCCTCGGCCATCCGTCGACCATGCAGGGCCGGCACAGCCGCACAGATCCCGGATCGTGGCCACAAGCGATCGGATGTCGGCGGCGCTGAGCAGGGCCCCGAAGGGGGGCATGCGCGGGCTACCGCCCAGAACCCAGGCGCCGCCGGCGATCGCGTCGAACAGGGCGTCGTCGGGCCGCCTCGACATGAGCTGCGGATCCGAATGCGCGGTGGGTGGAACCGGCAGATTGGGCGCGTTCCATCCGTCTCCCCGGCCCTGCGCGCCGTGGCATGCCACGCAGTGCTCGGCGTAGAGGGTCGGCCCGGCAGCCGCGGCGGTGCCGAGGGGGGCCGCCCAGGCCGGGTGCGAGGCGTCGGCCAGGCTCGTGACGGGCTCCGGCTGGCGGGCACCACTCTGGCCGATCAGGTAACGCGTCAGCAGCGCGGCCTCGCGCACCCCGAGGGGCTGGTGCGGCATGGGGCTGCCCGGCATGGCGCGTGCGGGATCCAGGATCGCCTCGAGCACGAACTCGGGCTGGACTCGCTCGGACAGTCCCTCCAACGACGGCCCGATGCGCCCGCCACGGCCGGCGATCCGGTGACAGCCCAGGCACGCGAGGCGACCCTCCAGGAGGCGCTCGGTCTTGTCCGTTTGAAAGCGCGTCAGAGGCACGGAGTCGAGCGACGCGAAGCGCGCGCCGGTGCGCATAAGCAAGTCCGCGAGCGCGGAGGCCTCTTCCGCGCTGAGCCGGTAGTCCGGCATGCGCGCGCCCGCTGCGCCGGGCTGTCCCTCCGAGCGGACCCGCCAGGGCGCCGTCAGGTATGCGTCCAGCCAGTCCGGACGTACGCGCACGCCCTCGCGAGTCAGGTCCGGGCCCGGGCCGTCGCCGGGAGGATCGATCCCCGCGTGGCACGCCCGACAGCCGAGCGCGGCGAAGATGCGCCGCCCGAGCTCGGCGCCGGCGTCCGGGTGACGCCGCTGCGCCGCGGCAAGCTCGGCCCCGGCGTCGCCGCCTCCCAGCAGCGCCGCCAGCGCCACCCGCTCTCCCTCGTCCAGGCCGAAGTCGGGCATGCGGGTGCGCCCGAGGTCGTCTCTCCTGCGGACGGGGTCGGCCAGGTATGAGAAGACGAAGTCGGCCGGGATGGGATCGCCCTGCGGACCCAGGGTGGGTGCGCGCCGACGCGCCAGGTCGGGTGCCGGCATCCCCGCGTGACAGCCGCCACACCCCAGCTCGGCGGCCAGGGCCCCGCCGTCCTCCTGGGCGTCCGGGTGCCTGGAGTCCCCGCCCACCCCTGCGGCCGCGACGACGGCCGCGAGGGTCGGGAGGAACAGTGCCCGAGCCGCCGTGGGGGAGCGCATCCGCGAACCCTCGGCTCGGGGGCACGACGTGTCAAGACACGCCGGGGCCCGCCGAGGCAGTAACGGCGCGGACCCGATCCGGCTAACATTCGGGGGCGATGATCCCAACGAGGAGATATCAGCATGAACAATCCCGCCCGAGCCACATTGGTGGCGCTGGCGCTCGCCATTGCGACCCCGCCCCTCGCGGCGCAGTCGGAGCACCCGTTTCAGCTCGCCCTGTTCCCGCCGGTGCAGATCGTCCCGGAGGACGAGTCGGTGCGGGGCGTTCGGCTCAGCCTGTACGGTCGGAACGTCTCGGTGACCGGCTTCGACTGGGGCGTGGCGAACCACACGACGGGCGACTTCCTCGGCTTGCAGCTCGGAGTCGTAGGGCTGGCGGAGGGCGGCTTCACCGGGGTCCAGGGGAACACGGTGAACATCGTGGAGGGGGCCTTCGAAGGGCTCCAGGCGGGCCTGTTCAGCTCTGCCGACCAGGGGCGCGGCCTCCAGCTCTCCGGGGTGAATCACGCCCGTAACTTCCGCGGCCTACAGATCGCCCTCGTCAACTATGCCGAGACGCTGAACGGTGTGCAGATCGGCATCGTGAACATCATCCGGCAGGGGGGTGTTCTCCCGGTGATGCCGATCGTCAACTGGTCCGTCGACCGGGCTGCCGTGAACTGAACGGCGGCCGGACGCGCGTACCTTGCGCGCGTCCGGCCCCCACGCTCATCCCTGGGCGGTCTGGTGGAGCGCGAAGAGCGCGCCCTGCGGGTCGAGGCACTGGACGATGCGGTCACCGCCGGGCACCTCCATTGGGCCGTTGATGACCTGCCCGCCGTTGGCCTTGACGAGCTCGGCGGCGGCGTCCACGTCGGGGACACGCACGTAGAGGCACCAGGCGGACACCGGCATCTGCGGCGGCCGATCGAACATGCCGCCGAGCGGGTGGGCGCCGCCGCCGAACATCTGGTAGGTGCCCATGTCGCCCATGTCCATGGCCTCGCCCTTCTGCCACCCGAAGAGCTCCGAATAGAAGCTCCACGCCCCCTTCGAGTCGTCGGTCGCCAGCTCGTGCCAGGAGAACTCCCCCACGGCCGCGGGTCCGTCGTGCCCCGGTGCGTCGCCTGCGGGCTCGAACGCCGAAAACACCGCGCCCTGCGGGTCCCGTATGAACGAAAACGTCCCCACGGTGGGAATCGTCGTGGGGCCGAACAGGACCGTGGCGCCCAAGGAGGTGGCCTTTTGGGTCGTGGCCTGCACGTCGGGCGTGGACACGTACGCGACCCAATGGGGCGGTGCTCCCGCCGCCGCGGCCTCGGCCGGGAGCTCCATGACGCCGCCGATGGGCTGCTCCCCGTTCATCCACATCGTATACGGCTCGTCGCCCCCCTCGAACGGACTGGTGCCCCAACGGGTCACCTTCCCGTAGAAGCCCTGTGCATCACCGGGGTCGGTGGTCATGAGCTCGTGCCAGCAGAAGCGTCCCAACGGCTTGTCGGACATCGATCCCTCCCTCCTCGCGTTCGTTCCCGGACCGGCCCCTTGCCGGACCCGCGGCCGCCCTGCGGCGCGCCGGGAAGATAGGACGGGACGGGTCGTGGCGCGCCTGGGTCAGCGCGGGGGCAGCGCCCCCTGCCGGACCACGAGGTCGGCCAGCAGGAGTCCGCCCCGCACGACCACCGCGGCCTCGCCGTCGGGCATCACCGACGCGGAGATCACGTCGTCGGGCAGCTCGAAGGCGATGCGCCGCGTGGCGAGATCCGGCCCGCTCGGCCCCACCTGGACCTCCCAGACGTCCTCGGTCCGGGTGTAGAAGAGGCGCCGGGAATCGCCGCTCCAGCCCAGCGTCTCTCCGCCTCCACTCGTCACGTCCACCGAGACCGATGCGTTCCCGAGGCCCGCGATGCGCACCTCGTCACGACCCGAGGCGTTCGACTCGTAGGCCATCCATTCGCCGTCGGGGGACACGACGCCCCGGTCTTCGTTCGTGCGGGACCCGAACAACGGGGCCCCCTGGCCCCCGCCCGGGACATCGATCGCCCACAGGTGCGGCCCCTGGGCCCCGAGTTGTCTGTAGTACAGCACGCGGCCGTCGGGACGGAAGCTCGTCGGGTAGGCGTTCGTCTCGTGTCCGATGGGCTCGGGCTCCCCGCGCCCGTCCGTCGACACCCACCACATCGACCCCCCTCCCGCTTCGCCCGTCGGGCCCCGCGGGAAGTAGGTGAATGCGATCCGCGTTTCGTTCGGACTCCACACCGGTCCGGCCCGGTCCCCGTCGAACGTGATCCGGTCGACGGTCCCGCTCGAGAGATCCCCCACCCACAGGCTCCGCCGCGCGCCATTCCATCGCGTCGCCACGACCCGTCGTCCGGTGGGCGACACCCGGACGTCGATCCAGGGTGCGGCGTCGAAGCCGGTATCCCGCTCCCGTCCCTCCCGATCGAGAAGGACGATCCTCCGATCCGACCGGGCCTCACCTTCCAGGAGGTAGAGGTCTCCCTCCTCCGTAACCGCCGCCTGCCTGGAGTAGGACACCGGAACGTCGGAAGAGAGGGAGATCTCCTCGCCTGTGACCTCCGCGGCCACGGCGTCGAACGGGGCTGCGAGCAGCGAAAACCGGTCCCCCACCCGGCGGGTGAAGAGCAGGTAACCGGTCGGGGTCACGGAGGCGTGCCGGCCCGGACCGAGACCCCGCATCGTGCCGTCGGGGCTTCTCACCACCATGTGATCCTGGTCCCCGGACGTGATCGAGAGGAGCAAGCGCCCCCGCTCGAGGGGCTCCGCGCTCCACAGCACGGTGTCCCCCCGGACGACGAGGGAGTCGACGGGACCGCCCGGCCGTTCCGGTACCCAGTAGAGCCGTTGGAACTCGTTGGCGCGGAAGAATCGGATGATTCCGTCCTTTCCCCAGGAAAGCCCCCGTCCGCCGCCTTCAAACTCATCGGTGAGCGCGATGGGGGGCGCGCCACCGTCCAGTGGGACCTTGAGGACTCGCCCGCCGTCGACGAGGGCTAGCCACCTTCCGTCGGGTGAGAAAGCGGGTGCCATCCCGTCGCTGCCGGCGAGCAGACTCGGCTGGAGCTCTCCCAGCCGCCTCAGCATCAACCGCTTCTCACCGGACTGCGGGTCCACCGAGCGGTAGACGATCTGTTGCCCGTCGGGTGAGACGGCGAACCGCTCCACCAGGTCCGTGACATTGATGGACTCGACGCCGAGCGACACCGCGACGAACGAGGCGGGAGGCCGTCCGCCAGCGCCGGGGCCGGAACGCCCGATCCAACCGATCGCCGCCACGACAATCGCGCTCGCAGCCACCAGCCACGGCAAGCGCGACGGGCGTCGGGCCCAGCCCCTTCCCCAGGCCTCCGCCCGCTCGCGCTCGGGGCGGCGGAAGGTGGGGTCGCGCAGAGCGGATGCGAAGTCCCCCGCCGTGGCGAAGCGATCGGCGGGCAGCTTCTCCAGGGCCTTCGCGATCGCGTCCGCGACGTTCGGGGGGACGGAGCGGCGCAGATCCCGGATGGATCGAGCCTCGTCCGAGAGGATGCGCAGGATCACCTGCTGCGCCGACGAGCCGGTATGGGGCGGGGTGCCGGCCAGGGCCTCGTAGAGCACACACCCGAGGGCGTACTGGTCGGAACGGCCGGTGATCTCCTTCTCCGCCGTCGACTGCTCCGGGCTCATGTAGTGCGGTGTCCCGAGGCTGAGGCCGGTTTCCGTCATGCGTCCGCCACCCGCGGCGCTCAGGGCGATCGCGATGCCGAAGTCGGCGACCAGGGGCTGACCCTCCCGGAGGAGGATGTTCTCGGGCTTGATGTCCCGGTGCACTACCCCCTGTCGGTGGGCATAATCCAGGGCGTCGGCCACGCTCGCCGCGATCCCCACCGC
>QJYK01000316.1 GCA_003248075.1 Gemmatimonadota bacterium | reverse complement strand
TATCTAATCCTGTTTGCTCCCCACGCTTTCGCGGATGAGTGTCAGACTCGGCCCAGCTAGCCGCCTTCGCCACAGGTGTTCTTCCTGATATCTACGCATTCCACCGCTACACCAGGAATTCCGCTAGCCTCTACCGATCTCCAGTCTGCCAGTATCGTACGCATTTCACGGGGTTGAGCCCCGGATTTTCACAAACGACTTAACAGACCACCTGCCCGCGCTTTACGCCCAGTAATTCCGAACAACGCTTGCGCCCTCCGTCTTACCGCGGCTGCTGGCACGGAGTTAGCCGGCGCTTCCTTTGAGGGTACCGTCAATCGCCTGGCCTGTTCGACCAGACGCCGTTCTTCCCCTCTGACAGTGGTTTACACCCCGAAGAGCTTCCTCCCACACGCGGCGTCGCTGCGTCAGACTTTCGTCCATTGCGCAATATTCCCCACTGCTGCCTCCCGTAGGAGTCTGGGCCGTATCTCAGTCCCAATGTGACGGGCCGTCCTCTCAGACCCGCTACGCGTCGTAGCCTTGGTAGGCCATTACCCTACCAACTAGCTGATACGCCGCGACCCCCTCCCTGGGCGAGAGCATGCAAGCAGAGGCCCTCTTTGATCTCATCGCCATGCGACGTCGAGACATCATGTGGTATTAGCCCGGGTTTCCCCAGGTTGTCCCTCACCCTGGGACAGGTTGGTCACGTGTTACTCACCCGTTCGCCACTCGGTTAGAGGGAGCAAGCTCCCTCTTCCTCGTACGACTTGCATGTGTTAGGCACGCCGCCAGCGTTCGTCCTGAGCCAGGATCAAACTCTCCATTGAGAAAAAGCTTGATGTAGCCCTGTGCGAACGCGACCTGTCCTGCTTTGATCGAGCGTTCGGAATCTACGTTTCATTGACCCACTCGACCCGAAGGTCGAAATCGGCAGGACGTAGTGCCCGCCGGTGTGGGCCCGCTCAATTACACTCGAAACCTCGGTTTTCAATCAGCTTGGTTTGCCCGACTGGAGTGTTCTTCGCCGCGGGAGCGGCAGGTGGGGAACTCCAGGGTCGAGCGGGCGCAGGTCCGGGGGATGATCCCCCAGTTGCTGCGGAGCCACAATGCTAATGGCCGGCCATAGGAGGGTCAACACCCCCACCCCCTCCGAACCGGTCGTCGTTAGGGTGAGCGAGGGGACTCGAACCCCCGACCTCCTGAGCCACAGTCAGGCGCTCTAACCGGCTGAGCTACGCCCACCATCGACCGCCGAAGGGTTGCGCGCGGGGTGCCTGGGAACGCCGGCCCCCTCCCCCCTCCGGAGCGCGGAAACGTACAACAATGGGGTGTCCACGGTAAACAGCGGCGCCGGGACCGGAAGGGCCGGCCGACGGGTGTTTTCCTCAGCCTGGGCCGGGCGCCCCCGCGGCTAGAAGGCCCACCAGATGCGCGCGCCGAGGAGGGTCGTGTCGCCCCCGCGCCTGGCGCCCTGCTGGTACGCCGAGAGGAGCACCCCACCGTTCCGGACGAGCCGGTATCCGAGGGAACCCTCGACCCGGTAGACATCGCGGTCCCAGTCGGCCTGCCCCGCCCCACCCCCCAGGTCCACGGGGCGGAAGTCGACGTAGCCGACTCGAGTCGCCGCGAAGAGCCCGGCCGTGAGGTCCCTCTGCACCTCGAGGGAATAAAGGATCTCCTTCGGCCGCTCCGCGAGGTTCGGCACCTCCCACAGATCGAGCATGGACTCGCCTCGGACCACCCACGCGCCCCGGGCGAGCGCGAAATCGATCGAGACGAGCTCCTGCGCGTAGTCCCGGAAGGATGGAGTCGGCGCGCCCGGCTGGGGCACGATCGTGCCGGCCGTGATCTCCTCCATCCACGGTCCCCGATTGTACGAGGCGCCGACCTCGAGCGAGGCCGAGAGCCGACTCCTGGCTCCGACCACCCAGGACGGGGCGCGGAAGCGGTCCCAGTCGAAGCCCCAAGCGTCGGGCTCGCTGGAGGGCGCGCTGTTCATGGCGGCCACGCGAAGGTCGATCGGTCCCAGGCGACCGAACAGCATGGCGCCCCACTGGTACGGAACCTCCCAGACCGGCGGCGCACCCGGGAGGCGGAAGAACTCCGGCCAATTCTTCCAGGAGACGAAGTCGGCGGCATCCGGGGGCACGTGCGAGGACGCCATGGTCGTGCGGTAGTCGTACGGGAGGGGCGGCCTCAGGAAGGGATCGGCGACGCCGAGGTGGCGGAGCGGGTACGCGCCGAAGGGGCTCGCGAACCGTCCCACCTGGGCGCCGAGGCCACCGCCGCCGTCCGTCAGTCGCAGGTAGGCCTGTTCGACACGGGCTTTGATCGAGCCGTTGGACGGCGCGGCACCTCGGTCGCTCCTGACTTCGATGAGCGTGTAGACGTGGTCGCCCAGGAAGATGTCGGCGAAGAGCCGCAGGCGGTGGGCGTTCACGTGCCCGCCCTTTCCGTGCTGGCGAACGTTCTCCGTGATGTGGCAGTCGGCGCAGGCCGTGCGCCAGTTCTCGGGCACGGAGTCGGCGCTCGTGCCGCCGACCAACCCGGCCCACCGATCCTGCGTGACCAGGAGCGACTCGAGGTCGAGCTGGCCCGAGAGGCTCAGCTGGAAGGCACCCCCCGGCGAGATGTACTCGACGCCGAGACCGGCGAGCGTGGGCCACTCACCCCCTTGTCCCATCGCCGGAGCAGGGATCGTGAGGAGCCACAGCACCGCGATCGCCCTCAGGTGGGTCGAGGTCGTCACCGCATCTCCGCGATTCGTGTGCGTGTGGCCCCAGGGAGCGCCCCTCGGGGCCGAGTGCGCCTGGCAGGACTCGAACCTGCGACCCTCGGCTTAGAAGGCCGATGCTCTATCCAGCTGAGCTACAGGCGCCGCCTCCGAAAGAAGCGCCGCGACCCCACCGATATCAAGTGAAGAGTGGTGCGGTGCGGCTTCAGCGAACGGCCGCCTCGGAGCCACCGGCCAGCGAAAGGAAGCGCTCCTGCGACGTGGGGCCGGGGGCGGACTGCCGTTCGAAGACGCCGTCGGCCCGCAACACCCACGCCCGCGGGTCGTCGAGCTGGGCGTCCAGCACGGCCCGCAGGACCATCCGGGCGGCGGGATCGTCGACCGGAGTCACGACCTCGACCCTCCTTCGCAGGTTGCGCGCCCTCCAGTCCGCGGAGCCGATGTAGTACTCCCCCTGCCCCGCGCTCTCGAAGTAGTAGATCCGCGAATGCT
>QJYK01000091.1 GCA_003248075.1 Gemmatimonadota bacterium | reverse complement strand
CCACGCGATGCGTGCATCGCGCGGGGACCCCGGTGCGCCCCGCCTGGGGGGCACCACGCGAAGCGTGGTCGGGGCCGTGGCGCTCCGGGGTACCCATGCGCAGCATGGGTCGCGGGGTGCCATGCCTGGGCAGAGCTTCCCTAGGCACGTTTCCTTCCAGCGCCCCGCCCGTCGTGCCCGATCCCACGCCCCTGTCCCGCGAACGACGCGCGCCGAGCCGTGCCCTCGGCGAGGGGCACCCGCAGGGACCCGTGCGCCTGACCTGGACGGACCTGGAGCGGGCCACGGGCTCACCGACGTCCGTCGGAAACGACCTCCGACTCCAGTTTGAGGGTGGCAGCACGTTCGAGGCGTGGATCGAGGCCATCTCCAGAGCCCGCCGATTCGTGTATTTCGAGAACTATGTGGTTCGCGACGACCCGGTCGGCCGGGCCTTCCGGGATGCGCTGGTGGAGAAGGCCCGCGAAGGCATCCCCGTCAAGCTCGTCTACGACTGGCTCGGATGTTGGGCCACGCCCGCCCGGTACTGGAAGCCGCTGCGAGAGGCCGGGGTCGAGGTGCGCGCGTTCAACCCGCCTTCGATGGCCTACGGGGACCCGCTCGGAGTCCTCCAACGCGACCACAGGAAGATCGTGGCGGTGGACGGCGTCGCCGCGTTCGTCGGCGGCTTCTGCATCGGGCTCGAGTGGGCCGGGACCGACACCAAGCCCCCATGGCGCGACACCGGAGTCGAGATCCGTGGCCCCGCGGCGCGTGCGACCGCGCTCGCCTTCGAGCGGCTGTGGGGTGAGCTGGGCGAGCCCTCGTTCCTCGCCGCGACGTCCAGGGACCCGGAGCCAGCGGGTGACACCCCGGTCTGGATCATCGAGGGGGAGCCCGGAAGAGCGCGGGTGTACCGGACGCTCCACCTCGTGGCGGCGCTGGCGAGGCGCCGTATCTGGATCACCGACGCGTATTTCGTGGCGCCGCGTCCCGTGTCGGAGGCGCTGGCTGCGGCGGCGCACCAGGGCGTCGATGTACGCATCCTGGTTCCGGCCCACAGCAACTGGCCCCTGGTGCGCAGCCTCTCCCGGGGAGGTTACCGCTTCCTCTTGGAAAACGGCGTGCGCGTGTTCGAGTGGCAGGGCCCCATGATCCACGCCAAGACCTCGGTGGTGGACAGCACCTGGTGCCGGGTCGGCTCGAGCAACCTCAACTCGGCCAGCCTGATGGGGAACTGGGAGATCGACGTGGGCGTTCTCGATTCGGGTCTCGCCGCCCAGCTCGAGGGGCTGTTTCTCGCGGACCTCGCGTCGTCGCGGGAGATCATACTCCCCGGAGCGGTTCGCACGCTGCTCCCCGCCGCGCCCGGAGAGATGGAGACGCCGAAGGAGTCCCTGGACCCCGAGGGCTCGCTGCCGGAGCGACTCGAACGGCAGCTTCGCGCTCTGGGGACGAGCCCGGCGCGCCTCCGCATGGCGCCGCTGGTGCGCGCGGGTACGGCGCTCGGTGGCGCGCTGGCGGGGAACCGCCCGTTGGGAAGGGAGGATCGGACAGTCCTGGGGACCCTCTCGGTCGTCCTGGTGGTGGGCGCGGTCCTGTTCGCATTCTTTCCGACCACGGTGGGGTGGATCGCGGCCGGGCTTACGGGATGGTTCGGCGCGATCACCGGGATCAGGGCCTATGCGCAGGCCCGGCGGTCCCGGGCGGAGGAGCGGGAAGCCTACGCATACCGGAACGCCACGGAGACGGAAGCAGAGGGGGAACATTGACCGACATCGGCTTCGCGATCGCGCTCGGCGCAGGCGTGCTCTCGTTCCTGAGCCCATGCGTCCTGCCGCTGGTCCCGAGCTACCTCACGTTCGTGACCGGCATGAGCCTCGAGGACCTGCAGGGGGGCGTGAATCGACGTCTGACCCTGACGCATTCGCTGCTGTTCGTGGTCGGGTTCAGCGCCATCTTCGTGCTGCTGGGTGCGTCCGCCTCGTTCCTGGGCCAGTTCTTCAAAGCCTACGAGATCTGGATCGCACGCATCGGAGGCGTGATCATCATCGCCCTCGGGCTTCACATGGCCGGTGTCTTTCGGCTCCTGCCCCTCCTGCAGGAGAAGCGGATCCATCTCAACGACAAGCCCGCCGGATACCTCGGGACGCTCGGCGTCGGGATGGCGTTCGGCGCCGGCTGGACTCCCTGCATCGGACCGGTGCTCGGTGCCATCCTCACCTATGGCTTCTCCCAGGACACGATGTGGGCCGGGGTCGGCCTGCTGTCCGTCTACTCGCTGGGTCTCGCCATCCCGTTCCTGGTCGCCGCCCTGGCCCTGGACTGGTTCCTCCAGGCGTTCAAGCGCTTCCGCCGGTTCATTCCGGTGGTGGAGAAGGCGTCCGGCGTGCTCCTGGTCTTCCTGGGCGTCCTGCTCCTGACCGGCACCTTCACCATCCTCAGCGGGTGGCTCACGCGCTTCACCCCGGACTTCATCCTCGACCGTATCTAGGGAAGCTCTGCTCAGAGCTTCCCTAGCTGTGCACCGGGGCCGCGCCCGGGGTTTCCCTCAGTCCGCCGCCGACGCCTCTGCGGGGTCGCCGGACAGCACCTCCTCCAGCATCTGGCGCCGGAGGAGTCGGGCGTAGGTTCCGTCCGCCGCGGCCAGCTCGGCGTGCCTGCCGCGCTCCACGATGCGCCCGTCCTCGAGCACGAGGATCTGATCCGCATGCATCACGGCGGAGACACGGTGACTCACGATGAACGACGTGCGCCCGTGCATCACGTCACGCAGATCCTCGAGGATCTCGGCCTCGGTGTGCGTGTCCACAGCCGAGAGCGCATCGTCCAGGAGGAGGATGAGCGGGTCGCGGGCGATGGCGCGTGCCAACGTCGCTCGCTGCTTTTGTCCTCCTGAGAGGTTGATGCCGCGCTCGCCCAGCATCGTCCCGTACGCGTGGGGGAACTCGGTGATCTGCTCGTCGAGTCGTGCGATCCGGGCCGCCCGCACCACGACGTCGGGCGCGGGGCCGTCCGGGCGCCCTGTCAGCTCCAGGCCGAGCGCGATGTTCGCCTCGATCGTCTCGGAGAACAGGAAGGCATCCTGTGGGACGAGGCCGATGCGCCGCCGCAGCTCCGCCGGATCGAAGCGCGTGAGGGGTGTTCCGTCGAGCAGAACCTCGCCGGAGGTCGGGTCGTAGAGGCGGGTCAGAAGGGCGATGATGGTGCTCTTGCCCGAGCCTGTCGGTCCCACGAGGGCCACGGTCGCTCCGGCCTCGGCAACGAAGTCCAGCCCGTCGAGCACCCGTCGCTCCGTCCCGGGATACGCGAAGGAGACGCCACGGAACTCGATCCGGCCCGCGGCGCCTGTGAGAGTTGCGGGCGCCTCGGGCGGCTCCACCGCCGGGCGGACCTCGAAGATCCGGTTGAGGCGCGCCATCGAGGCGGCACCGCGCTGGAAGAGATTGACCACCCACCCCAAGGCGATCATCGGCCAGATCAGCAGGGTCAGGTAGAAGCCGAACGCCACGAACGCTCCGATCGTGATCCGGCCAGCGACGACCTCGAGGCCACCCAGCCAGAGCACCAGCACCATGGCAGATCCGGCGAGGAGGCCGAGCACGGGATGGAACGCGCCCGCCGAAAGGGCGAGCGCCATGTTCCGATGGCGATACTCGCCGTTCAACGCATCGAACTCTCGAGCCTGCTCCGCTTCCTGCGTGTACGCGCGCACAATGCGGACGCCGGTGAGGTTCTCCTGCACCATCGTCGAGAGTGTGGAGAACTGCTCCTGGATCTGCTCGAAGCGGCGGTGGATGACCCGTCCGAATCCGATCACGACCGGTGGCAGGATCAGCAAGGGGATCATCGCGTACGCGGTGAGCCTGGGGCTGATCACCAGCATGAGCGCGAACGCGAACGCGAAGCTCACCGCCGTATTGACCGTGTACATCACGGCCGGCCCCACAGCCATCCGCACGGCCTGCGTGTCGTTGGTGGCCCGACTCATCAGGTCGCCGGTGCGCACCGTGCCGTAGAACGACGCGTCCAGTCTCAGCAGGTGGCGGAAGAAGTCGTTCCGGAGGTCCGTCTCCATCTTCCTGCTGATGCTGTTGAGCAGCTCTCGCATCCCATAGCGCGCCGCCCCGCCCAAGACCGCCGCGGCAACGATCAGCCCGGCCAGCAGAGCGATCCTGCCAGCCGTGACGCCGGGGTCGTCCAGACCGTCGATGGCCTCCTTCATCAGGAAAGGGCCGGCCACCTGGAAGGCGTTGGCGAGGACGACGAATACGAGCCCCCAGACGAACCCGACCCGGTACGGGCGGAAATACGGCAGAACGGATCGGAGTGCTCCCATCCGGCGTTCTACCCTCGCGTCCGGGCCGGTTCCTCGCTCGCGCGGAAGCGGGCGCCTGGCACGCCAGCGCGCCAAGGATCCGGCCCCGGAGGCGTATCGCGAGGGCGAAGGCGCGTCGTTGCCGCCCGCGGGCCCCCCGGGTACCATTGGACGCCCGACTCCGCCGGGCCCCCGGACACGCCACCGGCCGATGTGCGCGCCGAACCGATCTGCATGCGCGACCCCCGTCTCACCGAGCAACGCAACCCTGCCTCGGCCCGCATCGACGAGCTCGAGCCCGCGGAGATCGTGGCGCTCATCAATGCGGAAGATCGACGCGTCGCCGAAGCGGTCGGCGCGGAGAGCGCGGCGGTGGCTCGCGCGCTGGAGCTCGCCGAGGCCGCGTTCCGGGCCGGGGGGCGGCTCATCTACGTAGGTGCCGGGACGTCGGGCCGGCTCGGCGTGCTGGACGCGGCCGAGATGCCTCCCACCTACGGGACCGATCCGACGATGGTCCAGGGCATCATCGCCGGGGGCTACGCGGCCCTGATCCGTGCGCAGGAGGGGGCGGAGGACCACCCCGAGCTGGGGGCGGCCGCGGTCGACGAGCGTGCGGTGGGGCCGACGGACTTCGTCCTGGGGATCGCCACCTCGGGCACGACTCCGTTCGTGCACGGCGCGCTCCGGCGTGCCCGCGAGCTGGGGGCCCGCACAGGGTTCCTCCTGTGCACGCCTCCTTCCGAGGAGCTGAGGGCCACCCACGACGTCGTCATCGCGCCCCTGGTCGGACCCGAGGTTGTCACGGGATCGACGCGGATGAAGGCGGGCACTGCCACCAAGCTCGTCCTGAACACGATCACGACGGGGGCGATGGTCCGTCTCGGGAAGGTGTACGGCAACCTCATGGTGGACCTCCAGGTCACCTGCCAGAAGCTCCGGGACCGGGGACAGCGGATCCTGATGGAGATCCTGGAGGTTTCCAGGCCGGAGGCGGAGGCGCTCCTCGACCGCGCAGGGGGTAGCGTCAAGACGGCGCTGGTCATGGCGCGCACGGGAGTCGACGCGAGCGAGGCCCGAGCCCGGATCGATCGCGCGGGTGGCCGCATCGTGGACGCGATGGGGTCTTCGACGTGAGCCGCCGGCACGGCCCCAGGGCAGCGCGTGGCCCTTCCACCGGATCGGAAGCCCGCGCGGACCCCCGGCCTGTCCCGCGCTGGGTGATTCCGGTGCTCCTGGCGACGCTGGCCTCCGCAGTGGTGCTGGGAGCGTTCAATCCCGCGCCGCACACCGGAGGCGACAACGCCGGATACGTGGCCCTCGGATACTCGCTGCTCCATGACGGCAGCTATACGGAGATCTTCGATCCGGCCGGCGCGCCCCACACGAAGTACCCACCGGTCTTTCCTGCGCTTCTGGCCGTACTCATGGCGTTGGGCGTGCGCACCTGGAGCGGGCTGAAGGCAGTGGCCGCGATCTCCACCGTGGCCGCCAGCGTGCTGGCCTACCTGTGGGCGGAGCGGCGGGTCGGGCGGACCTGGGCGTTCGGAGTCGCGCTCCTGGTGACGCTGGGTTCGGCATCGGTCTACTACAGTCATTGGATCCTGTCGGACCCGACCTTCGTCGCGCTTACACTGCTGTCCCTATGGTCTCTCGACCGGGCGGACGCTTCCGCCGTGGGCCGTCAGTGGCTCGCGCTCGGCGTGGCATCGGCCGGCCTGGCGTACTTCACGCGCTCGGCTGGGTTGCCCCTCCTGGTCGCGATCGGGGCCTGGCTGGCCATCGGCCGCCGGTGGCGGTGGCTGGCGGCGTCTGCGGCGGGCCTCGGACCGCTGGTCCTGCTGTGGCTCCTGCGAGCCCGCGGAGCCGGCCAGGGCGGGTATGTGTCGGAGTTCTGGCTCGTCGATCCGTACGACCCGGGCCTGGGGCGCGTCGGTCCCATCGGACTTCTGGGGCGTGTCTCTTCCAACTTCATAGGATACGTCGGTACCCACCTCCCAGGGGGAATCGTGGGCGGGCGGGGCCCGGCGGTGGCCGCGCTCGGCTTCCTGGTAGTGGGACTGGGGCTGGCGGGCTGGGCGGCCGCGCTCCGGCGCAAGCCCGGTCCCGTCGAGTTGTTCCTGCCGCTGTATGGCGGTCTGCTGCTGGTATGGCCCGTGATCTGGTCGGGGGATCGCTTCGCGCTGCCCCTCTATCCGGTGCTCTTCCTGTACGCGGCGTCGGCGCTGTCGGCCGGGGCCCGGAAGCTGGATCGGCGCGCCCCCGGCGCGCTCGGGGCGACGCTCCTGTTCGCCGTCCTCTTGCCCCAGGCCAGGACATACGCGGGGGCCGCTCGAGAGGCCACGGCGTGTAAGACGCTGGCGCGAGCGTCCGGTGCCTTCGCGTGTTGGGGCCCTCGCGTGGGCGCGTTCGTGGCGGCTGCCGGGTGGTCGGGCGCGAATCTCCCGGAGGGATCAGCGGTGCTGACTCGGAAGCCCCGACTCTTCTTCGTCCTCAGCGGCGTTCCGAGCCGCGTGTTCCCGTTCAGCGACGACCCCGGATCGCATGCGTCCCTGGCGGATTCCCTCGGAGCCCGCTACGAGCTTCTGGACGAGTGGGACGGCCTCGCGGCCCGCTACGTCGGTGGTGCGGTGCAGCGCCTGCCCGGCGCCTTCTGTGCCCTGGGTGCCTTCGGGGACTCCCGACGCACGCAGCTGCTGGGTGTGCTACCGATCGAATCGCGTCGGCCCCAGCCGGGTGGACAGCCCGACGGCGTGCGCATCCCCTCGTGCGGCGGAGAGTACGTCGTGGGGGACGGCACGAACCCCTACGACTCGGGCACCTCCCGCATCCCGTTGCTCGAGGGGCTGGATCCGTAGAGGAGCGCGAGCGAGATGCCGAACGCCACGTGCTCGAGATAGGACCGCTCGTGTCCGCCCACGCCGCCCAGCAGCCCCGACACCAGGGGCACGTCGTGCAAGGGACCGAGCGGGCCCAGGAGCTTCACGAGGCCGCCCGCCGGCACGACGGCGTACTCCGCCGAGCCGTAGAGCGTCCCCTTGAGAAGGGCCGGACCAGGGATGCGGGGCTCGACGACCGCCCCGTAGATGAGGCCTTGGCCGGCTCCTTCGAGAATCCTCTCCGCCGCCTCGCCTCCGGAGGCGGGCGCCTCGGGGCGGCCCGCCAGGAGCGGACGGAGGAGCTCCACGGCCAGCGCAGCGGCCGCACCGGCGGCACCGGCCCGCACGAGCGCGGCGAGGCCGGTCTTGGACCGGGGGCGCCACGCGTCCAGCGCCTTGGCGGCCAGCGCGACCGCGCCGGTGGAGACCAGGCCGTCGACCGGGGTGCGGCGCGCGGGCCGATCGCTCTCCGCTCGGGCTCGTCGCGCCTTCGCCCGATCGGCCAGTCCCTCGAGGGCCTTCTTGGGTCGCGAGGGCACACGACGTGCCTGCTCGATCGTGTATCCCAGCCTGTACCAGAAACTCGTCTCGGAGGACATCGGTGACGCACGGGAGAGAAGGGTCGGTCCAACGAACGGTGGCGACCCGGCCGGCGGGAATCAAGCGCGTATGGGTCGCGTCCAGCCGGAGTCGCAGGACACGGGGGCGCCGGAGCGTCGTCGGGGCGATCCTGATGCTTGCGGCGGTGGCGCCGCCCGCCCGGGGACAGGCGCCCGACGAGCACTGGCGCTCGCTCAGAACGGACCATTTCCGGCTGACCTTCCCGGAGCGTCTGGAGCCGCTCGCCCGTCGTGCGGGGGCGTACGCCGAACGGGCTTGGGTGCAGTTGTCCGAGGCGTTCGTCGCGCCGCCGCGAGGCCTGATCGACCTCGTGGTGACCGACCACACGGACGTGTCGAACGGGTTTGCCCGGTTGACGCCGTCGAACCGGATCACGGTGTATGCCAATCCCCCCGTGGACGACCCGGCGCTGGGCTTTTTCGACGAGTGGATGGAGCTGGTGATCACCCACGAGTTGGCCCACGTCTTCCACCTGGACCGAACCGGCTTCCTGGGCCGCATCGGTCGGTCGGTGTTCGGCCGTGTGCCGACCACGTGGCCGATCTTTCCCGGCATGGACGTGCCCCGTTGGACGACGGAGGGGCTGGCGACCTGGTACGAGTCCAGCCTGACCGATGCGGGGCGTGTCCACGGCACCTACCACGACATGGTGGTCCGAACCGCCGCCTGGGAGGACCGCTTCGACGACTTCGATCAGGTGGCCGGGGACTCGCCGGTGTGGCCGGACGGAGACCGCGCCTACACCTTTGGGTCGCTCTTCTTCGAGTGGCTGCTGGAGGAGCACGGCGAGGAGCGGATGGGCACCTTCGCCGACGCCGTGGCAGGGCAATGGATCCCGTATCGTCTGGACGCCGCGGGGCGGCACGGCTTCGGCGCACCGCTCTCCCGCGAGTGGACGCGATGGACGGCCGCACGCCGCGCGATGGCGCAAGCCACCGCCGCGGAGCTCGCCCGCGAGCGGCCGCTGAGCGAGCCGGAGCGGCTGACCCACGGCGCCCGTTACGGTCTGTATGCCAAGGTCTCCCGCGAAGGCGATGCACTGGCCTACACCCGGGCGGACGGCCGCTCGGACTCCCGCATCCACCGCACGGATGCCGCGGGGTCGGGCTCCACCACCGACCTGCGTACCAACGGCGTGTCCAACTTCGACTGGCTGCCGGGCGGCGGATGGGTCTTCGCGCAGATGGAGCGGTCGGGCCCCTACCGGGCGTACCGCGATCTGTGGACGGCCGATCCACGAGGGGGAGGCCGGCGCGTGACCCGGGGCGCGCGGCTCGACCACCCCTCGGCATCGCCGGACGGTGCCTGGGCCGTAGCGGTGCAGGCGGGCGACGGAACGAATGGCCTGGTCCGGGTCGACCTGCGGAGCGGCGCCCTCGATGAGCTGGTGCCAACGGATCCGGCGGTGCACTGGACCTTTCCGGCGGTCTCCCCCGACGGCCGGTGGATCGCCGTCTCGCGCTGGACGCATGGGGCGTACCTGGACGTGGTGGTCCTGGACCTGACGGGAACAGTGGTCCTGGAGGTGACGCGGGATCGCGCCATGGACCTGGCGCCCGCGTGGAGCCCGGACGGTCGACGGCTGCTGTGGGGCTCGGACCGGACGGGAATCCCGAACGTGCTCGCGGCGGAGGTCGACCCGCTCGCGCGGACGGTGGGTCCGATCCTCCAGGTCACGAACGTCGTCACCGGTGCCGGTTACCCCTCGGTGGACTCACAGGGGCGTTGGGTCACCTTCAGCGGATACCATGCTGACGGTTGGGAGATCGAGCGAATCCCCTATCGGCCCGACACCTGGACCGCCGCTCCGGATCCCATCGCGCGCTTCACACCCGCTCCGGCTCGCACCCTGGATGCCGTCGACGGGCAGGTCCGGCCGTACTCGGCCCTGCCCACGCTTCTCCCCCGCTACTGGGAGCCGACCTACCAGGAGCCGCTCCGAACGGTCGAGATCCGTTCCGGGGACCTGGTCATTCCGGGCAGGCAGGTCCTGGGCGCCGCGATCGGTGCGCAGACGTCCGGGGTCGATGCGGTTGGCCGCCACGAGTACGATGCGTTCGCGCGGGCCTACACGACCGGTGGCGTCGTCGACGCGGGTCTCGCCTACGGATTCAACGGCCTCGGGAACCCGGTCTTCGCTCTGGGTGCCTCACAGGTCTGGGACGAGGACGGACCGCGCCTGGCTCGACCGTCCGACACCGAGCCCTTCGACACGCTCTTCGTTCGCGTGCGCGAGCGGAACGTCATCGCGTCCGCGACCGTTCGGCGCTCTCGGTGGCGGGACGTCGCCTCGCTGACGTTCAGCGGCGGCGTCACCTGGGAGCACCGGCAGCTGCTCGACAACGACCTCAGGCCCTCGGCCTCGTACAGTCTCACGCGTCCGGACGCGCGCTTCTCCGACCTGCGCACCACGATCGTGTTCAGCACCGCGCGAGGCCACGCGTTCCAAACGGGCGCTTCGGACGGTTTCACGGTCGTCGTGCGCGGCCGGCGCAAGAACGAGCTCGGGCTGGCCGACTCGCTCCTGTCGCGACCCGGGGTGGATCGGTCGCTGGAGGAGGTCGTGGGGAACGTACGTGCCTATCGGTCCCTGGGAGGCCCGGGACACGCGGCCCACGTGCTGGCGTTCCGTGTGAGCGGGGGTGCCGCCAGGGGCGCAGGAGCAGGCGCGAGCCACTTCGAGGTGGGCGGAGCTTCCGGCGTGCCGGAGGACGTCACGGGACTGACCCTCTTCGGGGGTACGCCGCTCCTCTTCCCGGTCCGCGGTTATCCCAGGGTGACACGGTTCGGTCGCCGGGCCTGGAGCGCTTCGGTGGAGTACCGCTTTCCCCTGCTCCTGGTCAATCAGGGGCTCGGGCCATGGCCCTTGCACCTCGACCGGATCATCGGGTCGATCTTCGCCGACGCGGGGAACGCCTGGGGACCGGAGCTCGGCCTCCAGGGCTACGAGAACCCCAGGCGGCCGATGATCGCCTCGGTGGGAGCCGAAGTTTCGGCCGGCTTCCTGGCGTGGTGGCGTGACGGGATCCTTGTACGGGGCGGCATCGCCCTGCCTTTGCGCGAGCAGCGTGACCCGGAGGTCTACGTGCGGGTGGGCCTGCCGTTCTGAGGGGAGGGTGGGTCGGTTCGATGCCCGAATACAACCCGAAACTCCGGCCACCGCTCGGTGTATCACGAAGGTGCGGGAGTGCAAGCCGGTGGCTCGCGCGGACTTGCGGCGGAGGGCCGTGAAACGGGGCATCTTCGGTGTTGACCCCAAGATACGGGGCCTCTAGAATGGGTCCGCCGCAACATCTCGTGGTCCTCGGTGGGCTTATCCACACATAGATCGGCGGCGGACACCGCGGTCCGCCGCTTTTCGACCTGTCGTCCACGGGTCTTCCACGAATTTTTCCACAGGAGCCCATCGAAATGCCGCGTGTCCACGAGCCCCGTTCGCCCGCTGAGCAGGTCACCTTCGATGACGTCGTGCCCGACGACCTGCCACGGGTGGAGCTCACGGAGAACGCGCAGGTCGTCCTCGCCAAGCGCTATCTGAAGAAGGACGAGGAGGGCAGGCCGCTGGAGGAGCCCCGGACCATGTTCTGGCGCGTGGCTCGGACGATCGCCGCGGTCGACGCGGACTACGGAGCGTCCGAGGCCGCGGTCGGCGAGGTGGCCCGCCAGTTCTACGACCTGATGATCCACGGCACGTTCGAGCCGAACTCGCCGACGCTGATGAATGCGGGTCGACCGCTCGGGCAGCTGTCCGCGTGCTTCGTGCTTCCCGTCGACGACGCGCTTTCCAACGACCGGAGTGGGATCTACGACACGCTGCGCGCGATGGCGCTCGTGCATCAGTCCGGCGGGGGCACGGGCTTTTCCTTCTCGAGGTTGCGCCCCGAAGGGGACCAGGTGCGCTCCACCTCCGGCGTGGCATCCGGCCCCGTGTCGTTCATGAAGCTCTATGACGCGAGCACCGAAGTCGTGAAGCAGGGCGGGACCCGCCGGGGTGCCAACATGGGCATCCTCCGCGTCGACCATCCGGACATCCGTCGGTTCATCACGTGCAAGAACGACACGACTCAGGTGACGAACTTCAACATCTCCGTGGCGATCACCGACGCGTTCATGCAGGCGGTGAAGGCCGGAGGCACCTATGACCTCGTGCACCCTCGCACCGCGGAGGTCGTAGGCCAGGAGGACGCCCGTGAGATCTTCGACCTGATCGTTCACGGTGCGTGGCTCACCGGTGAGCCGGGCACCTTCTTCATCGACCGCGCCAACGAGCACAATCCCGTGCCGCGGCTCGGCGCGTACGAAGCCACGAACCCGTGCGGGGAGCAGCCCCTGCTCCCCTATGACGTCTGCAACCTCGGCAGCATCAACCTCGGTCGTTTCGTCAAGGAGGACGCGCGCCCGGGGGACGATCCCGAGGAGGCCATCGACTGGGATGGTCTCCGGCAGGTGATCCACCTGTCGATCCACTTCCTGGACAACGTCATCGACGCGAACCGGTATCCTCTGACCGAGATCCACGATCTCGCCCAGACGATCCGGCGTGTCGGCCTGGGCGTCATGGGCTGGGCCGACATGCTCGTGCGTCTCGGTGTCCCCTACGACTCGTCCGAAGGCGTGGAGCTGGGTCGTCGCGTCATGGGCTTCCTCGACGAGGAGGCGCGGGTCGCTTCGGAGCGGCTGGCCGACACCCGCGGGGTATTTCCTGCGTGGCAGGAGTCCGTGTGGGGTCCGGACGAAACCGCGGCCACGCGCCCTGACGGATCGCGCGTCCGTCCCGAACGCCCCCTGCGCAACTGCAATCTCACCACGGTGGCTCCTACCGGCACGATCTCGATCTTCGCCGGTTGCTCGGGGGGTATCGAGCCCTTGTTCGCCGTCGCGTTCATGCGGAACCAGGCGGGGGCCCTCATGCCGGACGTGAACCCGGATTTCGTCCGCCTCGCGCGGGAAGAGGGATGGTACTCCGACGACCTGATGGAGCGGATCGCCACCGAAGGCCACATCCACTTCGACGAGGTGCCCGACCACGTCCAGCGGGTGTTTCGGACGGCGCACGACATCACTCCCGAGTGGCACGTCCGCATGCAAGCCGCTTTCCAGGAGCACACGGACTCCGCGATCTCGAAGACGACCAACTTTCCCCGCGAGGCGACCGAGGAGCAGGTCCGCGAGATCTACGAGCTGGCCTTCGAGCTCGGCTGTAAGGGCGTGACGGTGTACCGCGACGGGTCGCGCGAGGGGCAGGTCTTGTCCACCGGCAGAACCACGCAGGCGGCGACCTCGTCGGATTCGGCACTGCAGGTCTCGGAGCTGGAAGAGCAACTGGCCGACGCCCGCGAGGAGGCGCATAACCTGAGGATCGAGGTCGAGCGGCTGAAGGCGGAGCTTCAGAGCGCCGACCAGGTCGCGGGAGCGGTCCGACACAAGCGCCAACGTCCGCAGGCGCTTCGCGGATACACGATGAAGATGATGTCACCCCTCGGTGACCTGTACGTGACCATCAACGAGGACCAGAACGGACGTCCGTTCGAGGTGTTCTGCACGCTGGGCAAAGCCGGCGGCGCCGCGATGGCGGACGCCGAAGCCATCGGAAGACTGGTATCGCTCGCCCTCCGCTCCGGAATCCCGATCGGGCGGATCAAGGATCAGCTTCGCGGTATCTCGTGCGACCGCGCCGTCGGGGTGGGCCCCAACAAGGTGCTTTCGGCGCCGGACGCCATCGGTCAGGCGATCGAGCGATACCTCGAGGAGAAGGAGGGGATCCAGGAGGCGCTCCCTCTGCCGATCCCCACGACGCCGATACCGGCCGCTACGTCGCCCGAGGCCCGGCCCTCCACATTCCACAATGCTCGACAGGAGAGCTTCATCGGCGCGTGCCCCGAGTGCGGGGGGGGCCAGGTGGCCTATGAGGAAGGATGCACGAAGTGCCACATCTGCGGGTACAGCGAGTGCGGCTGAGCTAGCGTCGACGCCGTCCCCCCGGCTCAGCTCCCGCCGGGTGCCGCCGCGTTGCGGTAGTCCAGAGGGGGCGCGCGGTCGCCCACCAGGGAGACATACGCGTAGTTCGGCCCTCTCCGGTCCTCGAACTCGGCGCGGGCGGCGGCCACGAGATCGGGACGGGTGAGCAGATCCACGGCGGACATGGCCAGCGTCTTGGCCGCCACGATCATCCCCTTGTCGCCCATCGTGGTCCCGCCGGCCGCGACCGCCTGCCAGGAGTGCGAAGGGGTTCCGGGTACCCAGGTCGCAACCCGTAGTCCGGCGGTGGGCACCGCCCAGCTCACGTCACCAACGTCGGTCGAGCCACCACCCCGACGGGCGCCGAGCAGCAGCTCGAACGGCTTCACCTCGGCTGCCTGATCCACAGGGGGCGCGTTCGGCCCGAGCGAGCGCCGGAGGACCTCGGCGAAGCGCCGCTCCTCGGGAGTGTAGGTCACTCCTCCGACGGTGGAGAGATTCTGATGAACCATCTCGGCCAGGGTGACGTTCGGAAGCAGGTTGTAGACCCCTCCGATGACCTCGTATTCCACTTCCGTCTCGGTGCCACGCGCGGCGCCCTTCGCGGCTTCGACGACGCGGTCGAAGATCTCGCGTACCATCTCCGGGTCCGGGTGGCGCACGTAATAGTACACCTCGGCGAAGTCGGGAACGACGTTCGGCGCCGAGCCACCGGACGTGATCACATAGTGTATGCGTGTCTCCTGCGGAACGTGCTCACGCATGAGGTTCACCATGTGGTCCATGGCCTCGACGCCGTCGAGCGCCGAGCGACCCCGCTCAGGGGCCCCAGCGGCGTGTGCGCTCAGTCCGCTGAAGCGGAACTTGGCCGACTTGTTGGCGAGCGAGGACGTCGGGTCGGCCATGTTCCGGTCGCTGGCGTGCCAGTGCAGCACCACGTCGACGTCGTCGAACAGGCCCGCTCGAACCATGTAGACCTTTCCCGAGCCGCCCTCCTCTGCGGGCGTTCCGTAGAGTCGAAGCGTGCCGCGTCGCCCGCTCGACGCCATCCAGTCCTTGATGGCCAAGGCGGCAGCGGTCGACGCCGTCCCGAAAAGGTGATGACCACAGGCGTGCCCCGCCGGCTTGTCCGCGATCGGAGACCGCTCCGGCGAGCGGTCCTGCGTGATCCCGGGGAGTGCGTCGAACTCCGCGAGGATCGCGATCACGGGGCTCCCCGACCCGAAGCTCGCCACGAATGCGGTCGGGATCTCGGCGACACCGGCCGTCACCTCGAAGCCCGCGTCCCGAAGCCGTGCCTGCAGGAGTCCCGAGCTCTGGTACTCCTGGTACCCCACTTCGGCGAGGTCCCAGATGCGTTGCGCGATCTCCGCGTATTCTTGGGCGTGCTTCTCGACGTGGGCCGTCACGACGGCCTTCGCATCCTGGCCCTGAGCGGGGAGCGCGAGAGCGGCCCCGCAGCCGACTGCCGCGATGAGCACCGAGCGCTTCATGGCATCACTCCAGAAGTGGGCGGGGGCCCAGCGTGGACCCATCCTCGGCGAGGAATGTACGATGGCCCGGCCATGACCACACGAGCACTACTGTTCCTGATCCTCACGCTCGCGCTGGCGTCCTGTGATCCCGGACGTGGAGCGCAGGGCCCGACCCCCGGGCGTCCCCGCTTCGACGGCGGGGCCGCGCTAGAGCTGGCTCGCCGTCAGGTGTCCTTCGGGCCTCGCGTCCCGGGGACCGACGCGCACCGCGCTCAGGCGGCCTGGATGGCAGCCCGGCTCGACTCCCTGGGGGCCGAGGTGACCGTCGACAGATTCTCGTGGTCCACCACGGCTGGTGACTCCCTCGAGCTGAGCAACGTGCTGGCTCGCTTCCGCCCCGAGCACACCCGCAGGATCCTCGTGCTCGCCCACTGGGACACGCGGCCGACGGCAGACCAGGAGGACGACCCGACGCGCCAGTCGACGCCGATCCCGGGTGCCAACGACGGTGCGTCGGGGGTCGCGGTCGTGCTCCATCTCGCCGTGCTGCTCGCACGCTCGCCCCCTCCCATGGGCGTCGATCTGCTCCTGGTGGATGGAGAGGACTGGGGGCCGACGACGGAGGACATGTTCATCGGGGCGAGGCGCTACGCGTCCACGCTCCCCGACGCAGGACGGCCAGTGTACGGCGTGCTGCTCGACATGGTCGGGGACGAGTCTCCGCTCTTCCCGGTCGAGGAGTCTTCGCTGGAGCTCGCGCCCGCCCTTGTGCGCAAGGTGTGGGGTGTCGCGTCCCGACTCGGCTACGGCCAATACTTTCCGGACAGGGTGGGGCCGCGGCTGGGGGACGATCACCTGCCCCTCAATGAGGCGGGGATCCCGACCATCGACGTCATCGACTTCGACTACGGCCCCGGCAACCGGTACTGGCACACCCTGGACGACACGCCGGAGCGGCTGTCCGCGGAGACGTTGGAAATGGTCGGCGAGGTCGTCACCGAGCTGATCTACTCGGGGGGATAGGCCGCGGGATCGCGGGCCCGTATCGTTCACGATCACTCACCCAGACCCACGCCCCGATGACCGAGAGCCGAGTTGCCCGCGTGGCCGTCGCCCAGGCGGCCCCCGTCCTCTTCGACACCGCAAGCACCGTGGGAAAGGCGTGCGCGCTGACCCGGGAGGCCGCGCAGCAAGGTGCGGGGCTCGTGCTCTTCCCCGAGGCGTTCGTGGGTGGATACCCCTGGGGCCTCGCGTTCGGCACGGCGGTGGGCGGGCGGTCCGAAGCGGGCCGTCGTACCTGGGAGCGGTACTGGGCCGGGGCGGTCGAGGTGCCTGGCCCGGAGACCGAGCGTCTCGCGGACGCCGCGCGGGAAACCGGTGTCTATCTGTCCGTGGGCGTGGTCGAGCGAGACTCGACCTTCAGCCGCGGAACGCTGTATTGCACGCTGCTCTACTTCGGTCCGGATGGCGCCCTGCTCGGGAAGCACCGCAAGCTCAAGCCCACCGCGGCCGAGCGCTTGATCTGGGGTGAGGGCGACGGGAGCACCCTGACCGTCGTGGATACGTCCATGGGCCGGGTGGGCGGCCTCATCTGTTGGGAGAACTACATGCCCCTGGCCCGGATGGCGATGTACGCCAAGGGGGTCGAGCTGTATCTGGCACCGACCGCGGACGCGAGGGAGCGCTGGCAGGCGACGCTCCGCCACATCGCCCTGGAGGGTCGGTGTTTCGTGCTCGGCTGCAATCAGTACGTGACTCGGGACCTCTATCCCGCCGACCTGGAGATCCGATCCGAGCTGGACTCCTGGCCGGATACGCTCTGTCGGGGCGGCAGCGCGATCTACGATCCGCTGGGCGACTGCCTCGCTGGCCCCCTCTGGGATCAGGAAGGGATCCTGGTCGCGGACGTCGACCTGCGCGCCATCGCTCGCTCCAAGTTCGATTTCGACGTGACCGGTCACTATGCGCGGCCGGACGTGTTCCGGCTGGACGTGGACGAGCGTCCGAAGAGGCCGGTGGGGTGACGTCGCCTCACCCTGGCGGTCCCCCGCTCCGACGGGGGCTTCCCTTCGTGGTCCTCATGCTGGGGCTCCTCGGGCTCGGCGTCGCGTTCTGGCGGCCGGTCCCCGCGGGCGTCTGGCACGATGACGGCGTGTACCTGGTAATCGGTCAGGCGTTGGCGGCGGGCGATGGCCTGACCTACGCGGGCGTGCCGGAGGCGCCTCCCGCAGTGAAGTTTCCGCCCGTGTACCCGACCGTGCTGGGTGCGCTCTGGGCGGTGTTCGGTTCGCTGCGACCCGTCACGCTGGCAGCGGTGTTCCTGAACCTCCTCCTGCTCGCGTGGGCGGGTGCGGCCTTCGCAGGATCTTTGGAGCGGGCGGAGGTCGAGCGGCGGCTGGCGCTCGTCATCGGAGGCCTGGCACTCGTGTCCGCCGACTTATGGCGGACGGCGCTCGTGCCGCTCAGCGAGGCCCTCTTCATCGCGCTGACCGCGGGCGCCTTCGTATCGTGGCACGCCGCGGCTCGGGGGGATGGTCGCCGCGGCCCGACCGTGCTCGCGCTTCTCCTCGTGTTGTGTGTGCTCACGCGTTCCGCGGGTTGGGCGACGGTCGGTGGCTTCGGCGCCGCGCTGTGGGCGACCCGCGGGGCCCGCGCCGCGGCCGGCATCGCGGGGCCCGCCGTGCTTGCGGGAGTCGGGTGGGCGTCGTGGGCAGCGGCGCAGGCGCATCGGGTTCCGGAGGGACTGCGGGACGTCCTGGGCCCGTATGGAGGCTGGCTGGCCTCCCAGGTCGTCGGCGCTCCGGGCGCGTTCCTCAGGGCGCTTCCGGCTCACGCCGCGGCGGTCGTCCAGCGGATCTTCGCGCTGTTGCTGCCCGGCCTGGAGGGAGGCTGGCTTCTGGCAGCCTCTGCCCCGCTCGCGGTCGCGATCACCGCCGGGCTCCTCGCGTCCCGGCGCCGCCTTCCGCCGCTGCCGTGGGTCACCGGGGCATACCTCGCCGTGCTGATGCTGTGGCCGTTCGTAGACCGGCGACTGGTGGCACCTCTGCACCCGCTCCTGGTGCTCGCCGCCGGTATCGGCATCCTGGAGGCCCTGGAGCGCCTGACGAGAGCGCGCGCACGGACCGCGGTCGCCTTTCTGGCCTTCGCCTGGGTGGCGTTGCTCACGACGGCCACCGCAGGGCGTGCCGCCCGCGGATGGGCAGTGGCGGGCTACCAGCTTCGGGCCGGGCGCCTCGCCGCCGCCGTCGAGGCACTCGAGCGCGTAGCCCCGGACGGCTCCGTGGTGGGCGCCCCGGAGTTCTGGGCGGGTATCCACCTGCACGGCGGGTGGCCCACGGTTCCCAGCGCGCGCTTCAGCCCGCGGTCCGAGGACGAGCGGGGCCCGGTCTGGGGCACCCCACGCGAGCAGCTCGAGCTCTGGTGGGACTCGGGGGTGGAATTCGTGCTCCTCGAGCAGGGCGGGCAGATCCACGGTGACGCGCTGAATCTCCTCGAGCAGGTCTGCCCCGGCATCGTCGAGATCGCCGCGCGCATGCCCCCCCAGATGCTCGTGAGATTGCGTTGGGACGACCGCTGTGCCCTGGAGTTGGGGCTGCCGCCCCGTTAGGGAGCGCCCGACGTCACCACTCGATCGAGCCCTGCTGGGACGTATCGACCTGACGGGCTTCGCCGTCTCCCAAGAGCACGGTCTCGATCTGCTCGTAGAGGAACGCACGTGACTTGGCGTCCCTCGGGTCCAGGCCGTAGTGGTTGATCAGCAGTGTCTGGTGCTGGAGCCAATCCTTCCAGCAGTCGGCGCAGACACTCGCGACGATTCGCTCACCGAGCTCCGTCCGGAACGGCGGGCGCGGGATGCGCTGCGCTTGCCGGTCACAGCGCCGACAGTGGACCGTCTCCTCTTGCATCCGGTTATCTTCCCTCGGGGCGGCTGGACGACGGGTTCGACTTCGCGCGCCGTGTACCCGCGTGGCAGGGTCCGGGTCCGAATGTCCGTGCCTCCCTCGGCGGTGCCAGTCCCCGGACGGAGGGTCACGTGTCGCGAGCGGCGTTCGCAGGAACCGGCTTCTATGTACCCGATCGGGTCGTGACCAACGGCGACCTCGCGCGACTGATGGACACCTCCGACGATTGGATCGTCGAGCGCACCGGGATCCGAGAGCGGCGGTGGGTCCCGGAGGGCATGAGTGGCGCGGAGATGGCACGGCGAGCCTCGGAGATGGCGCTTCGAAGCGCCGGAATGTCGGCAGGCGATCTCGACGCGATCATTCTCGCCACGCTGAGTCCCGATCACTTCTTTCCGGGCACGGGGGTGTTTCTTCAGCGCGAGCTGGGGCTGGAGGGAATCCCGGCCCTCGACGTCCGCGCACAGTGCTCGGGCTTCGTATACGGTCTCTCCGTGGCGGACGCATGGATCCGCGCGGGTCAGTACCGCACCGTGCTCCTGGTCGGCGTGGAGATCCAGTCGACGGGTCTGGACGTGAGCACCCGCGGCCGGGACATGGCGGTGCTCTTCGGAGATGGTGCGGGGGCTGCCGTGCTCACGGCGTCCGACGAGGCGTATCGAGGCGTCCTGTCGACCCATCTCCACGCGGACGGGCGTTTCGCGGAGGTCCTCTGGGGCGAGTTCAGCTCGTCCAAGCACCATCCCAGGATCACCCCCGAGATCATGACAGCGGGGCGCCATTATCCGAGCATGGAGGGGCGCGAGGTCTTCAAGCACGCGGTGAGCCGGATGCCCGAGGTCGTGGAGGAGGCCTTGCACGCCAACGGCCTGACCCCCGACGACATCAGCCTGCTGATTCCACACCAGGCCAACCTGCGCATCACGGAGATGGTGCGCAGGCGGTTGGGGCTGCCCGAAGATCGCGTCGTCAACAACATCGACCGCTACGGGAATACGACGGCCGCTACGATCCCGATTGCCCTGTCGGAGGCGGTACATGAGGGACGCCTGCATCGCGGCGACCTGGTGTGCATGGTCGCGTTCGGCTCGGGCTTCACGTGGGGCTCGGCGCTCCTCCGCTGGTGACCGGTGCGCGGCGGTCTTTCACACCGTGACCGCGCCGTAAAAGGGGGGGCCACGCATCGCCGGGGCACCGGTGGACGGCTTCTGAACCCTGGGTTACGTTTGAAGGCTGATTCTCCCACGTGACCCGCGAGATCACGATGCCCCTTTCCAAGAAGCAGCTCGCCCACATCGAGAAGCGGCTCCTCGACGAGCGGGCCCGCGCATTGAAGGCTCTCGGCTTGTTCGACGAGATGGCCAAGGCGGACCGCGAATCCGGGGACTCCGACCTCGCGGCGTACACCGACCACATGGCGGATCAGGGGACCGAGGCGATGGAGCGCGAGAAAGCGGCCGTGTTCGCTACGAAAGAGGGCCGATACCTCTATCGCCTCGAAGAGGCGTTGCGCCGCATGTACAACGATCCGAAGAGCTTCGGAATGTGTCACACCTGCGGGTCCGACGTCGGTTTCGAAAGGCTCGACGCCCTTCCGCACGCCCGCTACTGCATCGACTGCAAGTTGAAGGAGGAGGAGGCGGCCTGAGGCCTGCCCTTCTTGCGATCGTCCCTCCTCGCGGGGTAGGGACGAGGCGACTCACTGCGTTCGGTTGAGCACGACCAGGAGCGCGTCCCCCACGGCCTCCTGCTGCCACTGTCGGAGTCCTTCGATCTTCGCGAGCCCCGCGTGGTCCCGCGGACGTGCCGTGGCGATGGCGATGAGGATCGCGTTGGGGAGCAGGGTGCCCCGGTCGAGTCCCAGCTCGGCCGCGCGCTTGTTCCTCGCGACCTTGAGTCGTTCGGCGAGCTCCTCGACTTCGGGCGGCGGCCGCCCCGGCCCACCGCCGGATCGCCTGGGATAGGGACGCAGCTCGGCGTCGGACGCCTGAGCCACGTCGTCCAGCAGTGACAGCAGGGCTCCGCCCTCCGAACGTGCCAGTCCTCCGGGGAAGCCCTTGATCGCGGAGAGCTGTTGGACGTCGAGGGGACGGGCGAGGACGGCTTCCAACAGGGGTTGGTCGCCGATGATACGGAAGGGTGCCTTGTCACGTCGCCGCGCGATTCCGTCCCGCCACTCGAGCGCTTTGCGCAGCGCGGTCACCTCGCGCGTGGACAGATCCCGAGCCCCCTTCACCCGGACCACGGGGTCCTCTGCGTCCGCCTCCTCCGTGGCCTGGACCGCGGCCCCCTCGAGGGCACGGCATTCTTCGCGCGCCCACGCGTCGCGCCCGGCAGAGGCCAACTCCGCGAGCAGATGGTCGGAAAGTCGGGCCAGGTACCGCGTGTCGTTCGCCGCGTAGTCGAGCATCCCCTCGCTCAGAGGGCGCTCCGCCCAATCCGCCCGTTGGTACTTCTTCGCGAGGGTGACGCCGAGCCGCGCCTCGAGCAGAGCTTGGAGCCCCAGGGCGGACTCCCCCAGGAGCGCCGCGGCGACCTGCGTGTCGAAGAGCCCGCGAACCCGGATTCCGAGGTCACGGGACAGGAGGCGCAGGTCATAGTCGGCGCCGTGCATCACGACTTCGACGCTCGGGTCCTCCAACGCCGGCTTCAGCAATGGGGTTGGATCGAAGGACAGCGGGTCGACGACGTATGTGTCGGAGGAGGTCGTGATCTGGAGGAGGCAGAGCCGGTCGGAATAGCGATGGAATCCGGCGGCCTCGCAGTCGAGGGAAATCCGCCGGTCGCGGGCAAGATCATGCTCGAGCCCGGCCGCATCTCCGGGCTCCCGGACGTAGACGAATGACATCTGTGCGCTTGGGCCAAGGGTGCTGCGGGTGGGAAACGAAACCCGCCCAAGAGAGCGGGAGTACGCCCGCAGCGCCAGTGCCGGGCGGCTTGCCCGGCCCCACGGGCGCCGCGACGTTTCCGTGGCCTCGTCGGGCGGCTCGCCTCGCGCCCCCGCGCTTCCTCGTGGCACCGAAATGCTCCGCACCAAGGTCGTCTGCACGCTGGGTCCGGCCACGTCCCACCCCGACACGATCCTCTCCATGGTCGAGTCGGGCATGGACCTGGCGCGCATCAACATGTCGCACGGCTCACGAGACGATCACGTCGCGCTGATCCAGGCCGTGCGCGACGCCGCCGAGAAGGTCGGCCGGCCGGTGGCGGTGCTCGTCGACCTGGCGGGTCCGAAGATCCGCGTGGGAACGCTGGACGAGCCGGTGGAGCTCAGCACCGGCGACACCGTGGTCCTCGCCCCTGAGGCTTCGGCCGTCGCGGGCGAGATCCCCATCACCTACGAGCCACTGGCCGAGGAGATCCGGGAAGGACAGGCCGTGCTCCTCGACGACGGGCTTCTGGAGCTCCGATGCCTGGGTAGCGAGGGCGATCGCACCCGGCTCAAGGTCGTCCGGGGTGGCGTGCTCAAGAGCCGCAAGGGCATCAACCTACCGGCGGTCGAGGTCCGGGTCCCTTCGCTCACCGAGAAGGACGTGGCCGACCTGGCCTTCGCGATGGACGCGGGCGTCGAGTATGTGGGACTTTCGTTCGTACGAAAGCCGCACGACGTCATCGACCTCAAGGAGCGGGTGAACGGTCGCGCGCTCGTGGTCGCGAAGATCGAGAAGGTCGAGGCCCTGCGGGCCATCGAGGATATCCTCCCCGAGACCGACGCCGTGATGGTCGCCCGCGGCGATCTGGGAGTCGAGCTGCCCTTCGAGCGGGTGCCGCTGGCCCAGAAGCGAATCATCCAGCTCGCCAACCTCTATGGGCGCCCGGTCATCACGGCCACCCAGATGCTCGAGTCGATGATCGAGAGCGCTCGCCCGACGCGGGCCGAGGCGTCCGACGTGGCCAACGCGATCCTGGACGGCACCGATGCGGTCATGCTTTCCGGTGAGACCGCCGTGGGCGACTACCCACTGCACGCGCTCGGCGCGATCGTGAGGATCGCAAGTGAGATCGAGCGCAGCGGCGTGCTCGAGCGTGGACCCCGCTACCTCACGCGCCCCGGACTGAAGGCCAGGGGTGGTGCCTCTCCTCGAGAGCACGCCGTCGCCGCGGCGACGGTGGACGCGGCCCGTAGGGTCGGGGCGCCGGCCATCCTGGTCTTCACCCGTTCGGGCTTCTCGGCTCGGTTGGTGTCGAGCTACCGACCGCCGGTTCCGATCTTCGCCGTCACCACTGATCCGTGCACCTACCGACAGCTGGCCGCCGTGTGGGGGGTCCGCCCGGTGCTCTCCGAGGTGGGTGAGGTGACCTATGACGCGCTCATGGCCGTGGGGCGCAAGGACATCCTCGCGAGCGGGCTCGCCGAGCCCGGCGCGTCGGTCGTGGTCACGGCCGGCTTCCCGTTCCACCGCTCGGGCACCACGAACACCATGCGTCTAGAGCGGCTCTGAGACCGGCGCGAGATGAGGCTGACCTTCCTCGGCACGGGCACCAGCTTCGGTATTCCGGTGATCGGATGCGACTGTGCGGCATGCACGTCCTCAGACCCGCGGGACCGGCGCACACGGCATGGCGCGATCCTCGAGCTCGAGGCGGGCAATGTCCTCGTGGACAGCCCGCCGGAGCTGCGCCTCCAGCTTCTCGCCGCAGGTATCTCGAGGGTGGACGCGGTCTGGTTCACGCACACCCACGCGGACCACGTGCACGGGATCGACGATCTCAGGATCTTCACGGTCCGTGGCCGAGGCAGTCTTCCTGCCTGGGTCGGTGCGGAGCACCGGGACCGGATCGCACGCCACTTCGACTACATCTTCGACGAGGACCATCCCATCGAGCCAGGGCTGTCGAGGCCGAGGCTCGACCTCCGGGAGCTCGGTTCGGGCGTTCCGGTGGAGATCTGTGGCACCCGGTTCCTGCCGGTGGCCGTGCCGCACGGTCCTTCCACGGTCTACGGATTCCGGGTCGGGTCGTTGGGCTACGTCACCGACG
Organism: Gemmatimonadota bacterium; assembly: GCA_003248075.1. Classification (GTDB taxonomy): domain Bacteria; phylum Gemmatimonadota; class Gemmatimonadetes; order Longimicrobiales; family Gaopeijiaceae; genus SZUA-318. The sequence continues at coordinate 10,443 of QJYK01000091.1, read as the reverse complement.
GCAAGACGCTGACCGACGAAGCGCTGGAGAGCTTCCGTGGGGTGGACGTGCTCGTGATCAACGCACTCTGGTTCGGTAAGCCTCATCCCGCGCACTTCAACGTGGAGGAGGCCGTCGTCGCGGCCCGTGCGGTCGGGGCCGCGACCACGTACCTGACCCATCTCACGCACCGGGTGACCCACAGGGAGCTCCTGGAGAGGCTTCCGCGCGGGGTCGAGCCCGCCTACGACGGACTCGCGATCGAGGTCGAATGACGATGCCCGCATCAAACCTGCGACTTGAGTACGCCAACCTCCTCGCGCCCCACGTGGAGGGAGGCGTCGATCCCGAGCGCCTCCAGGGGGACCTTTCCGAGACATTCCGTCGTGCGTTGGCCGCCGTGGAGGAGCGCCGCGGCCAAGGCGAGATGGGCTTCTTCGATCTGCCCTTCGCGTCCGCGACCGTGGCTCGGGTGAAGGAGCTCGGTGAGGGATTCGGACAGTGGTTCAACGATGTCGTCGTTCTGGGGATCGGCGGCTCGGGGCTCGGGGCGATCGCCCTGAGGGACGCGCTGCTCGGACCGTACTGGAACGAGCGCTCCGACGACGAGCGCGATCACTTTCCACGGCTTCACGTCGTGGACAATCCGGACCCGTTCACGTTCGGGCGGCTGTTGGAGCGCCTGGATCCGGCGCGCACCCTCTTCAACGTGGTGAGCAAGTCCGGATCGACCGCGGAGACCATGGCACAATACCTGGTCGCCCGCGAGCGGGTGGAGCGGGTCGTGGGGGAGGACAAGGCGAGGGGGCATTTCCTCTTCACGACGGATCCCGGCCGCGGCGCGCTGCGGCAGATCGCCGACGCGGAGGGAATTCCGACGCTTCCGGTCCCCGAGAACGTGGGCGGGCGCTTTTCCGTGCTCTCGCCGGTCGGGCTGCTGCCGGCCGCCATCTGCGGCGTCGACATCGACGCGCTCCTGGCCGGAGCCGGCGACATGGAGACGCGGTGCAGGGCTCCGGAGCTCGCGGCCAATCCTGCCGGGGTCCTCGCGGTCCTGCTCCACGCGCTCGACCGGGAGGCGGGGCGGCGCATCCACGTGTTCATGCCCTATGCGGACCGCCTCCGCTCGAGCGCTCTGTGGTTCCAGCAGCTCTGGGCGGAATCTCTGGGCAAAGCCCGCGACCTCGCCGGGACGCCGGTGTTCACCGGGCCCACACCGGTCGCCTCCGCGGGCGCCACCGACCAGCACTCGCTCCTCCAGCTGCTGATCGAGGGGCCACAGGACAAGGTGGTGCTCTTCGTCGGACTCGAGGACGTGGGAGCCGACATGGCGATACCCCGGCGCCACACCGAGATCGCGTCGCTCTCCTACCTCGGCGGGCACACCCTCGGCGAGCTCCTGAACGCGGAGCGACGGGCGACCGCGGAAGCACTGCGTCGTGGGGGGCGACCCAACGCCACCTTCATGCTCCCCACGCTGGACGCCCGCGGGATGGGAGAGCTCTTCATGCTCCTACAGGTCGCCACGGTGGTGGCGGGCGCACTCTATGGTGTCGACCCGCTCGATCAGCCGGGCGTGGAGCTGGGGAAGACACTCACGTATGGGCTCATGGGGCGCGAAGGCCACTCCGCGCCGAGCATCGACGAGGGCGATCCCCGCTGGGTGGTCTAGCGCCTGCCAGCTTCCCTAGATACCCCGCTCGACGCTGATTACTTTCCTTCAGGATCCATCCGGCGCCCCGTGGCCATCGCTTCCGACCACGAGTTCGAGTCGGCCGCGGATCCAGCAGAGGAGGCAGCCCATGCGCGACCATGATGAAGTCCCCTACATCGTCATCGAACGAGGCGGCGGCGGCCTCGGCCCCTTCGTGCTCGGGGCCCTCGTGGGCGCCGGCATCGCCCTGCTCCTTGCACCGCAGTCCGGCGAGGAGACCCAGGAGGAGCTGAAGGAGCGCGCCCGCGAGCTCAAGTCCAAGGCAGAAACGCGCGTCCGCGAGGTGCAGAGGCAGCTCGAGGACCGTCTCGAGGTGGCCCGCGAAGGCGTCCAGGCACGGGTCGAGGGCGTTCGTGGGGCCTTCGACGCGGGTCGGCAGGCGGCGTCGGACGCTCGCGGCGAGCTGGAGAAGAAGCTCGAGCGCTCGAAGGCGGCCTACCGGGCGGGCGTGGCTGCGGCGAAGGAGACCATGACGTCGGTCGAGGCCGAAGAGGCGGCGGAGGAGGAGGGAGCCTGAGTCGCCGGCACCGACGAGCGTCCCGAAGGGAACATTCGACGCCGCGTCCGGGAACCACGCCCGGCGCGGCGTCGTCGTTCGGGGGAGCCCACGGAGCCGGACCGTGACTCCGACCGGCCGCCTGGGCTATCGGGCGAAGGAGTTCACCCACCGCCTCTGGGACAAGGTCCAGGAAGACGAGGTCTTCTTCATGGCCGGCGCGGTGGCGTTCAATCTCCTTGTCGCTGCGCTCCCGCTCCTGCTGTTGGGCGTCGGCCTGACCGGCTACGTCCTTTCGGCCCAGGTGTCCGATCCCGTGGGCGCCACGGTCGGTCTGGTCGTGGGGGTGCTGCCGCCCGGGACCGGGTTCGACGTCGCGGCCCTGGTCAGCGGCATCGTCACGGCGGCCCTCGAGAACCGTACGGGATTCACGGCCCTGGGTGCCCTGTTCTTCGTCTGGCTGTCGACCCGTCTGGTGAGCACGGTCCGGACCGTACTCCGGGAGATCTTCGACATCGGTCAGGATCGGGGGATCGTCGGTGGCAAGCTGTTCGACATGGAGGTCGTCCTGATCGGTGTGGCGTTGCTGACGCTCAACCTCGGGGTCACGGTCTCGCTGGAGGCGGCTCGTGACCTGGGGGTGGGCCTCCTCGGGCTCGGGGACGCGGTCGTGGGCATCGCCGAGCGGGCCACGGGATTCGTGATCTCGCTGGCCTCGATCTGGGCGCTGTTCCTGGGGATCTATCGGTACCTGCCGGCTCGCCGAATCCCTTGGAGGACGGCCGTGGTGGCCGCCAGCTTTTCCGCCGTGCTCCACGAAACGCTCAAGTACGGGTTCTCGTGGTACGTCACCGAGGTGGCCAACTACTCGACGACCTGGGGGAACCTCGCCACCGTCGCTGTCCTGTTCTTCTGGATCTATTACGAGGCGGTAGTGTTTATCTTGGGCGGCGAGGTCGCCCAGGTTTATACGATGCGCAAGGCGAGGAGCGTGCAGGCCGGCATTCTGCTTCGGAGCGGTGGTTGACACTCCGGTTCGCCCTGGTCCCCGCGGTCTGGGCGTTGGTCCCGTGCCCGCCGTCGGCCGCGCAGGAGATCTTCTCCGGGAGCCAGGGGGAGGTCACCTTCCGCGCCGACGTGTCCGAGCGGGACTTCGTCGCGGACCGGGCTCTGGTCCAGTCCGACGGGCCGTATGTGGTCGTGCACCTCGCCGAAAACCGGGTCTTCGTCTTCGAGGGCCGCCGCGCGATCTGGTCCGCTCCGGCGGGGACAGGGACGGGCTTCAGGCTCGACACCGGACAGCACCGGTGGAAATTCTCGACCCCTCGGGGGCTGTTCCGCGTCCAGCGCATGGAAAAGGACCCCCTGTGGGAGGCCCCGGACTGGCACTATGTCGAAAGGGGCCTGCCGATACCGCCGCAGGACAGCCCGGCCCGCATGATGCGGGGGATCATGGGATCGACGGCCATCTACCTCGGAGACGGCATTGCCATCCACGGGACCAATCAGCCCGCGCTCCTGCTCGATCCCGATCCGGAGCGTCGTCGGGTCTCGCATGGGTGCATCCGCCTGACCAACGAGGCGGCCAGGACCCTCATGCACATGGTGACCGTGGGTACGCCGGTGCTCATCTATTGAGAGGAGACCGATCGTGAGCGACGAGGGCGGGCGCAAGGTGGCCGCGCGCAACCGGAAAGCGCGACACGAGTACGAGATCCTCGACACCCTCGATGCCGGCATGGCGCTCAAGGGCCCGGAGGTGAAGTCGATCCGGGACGGCAAGGTGTCCTTCCAGGATTCGTTCGCGCGCGTCGAGGGCGGGGAGGTCTGGCTCCACAGCCTCCATATCAGCCCCTACGAGCAGGCCAACCGGTTCAACGAGGACCCGCTGCGTCCGCGGAAGCTGCTGCTGAAGCGGGAGGAGATCCGTCGATTGGTCGGGAAAGTGGAGGAAAAGGGACTCACGCTCGTTCCCCTGGAGATCTTCTTCGAGCGCGGCTATGCCAAGGTCCGCATCGCCGTAGCCAGGGGCAAGAAGCTCCACGACAAGCGCGAGGCGCTCCGACGGAAGACCCAGGAGCGTGAGGCACGCCGGGCCGTGCAGGTGGCACGATGAGGCGCGGGGTCCTGAGGGCGTGTGCGCTCGCCATCGTGGTCGCCCCGATGCTCGCGGCGGCCCAGTCCAGATCCGAGCTCAAAGTCCACGCCCCCGGTGTGGCCGAGCTCCTCATCGGCCTCTCCGATGATCGCGGCTTTGCCTCCCTGCCGGTCACCGAGGTCCGCAGGATCGGATGGCAGCTGGAGGAGACGGCAGCCGGGACGACCCTCCTGGGTCCTGGTGGCGCGCGGGTCCGCGTGCAGGCTGGGACGCCCTATTTCACATGGGGGGAACAGGTTCTCCAGCTCTTCGACGCACCCTATGAGGACCACGGAAGGCTGTGGGTCCCGGTTCAGCTGGTCACAGACTTCTTCCCCAACCGGTTGCCTCGGGTGTACAGCTTCGACAGAAGCACGGGAACGCTGCGTGTGGCACCCCCTGGGACGGCGTGGTCGGAGCCCAGCGCCGACAGCCGCGCACGCGTGGTCGTGATCGACGCGGGGCACGGCGGAAACGATCCGGGAGCGATCGGCCCGGGCAACGTGCGTGAGAAGAACGTGGCCCTCGGCATCGCCAAGGAGCTTTCCGCCGAGCTGGAGTCGGTGGAGGGGCTCGAGGTGTACCTGCTCCGCGACGACGACACCTTCATCCCGCTCTGGGACCGCGGGCCCGCCGCCACGAAGCTGAAGGGAGATCGAGTGGGCGTCTTCGTCTCGATCCACGCAAACTCGATGCCGAACCGACGCGATGCCCGCGGCTTCGAGACCTATTTCCTCTCGGACGCCCGCACCGACGACGAGCGGCGGGTGGCAGCCATCGAGAACGCGCCCCTTCGGGTCGAGGCGGGGCCCGCGGCGGACGATCAGCTCGACGCCATCCTACGGGAGCTCGCCAATCTCGATCATACTCACTGGTCCTCGCTCCTGGCGGTGATGGTACAGGAGGAGATCTCCGGCTTCCATCCCGGACCGGACCGCGGAGTGAAACAGGCGCCGTTGGCCGTGCTCACCAACGTTCCCATGCCGGGCGTGCTCGTGGAGATCGGGTTCGTCTCCAACCCCGACGAAGCGCCGCTCCTGGGTACGGCGGACTTCCAGGAGGGGGCGGCCGTGGCGATCGCAAGGGGGATCCGACGCTTCTTCGAGCGCTACCCGCCGGGCAACGGCACCGGGGATGGGGGGGGAGCGGGCTTGTGAGCGATCGCGGCGCCGTCGCGTGCGGCGTCGTGGCTCTCCTCTCGGGTTGCGTCTACTACAACGCCATCTACAATGCCGAGCGCCTTCTGCAGGAAGGTGAGGCGCTCGACCGGACCGGAAGGGACTCCCTTGCCGACGTGCGTTACCGAGAGGTCATCCGCAAGGCGTCGGGGGGATACCGAGAAGCCCCCGACGGAGACTGGGCCGGGCAAGCGCTGCTCCTGATCGGCACCGCGCATTTGCGCCTGGGGGATCTCCGGGCTGCGCGCGCCGCGCTGGAGGAGGCCTTGGCCCGGGCGACCCCCGAGACCGAGCTGGCTCGTCGCGCGGAGCTCTTCCTGGGTGCGGCACTCGTGGAGGCCGGTGACGTCGACGGCGCGATCCCCCTCCTCGACCGGGCCGTCGAGGGCCTCGGCGGAGGTGCGGCTCTCGCCGAGGCGCATCTGTGGCGGGGCCGAGCGCGGTTGCAGCGGGGGGACCCGCTTCGCGGGTGGCGGGATCTCGAGGAGGCCGAGGCGCTGGACGCGGACGTTGGCCTCTCCGCGCAGCTCGAGACGGTTCGGTCCGGGATCTCGCTCGGCGAGCCAGCGCGCGTGCGCACGGGCGTGGGCGCGCTGCTGGCCCGCGCCGACGGCGGTGAGGTGGTCGACAGCGTCTCCGGAATGGTCGCCCAGGCCGCCACCAGGTGGGGCGAAGCCTTCGGAGTCGAGCTGCTGTCCGGGCTCGATTCGGCCGCTTGGGCCCCGAGACCCCGCGACCGGATGCGGCTGATCCAGGCAGAGCTGCGGCTCGTGGCCGGGGACACGGCGTCCGCGGACACCGAGCTCCGTCGCCTTTCCTCGGGCCGCGGACCCGCCGCGGTGTCCGCCCGGGTCGCCGTGGCCAGGCGGCAGCTCGCGGTTGCCGCGGACCTCGACGACGCCCGATCCGCGCTGGCCACGCTCCTTCCCGCCTCCGGTAACGAGGCGGCGGGCCTGCTCATCGCCGACGTCGCGGAGATGCAGGGGTTGGCCGAGCTCGGCCTTTCCGAGCCCATCGCGTGGTTCGCGGCGGCCGAGATCGCCCGCGATCGACTCGGATCTCGCGTGCTTGCGCGGGGCTTCTTCCTGGCCTATGCGGATGCAGTCCCGTCCGACCCGTGGGCGCCGAAGGCCCTGCTCGCCGCCCTCTCGCTCACCGAGGACGAGGTCGGTCGGAGCTGGCTGCGGAGTCGGCTGGAGCAACCGCTTCCCAGCCCTTACGTTCTGGCCGCCCGAGGTGAGCCGGCTCCCGGGCTCGAGGAGCTCGAGGAAGGGCTCGCCCTCCGGCTCCTGGAGATCAGGGCGCATTGAGACTGGACATCGAGCTCTTCGGAACGGTCTTCCAGAACCCGGTGGTGCTTGCGGCGGGCACGTGCGGCTTCGGGCGAGAGCTGGTCGACGTGCTGGATCTGGACGCGTTGGGGGGCTTCGTCACCAAGTCGGTCACGCTGGAGGCGCGGAAAGGCAACCCCGCGCCGCGGGTCGCGGAGTTCCGCGCGGGAATGGTCAACTCCGTCGGCCTGGCCAACCCGGGCATGGAGGAGACCCGGAGGGACCGTCTTCCCTGGATCCGGGACAATGTTCGGCGTGCGCGGGTCTTCGTGAGCATCGCAGGTCATCATGTCGAGGAGTACCACCGGTTGGTCGAGGGACTGGACGCTGCCGACGGGTTCGTGGGGTTCGAAGTGAACTTGTCCTGCCCGAACGACCTCCGGAGGGGAGGACCCCCGTTCGCGCTGGACCCGGAGGCGGTGCGGGCGATCGTGTCCGGGTGCAGGGCGCGAACCGAGCGCCCGCTCCTGGCGAAGCTGGCACCGAACGATCCGTCGCTCGCCACGACGGCCAGAATCGCGGAGGAAGCGGGGGCGGACGGGTTGACCCTGGTCAATACCCTGCCGGCGCTGCTGCTCGGTGACCTGGATGGCGATCCCGTGCTCGGAGCGGGGCCAGGGGGCATGAGCGGGCCTGCTCTGTTGCCGGTGGGCGTGCTCGCGGTGCATGCGGCGCGCGGTGCGACCTCGCTTCCCCTGGTCGGAGCCGGCGGCGTCCTGGCCGCGGCGGATGCGGTGTCCTATGCTCGGGCCGGAGCATCGCTCGTCCAGGTCGGAACGGCCTCGTTCGCCGATCCGCGCGCCGGGATCGCCATTGCGGAGGAGCTCCGGCGTTGGGGCCGACGACAGGGGGTGACGCGCTGGACCGACCTGGTTCCGTTCGAGCGGAGGACCTGATGGCCGGCGTGATCCTGCCCCTCGACTTCCCGTCCGGGGATGAGGCCTTGGAGCTGGTCGACCTCCTGGGTGAAACAGCGGATTTCTACAAGGTCGGCCTCGAGCTGTTCTCCAGCGCCGGCCCCGACGTCGTGCGAAGCCTGCGCCAACGGGGCAAGCGCGTGTTTCTCGACCTGAAGCTCCACGACATTCCGAACACGGTCGCGAGGGCCGTTCAGGCGGCGGTTTCCCTCGACGTGGAGCTGTTGACGGTTCATGCGTCGGGGGGAGCGTCCATGCTCCGGGCTGCGCGAGAGGCCGCCGACGGGCGCGTGCGACTGCTGGGCGTGACGGTCCTCACCTCGCTCTCCGGAGCAGAGGTCGAGGAGGTCTGGGGGCGGGAGATCCGCTCCATTCGGGACGAGGTGGCCCGCCTGGCGAAGCTCTCCGTCGAGTCCGGGCTCGACGGTGTCGTCTCGTCCGCCCTGGAAACGTCCTGGCTGCGTCGAACGGTCCCGGAGGATTTCCTGATCGTCACTCCCGGTATCCGTCCCTCCGGGGCGGATCGTGACGACCAGACCCGGGTAGCCACTCCCGCCGATGCCGTTGCGGCGGGCTCGGACTATCTGGTCGTGGGTCGGCCTGTGACGCGGGCGTCGGATCCCCCCGCGGCGCTGGCCGCGCTCCTGGCCGAGATCTCCTCGGCCCAGGCGACTTGAACCCGAGGACAGCGACGGATCGAATGGCCCTCAAGCTCCGCAACACGATGTCGCGCTCGATGGAGACGTTCGAGCCCCTCGAGCCCGGCCGGGTTCTCGTGTACGGGTGCGGCCCCACGGTCTACGATCACGCCCACATCGGCAACTTCCGCGCGTTCCTCTTCTACGACCTCGTACACCGTTACCTGGAGTGGTCGGGGTACGAGGTCCGGTTCGTGGTCAACCTCACCGATGTGGACGACCGGACGATCCGCGGGGCGGTCGCGGAAGGCGTCGGCATCGCGGAGCACACGGGCCGGTTCGCGGAGCTGTTCCTCGCAGACTCCGGCGCGCTCGGGATCCGACCGGTGGATGCCTACCCACGGGCGACCGAGTATGTGGATCGCATGGTCGAGTTCATCACTCGCCTCCTGGACTCGGGGCACGCGTACGTCGCCGAGGATGGCGCCGTCTACTACTCGATCGCTCGCTTCGCGGAGTACGGCCGCCTCAAGGGCATCGACCTCTCGACACTGCGCGCGGGGGCAAGGGTCGCCCAGGACGAATACGAGAAGGAGGATGCCCGGGACTTCGCCTTGTGGAAGGCGGCCACCGACGAGGACGAACGGGCCGGGGCCGCTTGGGATGCGCCCTGGGGCCGGGGTCGGCCGGGATGGCACCTCGAATGCTCGGTGATGAGCACCACCGAGCTCGCCGACACGATCGATCTCCATCTGGGTGGCGAGGACCTGGTCTTTCCCCACCACGAGAACGAGATCGCCCAATCCGAGGCGGCGACCGGCGAGCCGTTCGTGCACTACTGGCTCCACGTGAAGCACCTGCTGGTCGACGGGCGCAAGATGTCCAAGTCGCTCGGGAACTTCTTCACCGTGCGTGAGCTGGTGGACCAGGGCTTCGACCCGGCTTCCATCCGACATCAGCTCATCAGCGCACAGTACCGCAAGGAGCTCAACTTCACGCTCGAGGGACTCGAGGCGTCCAAGAACGCGATCCAGCGGCTCGTGGACTTCGAGTCACGGCTCGACGCGCTCTCGACCGACGCGGAAGCCGCCCGGACCGATCTGCCGACCTTGGCCGACGATCTGCTCGAGGAGTTCCGGGTCGCCATGGACGACGACTTCAACTCCGCGGATGCCCTCGCCGCCCTGTTCACCTTCGTGAATCGGGTCAACGGCGCGCTGGACGGACGCCCGACGGTCCGCGCCGGGGATCGCGACGCGGCTCTGGGCGCGCTCGGCTCGGTCGACGCGGTCCTCGGCCTGTTGGAGGTCGCCCGGGCCTCCCGGGCCATCGGGGACGAGCTGGCCGCCCACGTCGAGGAACGGATTCGGGCGAGGGCCGAAGCCAAGAGGCAAAGGGATTTCGCCGCTGCCGACGCGATCCGTGACGAGTTGGCCGAGCAGGGCATCGTTCTCGAGGATGGCCCGGACGGTACGCGCTGGAAGGTCGTGAGATAGCGCGGCGACGCGGCCGGAGCGGTTCCGGGCCCCGCCGGCCGCGCTTAGCTTGGAGCGATCGCTGGCGTAGCTCAATTGGTAGAGCAGCTGCCTTGTAAGCAGCAGGTTGGGGGTTCGAGTCCCTTCGCCAGCTTGTGTTCGCCCGGACCTGCTCCGCGAGGCCCGAAGGGCCCACTCCCGCCTTGGTTTTTTGGGCTTGATGGCGTCCAATCCCCGGGTTAGCTTTCTAAGCTCGTTCCGAGAAGGCCGCCTTCCGTCACCGGAGGCGGCTCTTTTCCACGTTCCGTCGACGGGGTGCTCGGCGCGAGGAGGGGCCCCGATGTCCGAGCTTCGGGTGCCCGCACGGGTGGGGTACCGAAGCGGTCAAACGGGACAGACTGTAAATCTGTTGGCTCATGCCTTCGGAGGTTCGAATCCTCCCCCCACCATTCCTGCTTCCACCGGATGGAAGGGCCGGGGGAGCGAAAAGCGCGGGAGTAGCTCAGTTGGCTAGAGCATCAGCCTTCCAAGCTGAGGGTCGCGGGTTCGAGTCCCGTCTCCCGCTTCCGGTCCGGAAG
>QJYK01000338.1 GCA_003248075.1 Gemmatimonadota bacterium | reverse complement strand
CTCCACCCGCGGTGGTGACGGCCAAGGCGATACCGAAGTCGGCGACGAGCGGGCGACCTCGACTGAGCAGAATGTTCGCGGGCTTGATGTCCCTGTGGATGACACCCTGCTCGTGCGCAGCACCGAGCGCCTCGGCAACGTCCGCCGTAATCCTGACGGCTTCATCAATGGGGAGCTGCTTCTCGCGCTCCAGCCGGTCCCGCAGTGTCTCCCCCTCCACGTACGGCATCACGTAGAACAGGAAAGAGTCTGCTGCGCCCGAGTCGAAGAGCGGGAGGATGTGCGGATGCTGGAGGTTTGCCGTCGTCTTGATCTCGGCCAGAAACCGCTCCGCGCCGAGGACCGCCGCGAGCTCGGGCCTCAGAACTTTGAAGGCGACCTTCCGCTCGTGCCTGATGTCATAGGCCAGATAGACGGTCGCCATTCCGCCCTGGCCGAGCTCACGCTCGATGCGATAACGGCCCTCGAGGGCCGCGTTGAGGAGGCTGACGGGGTCAGTCATTCGTACACGATAGTCCGTGCTGTCCGTCGTTGAGCCCTTCGGTCCAGCTGAGGCGCTGGGCCATCTCACTGGTGTTCATCCTGCACACCGCTCTGTAGGCGACGAGGGTCAACCCCTATTCCTCGCCTGCTCGTGCACAGAGCGTAGGAGTCCCACCCTATTCACGAGAGGGCCCCTGGGGGCAGGCGGGTCTTCGGATCTCGTAATAGGGCTCAGTTGGTGGCCCATGGTCCCAAGCCAGGCGGAGGCCGGCGTTCACCGCACGATGCGCCGTCGGTCTGCCATTCATGATTCGATAACGACCCATAACAGTGACCCGGGTGGGTCTCGAACCCACGACCTACGGATTAAAAGTCCGTTGCTCTACCAGCTGAGCTACCGGGTCGGAAATGTCGTAACTGATTGTCGACAAACAGTATCTCCGACGCACATGATCCGATCCAGACTCGCGTGTACACCGGACCGGCCGAATGGTGGCCCATGCTCCTCAAACTTGGGCGGCCAAGCACCGCTATTCGGGCCGACGCGCTGACGCCCTCCCGTCCGCGCCCGTGCGCGGGGCCACGCCGTTTCCACCGACGGCAACGAGAGAGCTGTCGGTGAGGGCCCGCATGAAGGCCACCAGATCCTGCTTCTCCCGGTCGGAGAGATCCAGAGGTTCGGCCGACAGCGTCTGATTCGGAAGCCGCATCCCAAGCCCGTTGCCCCCGCCGTCGTTGTAGAAGTCCACGACTTCCTCGAGCGTCTCGAAGACGCCGTTGTGCATGTACGGCGCCGTGAGCTCGACATTCCGCACCGTGGACGTCTTGAACGCATGACGGTGCAGCGGCGCGCGGGTGAGGGCGACCATCCCCGGGTCGTCGTCCACCGCGGCGCCCGGAATCGCCGGCCTCGCCGCCGGCACGCCGATGACCTCCGGTTCCGGCTGAAGGTACGTCGGCGGCAGGGTGCCCCCGAAGAGCGGCGCGAAGTGACAGGTGCCGCAGGCGGCCTTGCCCATGAAGAGGTTGAACCCGCGCCGCTCCGACGTCGTGATCGCGGCCGTGTCGCCGCGGAGGGCACGGTCGAACCGGGAGTCGAGGGCCACGAGCGAGCGTACGTAGGCGGCGACCGCCAACGAGAGTGTTCGGCCGGTCACGGCCGAGTCCACCGACGTCCCGAGACCGACGGCGAGCTGGGCCGCGAGGGTGGCGTCATCCTTCAGCCGGTGGGCGGCCGCGGAGGGGGTCTGCGCCATCTCCCTCGGGCTTCCCATCACCTCCTCGAACTGGAACTCGAGGAACGGTGAGCGCTGGTCCGCGAACTGCGCGCGTTGGAAGCCGGCGTTCAGCAGGCTGGGCGTGTTGCGTACGGGTCCCGGACCCGGATCCAGCGACGCCACGCGCCGCCCGTCTGCGAACGCCAGTGCGGGCTGGTGGCACGTCGCGCAGGACCGCCGTCCGTGGCTCGACAACCTGGTATCGAAAAAGAGGCGACGTCCGGCGTCCACCAGCTCCGGGGTGGGTTCCGGCGCGTAGTCCGGAGCGAACCAAAGGGGGTCGATCGCGCCGGCGGCGTAAATGTTCGTCGCACCCGGCGACCACGGGTGGCGGTCCTCGGGCTCGGGGATGCGGAGCGAACCATGCAGGCGCGCCAGCGCCTCGGCGATGGGGCTCGCGAAGTGAACGATGAAGCCGAACCGGTCGAAGCCTTCGAAGTCCGGCGACGCCTCCAGGACGGTGACGGCGACGTCCAGAGTCCGCCGCAGCGCTTCCCAGCCGGCGGGGTCACACTGCATCATCGCCGGCTGGTACGCCTCCAGGCCCTCCCGGATTCCCTCGAGTGCCGCGGCGGACTCGCGGATCCCATCCCCGGACAGCGTAGCGTCGAACCCCGCGATGCCGAGTGTCGTGACCCGGGCGAGGCCCATCCGAGCAGCCCGGAACGGCATCGGCCAGCTTCGACGGGCCCTGTAGGTGGAGTTGTCGCGGGCAACTTGGATCACGCGCCGCAGGCCGGGGAGCTCGCGACGCGCGACCTCGGCAAAGTCCTCTACGGGGCGCGGGTAGAGGGCAGCCTCGAGCACCTGGAGCCCGTGTGGCTCGATCACGCGGCTGAAGTCGTCTTCGTCCACGATGGGAACGGACGGCGAGTTGACGGCCGCGGCGAAATCGGGGGCCTCGAACTCGAGCAGGTATTCCACCCGCTTGTAGGCCACCCTCACGCGCCGGAAGGCGCCCTGTGCCGCAGCCGAGTCGGGATGCGGCGGAAGGGCCTCGATCGCGGCCAGCGCAAGGTCGAGCGAGTCCAACCGCGCGACGTACCTCCCGTCGAACTCCTCCGGCAGCACCTGCATCTCCTGAGGCGGACACGGGGAGTCTCCGCAACCGGTTAGGACACCGAACGCGAGGGCGAACACGCGGGCACGTCTGGGCAGTGGGCGCGGCCCTTTGGACCAACCGAGGGCCGATCCGTTGGGGATACCAGCTGAGCTACCGGGTCGTCCGGCCCCAAGATACGGTCGCCAGCCCCTTCGAGAGGGATACGCGGCTCCGTCCCTCACAACTCGAGCTCGAATTGGAGCCCGGTGAACGTGAGCCGGTGGTGCGGGGTCAGCCCCAGCTCCTCGATGGCCGCTCGGTGCGCGGCCGTCCCGTAGCCCGCGTTGTGGTCCCAGCCGTACCCGGGATAGCGATGCGCCAGGCGCAGCATGAGTCGGTCGCGCACCACCTTGGCCACGATCGACGCGCAGGCGATCGAATGGATGAGCGCGTCCCCGTCCACGATGGCGTCATGCTCCCATCCCAGGTGATGGACGGGAAGCCCGTCGACGACCACGTGACCCGGCGCTTCGGGAAGTCGGGCGAGGGCTCGGCGCATGGCCCGGGTGGTGGCGCGCAGGATGTTGATCCTGTCGATCTCGCGTACGGACGCGGCTCCCACGCCCACGTGTCGCGCGCAGCCCAGGATCCGCTCGAAGAGCTCCTCACGCACGTCGGCCGGCAACCGCTTCGAGTCGTCGGCGCCCTTCACCAGGCACTCGGCCGGGAGCACGACGGCGGCGGCGACCACAGGGCCCGCCAGGGGCCCGCGTCCCGCCTCGTCGACCCCGGCCACCGAGCGGCCATGACGCCAGAACCCGCGCTCGTAGTCGAGGAGGCCCGGTGGTGGCTCCAGCGTGGAGTCGGGCGGCACGTAGGCCGGCCAGCTCAGGTCGTTGTGCGCTTCTCCGTGATCCTCGCGGATTTGCCGCGACGGCCCCGCAGATAGTAGAGCTTCGCGCGCCGAACGCGGCCACGCCGCACGACCTCGATACCCTTCACCGTCGGGGCATGGAGCGGGAAGATACGCTCCACGCCGATGCCGCTCGAGATCTTGCGCACGGTGAAGGTTTCGCTGACGCCGCCGCCCCTGCGCCCGATGCACACGCCCTCGAAGGCCTGGATGCGCTCCTTGTTGCCCTCGCGCACGAGGTACAGGACACGCAGCGTGTCGCCGGGGGCGAAGTCGGGCGCGTCGTCCCGGAGCTGCTCTCGCTCGATTTCCTGGATCAGGTCGCCCATCTCTTCGCCTCCGTGACGGCGCCGGAGGGGTCCCGGCGGAGACCGCTAATGTAACCCTGTCCTTTCGGGGGGTGAAGCCCCCGGAAAGGGGTAGCGGCCAGGCCCCGTCAGCTGCCCGAGCGGGCCGGTTCGGGGCGCCTTTTCAGGACCCGTCAGGCTGTGCCGCCCCCGCCTCCAGATCGGGGCGCCGCTCACGGGTGAGGCGGTCCGATTCGGCCCGGCGCCACTCGGCGATGCGTGCGTGGTCGCCGGAGCGGAGGATCTCGGGCACCCGGTATCCCCGATACTCCACGGGGCGCGTGTAGGACGGCGCGCTCAGCCTCCCCATGTCGTAGAACGAGTCGGACGACGCGGCCTCGTGGTCCCCCATGGCGCCGGGAAGCAGGCGGACCACCGCGTCGGTCACGACCAGCGCGCCGTACTCCCCCCCGGAGACGACGAAGTCCCCCATCGAGATCTCGTCCGTGGCGAGGTGGTCCGCGACCCGCTGATCCACGTCCTTGTAGTGCCCACAGAGCAGCGTGAGGTCCGGCGCGACCGAGAAGCGCACCGCATCGGCGTGCCCGAAGGGCCGACCGCGCGCCGACAACAGGACCACGGGGCCCTCGGGGGCCAGGTCGTCCACCGCCTCGAAGAACGGCTCGGGCTTCATCACCATCCCGGCACCTCCCCCGTACGGCACGTCGTCCACCGTGCGGTAGCGGTCGTGCGTATAGTCACGCAGGTCGAGGATGCGGTACTCGACCAGCCCGGCCTCGGCCGCACGCTTCGGGATCGAGACCGCGAGCGGACCGTCGAAGAACGTCGGGAACAGCGTGACGATGTTGATCCGCATCACAGATCGAGCAGCCCCTCCGGAGGGTCGACCACGAGCCTCCCCCCCTCGACGTCCACGCTCACCACGACCTCGCTCCGGAACGGGATCAGGTAGGTGCGCTCCTCCCCGCGCACCTCGAGCAGGTCGGAGGGGGCGAGCTCGTAGACCTCGCGTACCTCGCCCAGGCGAGCCCCCGTCACGGTCTCCACCCGGCAGCCCAGGAGCTGGTGGTAGAAGACCTCGCCCTCCCCGAGGGGCTCGATCGCTTCGATCTCGCGGAGCAGATACCTGCCCGACAGGACGCGCTCCGCCTCGCCGCGACCCTGGAAGCCGACGAACGAGACCAGCAGCCCATGCTTGAACGGACGGGTCGAAGCGACCTCGACGGGGGGGAGGTCCGCGTCGGGCTCGCGCCCGGACGCATCCCCCAGACGCAGAACCACCCCGGACGCGAACGACGCGTCGGGGTGGTCAGTCAGCGTATGGACGAAGACTTCGCCCTTGATGCCGTGCACCCTGGCGACGTGGCCGACGACGAGGAACCCCGGGTCGTCTCGACCCATCGTCATCGGACGCCCGAGGGTTACTCGGACTTCTCCTCGCCCTCGCCGGCGCCTTCCGCGGCCGTATCCGTCGCGGCCGCTTCCGGCTCCGCCTCGGCGGTCACCGCGGACTCGGCTGCCGCAGCGGCTTCGGCCTGGGCGGCCGCCTGGGCACTGGCCTCCGCGGCCCTCTTCTCCGCAACGCGCCGGGCCGCGAGCGCTTCGGCCCGCTTCGCCTTCACCTCTTCCGCGTCCTCGGTGCCCACGACCATTCCCTTGCCGCCCCCCTGGCGGGCCCTGGTGATCAGGGATCGCACCGTCCCTGACGGCTCGGCGCCCTGCGAGAGCCAGTGGTCGACGCGGTCCATGTCGAGCACCAGTCTCGCCGGATCGGTCAGGGGCTTGTAGTAGCCCAGGGTCTCCACGAATCGGCCGTCGCGCGGGGACTGGCTGTCCGCGACCACGACCCGGTAGTGGGGTTGCTTCTTCCGGCCCATGCGCCGGAGTCGAATACGTACTGGCATCGTCTCGAAGTCTGTCCCGTGGTCTCCCGCGCCCCGCCCTTTAGCGCGCGGTCAAGAGCGCCTCATCCCCGAGGGAAGGCAGACAAAAATCATAACCCGGAGCCTCGGGCCTGTACAGGTTGGCGGATCGGCACGACGGGCAGTCGTGGGGTGGCGCACGGCGCCCCTCGACGCCTGCCGCCGAGGGGCGTATGGTCAATGGGGCAGGCGACCGGCGACGCGCCGGACACCTGCGCCATCGGCGCGGGTGCGTGAAACGGGCGCAGAGAGGGCCGACGATTGGCCGACGACCAGGGTCCGGGCGGAGGGCCGACACCCTCCGGCAGCCCGACACGACAGCTCCTCGTCTCGGTTCTGGCGCATGCGGCCGGCTATTCCCTCGGCGCGGCCGTGGTCCTGCGGGCCTCCGCGACGATCGTGACGCGAGGATGGCCGGAGGTGGGCGTGCTGGGCGCGCTGGGCGCCTGGTCCCTGGTGGCGAGTTATACGGCGGCCGGATTCGCGGGGGGCGCGCTGCTGGGATCCCTGGTCGGGGCGGCGGCGGCGGTTCGTCGGGTCGAGCGACAGATCAGGACCGTGATCGAGCGGCCGCCGAAGGATGGCGGCCGTCTTCTCCCGGCGGTTCCGTTGGCTTCGCTCGAGGCCGACTACGCCCGTGTGCTCGACGCGGCGGTGGACTCCACGCTGGGCCGCCTGCCCGTGCCGGGACGCGTGCGACGGTTCGTGCGCACACACCTGCGCCCTCCACTGGTGGACGACTTCCTGGACACCGCGCGCCGCTCCGGCCGCACCGAGGCGGGGTTCGCGGAGCTGCGTGATTGGCTCCTTCTCCGGGGCCTGCCCTATGTGACCGCACCCCTCCTCGGACCGCTGCGGGTCTGGCGCCTGATGACGGCGGGGGCGCTCGCCGCGCTTGCGGCGCTCCCGCTCACCGTCGCGATCGCGGCGGGGCTGGTGGGGGCACGCTCGGCGATCCTGGGGGCGTGCGCCCTGGCCGCCATCCTGGTCACGGCCCTGGGCTTGCGCGCGGACCTCCGAGGCCGCGATCGGCGTGCGTGGCGGCGCGGAGTGCTCACCCTGGCCGCCCAGTTGGTGGCATGGCCCGCGGCCTGGTCGGCGCTCTGGGGGACGGGGATCGGAGCGGCGTGGGTGCCGCTCGTGCTGACGACCGTGCTGGGGGTGCGCTGGAGCCTCGATCAGGCCTTCGTTCGGGCGGGCCCCGCACTGCCGGGGCCGCCGGGTACGCTCCCTCCCGCCGGTTGAGCGCGTCAGCGCTACGGCCTCGCTCGGGTCCGCGGCGCTTGCTCGCGGCTACCGACCCCCGGAGATTGGCGGTCCGTTCCTCCGGCCCGGAACGCCGATGCCAGTATCCGTCGACAGCTCCAGGATCGTCTACGACGCGCTGAAGGCGTGTGGCGTCGAGCTCGTCTCGGCGCTGCCGGAGACGTGGCTCGTGCACCTGATCCGCATGGCCGACGACGACCCCGAGATGATCCTGGTTCGGCTCGCCAAGGAGGAGGAGGGCGTGGGTCTCTCGGCCGGCGCGCACTTCGCCGGGAAGCGATCGGCGATGCTCATGCAGAACCACGGCTTCCTGGCGTCGATCAACGGCATCGTCTCGGGGGCGCAGCTCTTCCGCATCCCGCTGCTCATGCTCGTGAGCGATCGGGGCACGTTCGGGGAGCCGGATCCCTGGCAGACCGAAGGGGGCCTGGTCACGGAGCACGTGCTCCACGCCCTGAGGATCCCCTTCGAGCGTCTCGACACCCGAGAGCAGGTCGCGCCTCGGGTCGCCAAGGCGATGACGCTGGCGCATGCCTCCAACCGCCCCGCGGCCCTCCTCCTGGGTCGTGATCTGATGTGGGAGGAGGGCGCGTGAGGCGACTCGAGGCGCTGCAGGCGATCTACCCGGAGCTCGAGCGACGCGTGGTCGTGACCATCATGGGCGCCGTGGCAGCCGAGCTCCAGAGCCTCGGTCATCGCCCGGGGTTCTTCTACCTCCAGCACGCCATGGGGATCGCCTCCTCGATCGGCCTCGGGATCGCCCTGTGCCGGCCCGAGCTGGAAGTGGTCGTCCTGGACGGAGACGGCAGCGTGCTCATGAACATGGGTGGGCTGACCACCATGGGCCGGTACCGTCCTCCCAACCTGACCCACGTCGTGTTCGACAACGAGAGCCTGCTCTCGGTCGGTGGCTTCCCCACCGCGACGTCGGCCGGCAGCGATCTCGCGGCCGTCGCCGCCGCCTCGGGTATCCCCGCCACGGAGCGGGTTTCCGATGTGGACGCCTTCGCCGACGCGTTCAACCGGGCGCTGGCGTCGGATCGACTCACGACGATCGTCGCGAAGGTGGACGCACACTACGAGGCGCCGGCCCGGACGAAGGGCTTCGTGACGGACCTCGGCCTGCTGGAGAACCGTTTTCAGTTCGCTCGCCATCTGCGCTCGCTCGTCGAGGAGCGCTGAAGACCCTCCTATCCAAGAGGCACCGCGATGTCCACCGTGCTCCTGCAGCTCGTCGACGCCCTGCGCAGCGGAGCCGTCGAGGTCGTCGACCTCACGCAGCCGCTCGGACCGGACACGCCCGTGATCGGGCTGCCCGACATCTTCGCGCCGTCTCCGGGCCTCACGATGGAGACCATCAGCCGGTACGACGCGGGCGGGCCCGCGTGGTACTGGAACACGATCAGGCTCGGAGAGCACACGGGCACCCATTTCGATGCCCCGATCCACTGGGTGACGGGCAAGGATCTGCCCGGTAACGCGACGGACACCATCCCGGTTGGGCGCTTCGTGGGACCGGCCTGTGTGCTCGACGCCACCGAAGAGGTCGCCAGGAACCCGGACTTTCTCCTCACCCCGGCCTGGATCGAGGGTTGGGAGGAGCGACACGGCCGCATCCCGGCAGGGGCTTGGGTCCTGTTCCGCACCGACTGGAGCAAGCGTTCCGGGGACGCCTTCACCAACCTGTCAGAGGATGGTCCGCACACCCCCGGCTTTCACAAAGACGCCTCCGCACTGCTTGCAAACGACCGCGAAGTCCTGGGGGTCGGCGTGGAGACGATCGGAACCGACGCGGGCCAGGCGGGGACCTTCGACCCGCCCTTTCCGAACCACGGCATCATGCACGGCGCGGGCAGGTTCGGGCTCGCCAGCCTGTGCAACCTCGATCGCCTACCCGCGACCGGGGCCGTCGTGATCGCCGCGCCGCTGAAACTCTTGGGGGGAAGCGGATCGCCCCTGCGCGTGCTGGCCTTGGCTCCGCGACTGTAGCCCGCGTCACTCCTCCCGCAGTGTAGACGCGGGATCGACCCCGAGCGCCCGGGCCGCGGGAACGAGGGTGGCGACGGTCGCGACGGTCAGCAAAAGCAAGATCGCGCTAGCCAGCGACAGGGGATCGAGCGGCGCGACCTCGTAGAGCATCCCCTCGAGGGTTCGGGCCGAGGGGACCGTGAGCATGACGCCGACGGCGAGCCCAAGCATCGCGAGCGCGAGCCCGTCGCGAAGCACCTCGGCGAGCACGGTGCCCCGTTGCCCACCGAGGGCCAACCGCACGGCGATGTCCGGCCGCTGACGCTGGACCCGCTGGGCCGTGATCCCGTAGAGCCCGACCACGGCAAGCAGGAGGGCCACCACGGCGAAGGCGCCCAGGATGATCGCCAGGTGTCTCGGCTCCGCGAGCGACGCGCTGAGCAGCGCGTCCCCCGTTTGAACGCCGGTCACCGGGGCGGTCGGGTCGATGCGCCCGACTTCCTCCCGCACGGGGCGGGTCAGCGCGGCGGCGGCGCCCCGGGTGCGCACCACCAGGTAGGGATCCGTCTCCAATGCGAGCCACGGGGCATAGACGGTTCCCCCGGTCTCGACCCCCGGTCCCATGTAGGGCACCTCCTCGACCACGCCGACGACGGTGGTGAGCCCCGCGGAGCCGCCCTCGTGCAGACGACGGCCGACGGCGCTCTCCCCCGGGAACCAGCGGCGGGCCCACGCCTCGTCCACCACGATGACGGGCGCACCCGACTCCTCCTCGTCCGGCGTGAAGAGCCGGCCGTCCACCAGCGCGATGCCGAGCGCCTCGAAGTATCCCACGTCGGCGCTGGCCCAGTGGGCGAGCGGCTCGTTCTCCCCCTCGGGCGTCGGGCGGTCCTCGAGATCGAAGTTGTTGGTGTTGCCGCTGTGCGTGGCCGGCGGGCGCGCGCTGGCGAGCCCCACGCTCGACACGCCGGGCAGCCCGGCCACGGCCTCCTCCAGGCTCCGCCACAACGCCATGCGCGCGCCGGGCTCGGGGTGCCGCGCCCGCGAGACGCTGACCCTCAACGTGAGGAGGCCGGCGGACTCGAAGCCCGGATCGACCTGCTGCAGGCGCACGAAGCTGGACAAGAGGAGGCCCGCGGCCGCAAGCAGCGGCATCGTGACGGCCAGCTGGCCCACGATGAGCACGCGCTGGCCCCTCTGCTGCGCCCGGCCTTCCCGCCGGTCCCGGCTGAGCCCGGAAAGGGCCGAGCGGGCTCCACTCCCGACGCCCGCGAACGAGGGGACCATCGTGAAGAGCCCCGCGCAACCCAGGGCGAGGAGGGCCGTGAATCCGAGGACGGTACCGCCCACGCGGGCTTCCTCGAGCCGGGGGATGTAGTCACCGGCGATCATGGGCAGCACGCCCAGCACCGCCACCGCCGCCAGGATTCCGAGCCCGACGCCGGCGCCGGCGAGCAGCGAGCTCTCGACGAGGAGGTGACCCGCGATCTGCGAGCCCGTCGCGCCGAGCGCCGTGCGCACCGCGAGCTCCCTGCGACGTGCGCCCACCCGAGTCAGGAGGAGGCCGACCGCGTTCACCACCGCGATGACGAGCAGGAGGCCGACGGCCCCCATGAGCAGCCCCACCAGAGCGGCGACGTCGCCGCGCATCACGCCCTCGACCGGGCGGATCCCCCACGTGGCCTGACCGTCTCGGTAGGTCTCGCCCCACTCCGGCAGGAGCTGGGCGTAGAGCCTGCGCAGCTCCTGGCGGGCGATCTCCTCCGAGACTCCCGGACGAAGGCGACCCACAACGCGCAGGAAGAAGGGCCCACGCCTCGGGGGTGGCGCCAAGCGGAGGGTCGGGAAGATCTCTGAGTTGCGCACCAGCGGGCCGAGCGCGTCGGGAAGCACGCCGACCAGGGTGTAGGTCACACCGTCGACGTCCAGCGCCGTGCCGAGCCGGTCGGAGGCGTCAGTTCGAAGCGCGCCGAGCCTTCGCTGGGCGAAGCCTAGCGTGGTCAGGAGCGTCGGGCGCCCGCCGTCCATGCCCTCCTCGGCCGACGGCAGGCGACCCGAGACCGGTCGGATGCCGAGCACGTCGAAGAACGACGGTGTAGGCGCCATGTAGAAGACGCGCTCCGGCTCGTCCGCGCTCAGCAGGGTCCCGGTCTGGAATCGGGCTGCGCCCACCCGCCCGAACGAGGTCTGTCCAGCCTCGAGCGCCTGGTAGTCGGCCACCGAGAAGGGGAACTGGTTGGGGGGATAGTCGGTGTAGATCCACCCCAGCCGGTCCGGCTCGTCGTAGGCGAGCGGCCTGAGATAGAGCGCGTCCACGATGGCGAAGACCGTGACGCACCCACCGATGCCGAGCCCCACCGTGAGCACGATCGCGACGGTCAGGACCGGGGACCGCGCGAGCGACCGCACCGCCTGCCGGAACGACGGCACGGCCAGCCAGGCGCCTGCACCGCGACCGGGCAACGGGAGGCGATCCAACAGGAGCCGCAGCGGGTATTGGCGGAGCTGCCGCCGGTAGCGACGGTCGGCTTCGCGGCGTCCGTGCTCCGCGCCCCAGGCCTCGTGCAGCTCGGCGAGCTCGGAGAGCGCGACCCTCCGGTCGTCGGGCGTGAGGAACCGCTTCATCACCCACGCCACCCACCCGGGCACCTTCGGCCGCTCTGTCACCCGCCCCAATCCTCCACCATGTCCTCAAGCCCGTCCCAGAACCGCTCCATGGTGCGACGCGCCTCCCGCAGCTCCGCGAGCGCGGAGGGCTCCACCCGGAAGTAGCGCCGTTCGCGACCGGTTCCCGTGGACTCGGGATCCTCCATGCGTGAGGACACGAGTCCCTTCTCCTCGAGTCGACGCAGCGCGATGTAGACCGCCGCCTGCGAAACCTCGCGCCCGCTCCGCTCCTCCATGTGCAGGACCATGGGGACGCTGTACGCCTCGCCACCCATGCGCAGCACCGTGAGCAGCACCTGCTGCTCGAACTCACCCAGGGATCGTCGGCTCATGACGCCTCACTAGCGTAGTTAGTAAGCAAGCTGGAGGGCGTCCTCCTCTACGTCAATAGCAGTGCTAGCCACCCAAGGGTCGCGCGCGGGGCTTCGGGTTGCCGTGCGACGGGCCTACCTGTCTCTTCCTCCGACGCATCGCCGGCCGCGACCCGTAACCCGCATATGGAGCACGCGTGTCCCGCACGTCCACCGAACGCCTCCGACGCCCGGGTATTCCCGCCCGGTCGTTGTCCCTGGCCTGCGTGGCACTCGCCGGATGTGGGGACGCGGGCACCGGGCCGTTCGTGGAGGGCACACAGCCGGAGTACGCGTCGGTGGTGGCCGGCCTTCGCCATACCTGTGCCCTCGACGTGGCGGGGTACGCGTACTGTTGGGGCTTCAACGGCCAAGGGGAGCTCGGGGTGCCCCCCGGCGCGGACGTCGGCCTTCGGCCGGAGCCGCTCACACGAGAGCTCCGGTTCGTCGCGCTCGCGGCCGGCGGCTCGTTCACCTGCGGGCTGACGGATGCGACCGACGTCTATTGCTGGGGCTGGCCGCCGTGGGGGCTCCTGCCGCGGCCGACCCGCCTCGGGACCGAGGTGGCCTTCCGACGGATCGCGTCCGGGTCGAGCCACGTGTGCGGGGTCGCGTTGGACGACTCGATCCTGTGCTGGGGTCGCGGAAGCGAGGGGCAGCTGGGCAATGGGCGCGTCGGAGCCGACGCCGACGAAGACCTGCCGGTCGCGGTCGCGGGCCCTGTGGGCGCCGGCCTGGTCAGCGGGGGGGCCACCTCCTCGTGTGCGCTGGACGCCGTCGGAGCGACCTGGTGCTGGGGCGCGCACGACGCCGGACAGCTGGGCCTCGGGGCGGTGGACCCGGGCCCCTGTTCGTCGGACGGAACCCCGTTCCCATGTGTCGCGTCCGCGACCCGCGTGCAGGGCGCTCCGCCCCTCGTGGACCTCTCCGCCGGCGCCTTCCACGTTTGCGGCGTCGACGCGGACGGCGGCCTCACCTGCTGGGGAGACGATGGGGACGGGCAGATCGCGGACATGGCCGGCGCCGAGGTGTGCTCCTGGGCGCCGCCCGCCGGTGTCGATCGCCCTTGCTCGCGGGTCCCCGTGTCGGTGCGCACGGGTGACCGGTCGCTCGTGCGCGTGTACTCGGGCGGGTTTCATTCCTGCGGGCTGACCGCGGATGGAAGCGCATACTGCTGGGGCGCGGATTTCCTGGGCCAGCTCGGCTTCGGTGGCGGCCCGGTTCCGGACGGGCCGCTCCCCGTGTACGGGGATCTTCGCTGGCGGGAGCTGGCCCTGGGCCAGGCGCACAGCTGTGGGGTGACCCTCGACGGCGAGGCGTATTGCTGGGGAGACGGCCAGTTCCATCAGCTGGGCTCGGGGACCGAGCTGTCGCCTACCCCGGTGCGCGTGCTGCCCGTCAGCCACGGATTGGACCCGTGAGACGCGACGAGGCGCTCCGACGGCTGTCGGACGACCGCGTCTGGGACGTCGTGGTCGTGGGTGGTGGGGCGACCGGGGTCGGCGTCGCGGTCGACGCGGCCTCACGCGGCTACGCGGTGGCCCTGTTGGAGGCCCACGACTTCGGGAAGGGCACGTCGTCACGGTCCACCAAGCTCGTACACGGCGGTGTGCGCTACCTGCAGCAGGGCAATGTGCCGCTCGTGCTCGAGGCTCTGCGCGAGCGGGGGATCCTGAGGGGCAACGCGCCCCACCTGGTGCACGACCTTCCCTTCGTGGTTCCCAACTACAAGTGGTGGGAAGCGCCGTTCTACGGGATCGGAATGCGCGTGTATGACGCGCTCGCGGGCCGGTACGGGTTCGGCGACTCGAAGAACCTCTCCCTGGAGGAGACGCTCGAGCGCATTCCCAACATCGAGACCGACGGCCTCAAGGGCGGCGTGGTCTACCACGATGGGCAGTTCGATGACGCCCGTCTGCTGATCGCGCTCGCGCGTACGGCACATGAGCAAGGCGCCGCGCTCCTCAACTACGCGCCGGTCGATGGGCTGACGAAGGACGAGGCAGGGTACGTGTCCGGCGTGCGCGCACACGACGGCGAGACCGGTGTGGAGCTGAAGCTCTCCGCACATGTCGTCGTGAACGCCACCGGGGTGTTCGCCGACGGTGTCCGGCGGCTCGATGATCCCGAGGCCCGTCCGATCGTCCGGCCCTCGCAGGGGGTCCACATCGTGCTGGACCGTTCGTTCCTGGCAGGTGAGTCGGCCATCATGGTCCCTCATACCGACGATGGTCGCGTCTTATTCGCGATCCCGTGGCTGGATCGGGTCCTGGTCGGCACGACCGATACCCTGGTGGACGAGGTGACCCTGGAGCCGCGGGCGCTCACCGAGGAGGTCGATTTCCTCCTGGAGCATGCGGGTCGCTATATGGAGACCGACCCGCGCCGCGAGGACGTCCTTTCCGTGTTCGCCGGCCTCCGCCCGCTCGTGGCAGCGGAAGACGCGGAGGATACGGCCGAGATCAGCCGGGAGCACGCGATCCGGGTCTCCAACTCGGGGCTCGTCACCATCGCGGGTGGGAAGTGGACCACCTACCGCAAGATGGCGGAGGACACCGTGGACGTGGCGGCCACCGTCGCCGGCCTCGACCCCAGGGCCTGCGTGACCCGCGACCTGAACGTGCAAGGCTACCACCAGCACTCGGAGCGCTTCGGCCGCCTGGCGCGCTACGGGTCGGACGCCACCGAGATCGAAGAGCTCACACGCTCGCGTGCGCGGCTCGGTGAGCGGGTCCACCCACGTCTGGACCTGACCGCGGCCGAGGTCGTCTGGTTCGTCCAGTTCGAGGCGGCCCGGACCGTGGACGACGTCCTGGCCCGACGCCACCGCGCCCTGCTCCTGGACGCCCGGGCCGCGCTGGAGGCCGCCCCCGCCGTGGCCTCGATCCTGGCTGACGAGCTGGAACGCGACGGGAGCTGGGTCGCGAACCAGGTCGCCTCGTTCCAGGAGCTCGCAGCCGGCTACCTCCTCTCCTGACCCCCGAGGATCTGATGCGCTTCTCGACCCCCGTCCTCGTCGTTCTGTCCCTGGCTGCCGTGACCCCGCTCCCCGGAGACGGGCAGAAGTCCACCCCG
The DNA here is from genome assembly GCA_003248075.1 of Gemmatimonadota bacterium. GTDB lineage: Bacteria > Gemmatimonadota > Gemmatimonadetes > Longimicrobiales > Gaopeijiaceae > SZUA-318. The sequence continues at coordinate 19,365 of QJYK01000338.1, read as the reverse complement.
GTTCCATCGGACACCGCGAACGCGCTCCCGATCGAGCCGACACGGACGCTCCGCTTCACCACGGACGAGGGAACCTGGATCTCGCTGGACGTATCGCCCGACGGGACCACGATCGTCTTCGACCTTCTCGGGGACCTCTATACGATCCCCATCGACGGTGGACACGCGACCCCGCTGACCCGCGGCATGCCGTTCGACGCCATGCCACGCTGGTCTCCCGACGGCCGCTCGGTCGCCTTCATATCGGATCGGGACGGAGGGGACAATCTGTGGGTCGTGTCTCCCGACGGATCGGGGCTGCGCAAGCTCACCGCCGAGGTCGACCATGCCCTGTCGTCACCCGCGTGGACGCCGGACGGGGAGTACCTCGTGGTCCGCCGCTTCGGGCCGTATCCCTCCGCGGAGAACTACCTCACGAACGTCCCCCTGTGGCTGGTCCACCGGAACGGGGGCTCGGGCATCCAGATCTTCCCGACCGAGGCCAGCCGCAAGTCCACCAACACGGGCGCAGCCCTCTCACCGGACGGCCGCACGCTCTACGTGTCCTCGCATGCCGGGGGGTACGCAGGAGAGAACCTGGGGCGCTATCAGATCATCGCCTTCGACCGCGCCACCGGCACGGAGCGAACGCTGACCGGGGGCGCCGGAGGAGCGCTTCGACCTGTCGCCTCGCCGGACGGCCGCTGGCTGGTCTACGCCACCAGAGCGGGCACTCGGACCGCGCTCCGGATCCGCGATCTCGAGAGCCAGGAGGACCGTTGGCTGGTGGCCGAGGTGCAGCGCGACGATCAGGAGGGCTACGCGCCCAACGACGTCTTCCCGGGCTACGCGTTCACACCCGACTCCCGCTCCGTGTTATACACCGGTGGCGGAAAGATCAAGCGCGTGGACGTCGTCACGCGCGCGGTGCGAGAGATCCCCTTCTCGGCCGACGTGGCGCTGGGCATGGGGCCCCGCCTGTTCGTGCCCATGAAGGTGGACGACGGCCCCCTCGCAATCACCCAACTCGCCTCGGTCGTCCAGGCCCCGGACGGACGAACGCTGGCCTTTTCGGCCCTGGGCAAGCTCTGGACCGCCTCGCTCGACGGAACCTCGGTCGGGACGCCGCGACGACTGACGGACCGAGACGAGCGGGAGTACTTCCCCGCGTACTCGCCCGACGGTCGTTGGATCGCGTACGTCACCTGGTCGGACTCCTCCGGAGGACATGTCTGGAAGAAGCGCGCCGACGGGTCGGGTCAGCCCGTGCGGCTGACCGAGCGTCCGGCGAGGGTCGCGTCGCCGGCGTGGAGCCCCGGCGGAGACGTCGTGGTGTTCCGGTGGTCCCCACGACAGGCCGGGCTGGGAGCGGGACCGGTCGCCACGCTCGGGGAGCTCCGTCAGGTGCCGGCGGACGGGGGTCGCTCACGGACGATCGTCCCAGCGTCGTCGCCACCCTCGCTGGTCTCGGCCGGTGGGGCGGATCCGGCGCGAGTGTGGTTCACCGAGACGGTCCCCAACGCCCAGCCCGGCTTCAACGCCACACAGACGACCGCGCTGGTCTCGGTGCGCCTCGACGGCTCGGACAAGAGAACGCACGCCAAGTTGACCACGAAGGCCGCGGGCTCGGTCACGGTGAAGGTGGCGCCGGACCGCACGGCCCTGCTCGTCCTGGACCGGGACGACGTCTACGCGCTTCCCCTCACGGAGGCGGGACCCGACGGCCTGTCCGTCAACTTCGACGCGCCCACGGTCCCACTCCGCCGCCTCACGACCCAGGGTGCCAATTATGCGGAGTGGGTGGACGGCGGTCGAACGGTCGCCTGGAGCTTCGCGAACCACTGGTTCCGCGCCCCCGTCGACTCGGTCTTCGGGTACGCGGAGCCCGAACGATGGGGTACGACCGACGCGGACGTGACGCTCCGCGTGCCCCGGGCCGTTCCCCGCGGAGAAGTCCTCCTGCGTGGCGCCCGCGTGGTGACCATGAACGGAGACGAAGTCCTGGAGCGGGGGGACGTCCTGGTGCGCGACAACCGGATCGCCGCGGTCGGTGCGTCGGTGGAGGCGCCCGCGGGCGCGGAGGTGATCGACGTCGCCGGAAAGACCCTCATCCCGGGGCTCGTGGACGTCCACGCCCACCCCAAGACCGGGAGCGAGATGGCTCCTCAGCAGGAGTGGTCCATCGCCTCGAACCTCGCGTACGGCGTGACCACCACGCGAAACCCGAGCGGTTCCCGCTGGAACGTGGCCTGGGGCGAGCTCATCGACGCGGGCGAGATGGTGGGCTCGCGGATCTATGCGACCGGTTTCCCGCTGACCAGCAACAACGCTCCCATCAAGAGCTACGACGATGCGCTCGCGGTGGTGCGCCGATACAAGGCACAGGGCGTGCACTCGATCAAGCAGTACCTGCAGCCGCGGCGGATCCAGCGTCAGTGGATCCTCCAGGCCGCCACGGCCGAAGGGATCAACGCCACCAACGAGGGGGCGGCGGACCTGAAGATGGACATCACGATGGCCATCGACGGCTATCCGGCGATCGAGCACTCCATCGGCCAGGTACCGCTGTACAAGGACGTCGTCACCGTCTTCGCCGACGCGCGCATCGCCTATACGCCGACCCTGGTCGTGGCCTACGGCGGCCCCGCCGGAGACGGGTACTGGCGGGCCCGCACAGACCTCGACAAAGATCCCAAGACGGCCTACTTCACCCCGGGCGAGCTGCTGACCCGGCAGGCGCGGCGTCGACAGATCATCGTCGAGGAGGACTACGTCTTCCCGGACATCGCCCGCGGCGTCCGTGACATCGTGCGCGCCGGCGGCGTCGCCGGGCTGGGGTCGCACGGGCAACAGGACGGCATCGGCGCGCACTGGGAGCTGTGGATGCTCCAGAGCGGGGAAATGACCCCGATGGAGGCGCTTCGCATCGCGACGATTCTCGGCGCCCGATCCATCGGGTACGGTGACGACCTGGGCTCCATCGAGGTTGGGAAGCTGGCGGACCTCCTGGTCCTCGATTCCAACCCGCTCGAGGATATCCGCAACTCCCTGGACATCCGCTGGGTCATGAAGAACGGTGAGCTCTACGATGCGCGCACGCTCGATCGGGTCTGGCCGTCACCGCGGTCGTTCCCGACCCCGTACTGGGTGCTGGAGCAGGAGGATCTGGACGCGATTCGCGGGCGGTAGCGCGAACGCTGCGGGCTCCGGGTGAGGGCTCAGGAGCCGAAGGGCATCCCGCCCAGCCCCGGCATGCCGCCCATGCCGCCCATCATGCCCTTCATGCTCTTCATGAACTTCTGCATCTCCTTGAACTGCTTCAGGAGACGGTTGACCTCGGAGACGGGACGGCCGCTCCCCCTGGCAATGCGGGCCCTCCGCGAGCCGTTCAGGATGTCCGGGTTACGGCGCTCGGCAGGAGTCATGGACAGGATGATCGCCTCCACGTGCTTGAAGCGCTTTGGGTCGAGCTGAGCGGCGGGAATGGACAGGCGCGCCGCTCCCGGAATCAGCTTCAGGAGCTGGTCCATCGGCCCCATCCGTTGCACCTGACGCATGGCGGTGAGGAAGTCCTCGAGGGTGAAGCGGCCCTTGCCCAGAGCCTTCTCCGCGAGCGCCCGCTGCTCCTCCTCGTTGATCGCGGCCTGTGCCCGCTCCACGAGCCCGACCACGTCGCCCATCTGGAGGATCCGTCCCGCAAGCCGCTCCGGATCCGCGGAGTCCAGGTCGTCGACGCCCTCGCCGATGCCCACGAACTTGATGGGCTTCCCGGTCACGCCCCGGATCGAGAGCGCGGCGCCCCCGCGGGCGTCGCCGTCCATCTTGGTGAGCACCACGCCCGTGAGCCCGAGCGTCTCGTCGAAGCCCTGCGCGATCTTGACGGCCTCCTGCCCGGTCATGGCATCCGCGACCAGCAGGATCTCGGACGGGGCGACCGCCTCCTTCACCCGGGTCAACTCCTGCATGAGCGTCTCGTCGATCTGCAGGCGACCAGCGGTGTCCACGATCATCACCTGGTGGCGGCCCGCGCGGGCCTGGTCGCGGGCAGCCACGGCAGTGGCGACCGGATCTCCGCCGAAGGGGCCGGCGTGTACCGGCACGTCGATCTGACGACCCAGGGTCTCGAGCTGCTCGATGGCCGCCGGCCGCTGGAGGTCGCACGCTGCCAGCAGCGGTGTGCGCCCCTCCCTCGCCAGGCGCTTGGCCAGCTTTGCCGCAGAGGTCGTCTTCCCCGAGCCCTGTAGACCTACCATGAGGATCACGGTGGGCGGCGCCGGAGCCCACTGGAGGCTCGGGCGGCCCTCTCCCATCAGCCGCGCGAGCTCGTCGTGGACGATCTTGACGATCTGCTGGCCCGGGCTCACCGCTTTGAGCACCGATTCGCCGAGCGCCCGCTCCTGAACGCGTTGGAGGAAGTCGCGGGTCACGACGTAGTTGACGTCCGCTTCCAGGAGGACGCGCCGGACCTCGCGCAGCCCCTCCTTGATCATCGGCTCCGTCAGAACGCCCCGCTGGCGGAGCTTGGCCAACGCACTGTCCAGCTTCCGGCTCAGCTCGTCGAACATCGCAACGACTCTCCCACTTCCCGACCGCACGGATCACCGCGGCGCCCGGGGCGCGCCCCCGGGCCACGAGCAGGGAAGCTAGTCGACTCCTCCGGCCATTGGAACGCGAGACCTCGGTGGGGACCGGCGTCGCGGCCCCTGGCGGGTCCGTGGCAGTGTGCGCTCCGGCATTAACTTTGCACAGCAAAGTACTTGATGTCAGACCGTCCCTGCTCCATCATGTGGATGGGGGGACCGACCCGGAACCGTAATGGAGTCGATCGGATGACCTCGCTCGTGGAGTTCCTCTTTCCTGCACCCGCCCGCCGAAGCGTCGGGTCGATCGTGGCGTGGTGGGAGCGACGGAGGATCGCCTACAATCTGGTGGTCGGCTCGGCGGGGGTCGTCGGCGTGGCGCTGGGAACCGTGCTGGCTTCCCTCCCACCCGGTGGGCTCGGTTGGCTGGTCTTGCCCCCCTGGCAGCCGATCGTCGTGTTCGGCGTCCTGGCGAACGTGTGCTATCTCCTGGGCCCCGTCACCGAGCTGGTGATCGATCGGCTCTGGGGACGTCAGATCCTGCCCACCGGGCCGGCGCTCTTCCGGATGGGGCTGACCTTCTCGGTGGGCCTGGCCCTCCTGCCCGCGCTCCTCATGATGATCGGATGGGTCTTCCGCGTCGTCACGTGGGTCTTCTGAGCGACTGCGCCGTTCCGGGTCCGACGTGGCCGGCTTCCGGCGACCGCACCGGAGAGGATCGCGGATGCGCGGCTTCGTAGCGCTCGCGGCCGCGGCCGAGGGGGTCCTGGTCGTCGCCGGACACTGGTCCGACCGGGTGCTGATGCTCTCGGGGGTTCTGGGCACGGTGATCCCGTTTGTCCTCGCGCTGCGATACGGGATGACGGCAGAGGCTTCGCTCCCGGAGGCCGCGGTCGGCGGCGTCGTGATCGGGGTGGTGAGCGCCGCCTTGGGGGCCGCGCTCGCGCTCCTGCTCGGCGATCAGACGTGGATGGTCCTGACCTACGGCCCACCCGCGGCAGGCGTCACCGGCCTGCTCGGTGCGACCGCCGGCACGGGACTGGCCGGTCGGGGGCGGGGTCCGACCGAGATGGACGAGGAGGTGTCGCTCGACAGCGGCGGGAACGGGGAGGGTTGACCGCGCCCCTCATAGCGCCCACAGGATCGCGACCACCGCGTTGTGACCGAAGTGCACGCCCACGGCCGGCCCGAGGTGGCCCGTCCGTACCCGGAGGGTGCCCGCCAGCAGTCCCATGACCAGGATCATCACCGTCGCAGGCCAATAGTGGGCGGTGTCGGGCACGTGCAGGAGCGTGAAGAGCACGCCTGCCCCGGCGATGCCGCCGGCGTTGCCCAGCGCCCTGGCGAGCCCCTCGAACATGAGCCCCCGGAACACGAACTCCTCGGCTGCGGGCGCCACGAGGACCGCGGTCGCGAGCACGATCCACCTGCCCGCTCCCTCTCGGGTGAGCATTTCCCAGAGTACCGAGTCGGGCATCTTGGTCGGCTGAACGGGGAGGTGGGGAACCAGAGCCAGATACGCGAGGTTCGCGCCGACCCCGATGCCGATCCCCAGCAGGACCTGCCTGGCCGGCCCGATGCCGGAGACCCCCGGGAGTGCCCGCACGGACACCGGCGACAAGCGGCGGAAGACCATGAAGGCCGCGGCGACGGCCCCCAGGGCGGACAGCGCCACCCAGGGCGGTGCGCTCTCGATGAAGCGCGCTTCGAAGTCACGGGTCGCATCGTCGGCCCGGACGGCCACCCACACAGCGAGGACGATCCAGACCGCGGCATTTCCCACGATGTAGGCCACGAACACCGACATGGCACCCGCGAGTCCGAACCTGCGGGCGGGGCTCGTCTCACGGTCGCGGTCGAACGCCCCCTCGACCTCGGCCTGTCCCTCTTGCGAACCCGGCGGGTCCTCGGGGGGACCCCGCACACCACGGCGAACGCGCGAGATGCCCCAGGCCAGCGCCAACGACGACCCCTCGTAGATCGCCGCCACCCCCAGCACGAGCAACAACGCGCCGGCCACGGCCGCGGCGATGGGCACCTCCTCGCCGCCAGCGCCCGTGGAGCTGGCCCACCACCCGGCGAGCACCGCGAGCAGCAGGAGCAGCGCCAGCTTCGCCGCGATGAGATCGCTTCCCCTCACCGGCGCGATCCCGACATCCGGTGGGACGCCAGAGCGTCAGTCGCGGGCGTCGTCCGACACCGCCCGGGGTCGCTTCCCGTCCTCGAGCGTCTCGAGGACCTGACGCCACTGGAACCTCTCTCCGATCCCGCGCACGTAGTAGTCCATCCAGGCCATCTCGGCGACGGACTTCACCAGGCGGTTGCGGGGGTCCGGGATGCCGTGGCTCCGACCCGGGTACATGAAGAGCTCGGTCGGGACGCCCAGCTGCTTGAGCGCCATGTGAAGCTCCACCGACTGGGGGCTCGGCACCCGGGGATCTCCCTCCACTACGTGGATCATCGTCGGCGTCTTCGCGTTCCCCACGTACTTCAGGGGTGACTGGTCCCAGTACGGCTCGAAGTCGTCGTACATGAAGCCGTCCCCGAGATAGAACTGGCGGTTCCGCTGCACATCGCTCTGGGCATACATGCTGATCCAGTTCATCGTGCCGGCGCCCGAGCTGATGGCCTTGAACCGATCCGTGTGCGTAAGGATCCAGTTGGACCAGTGCCCACCCGCGCTCCATCCCAGAGCACCCATGCGATCCCCGTCCACGATCCCCCGGTCGATGAGGTGGTCCACGCCGGTCATGATGTCGTCGAACCCGAGCGTGAAGTAGTCACCGACGATATCCGTGCGGTGCGCGTTGCCGTAGTTGGTCGAGCCTCTGTAGTTGGGCTTGAGCACGGCGTACCCCGCCCCGGCGTACACCTGAGCACCGTATCCGCCGTTGAAGCGAAGCACGTCCGCCGAGGCCGGGCCGCCATGGATGGCGACGATGAGCGGGTAGCGCTGTCCCTCCCGATAGCCGACGGGGTAGACGAGGACGCCGCCCACCTTCTTCCCGTCCGTGGACGTCCACTCGACCTCCTCCTCCCGACCCAGGGCTATCTGCTTCACGGTCGGATCCACGTCTACCAGCTGCACCCACCGAGACCGCTGATCGACGCGGCTGATGTCGTCCACGGTGAAGACCGTGGGCGGGGTCATCGGGTCGGAGTAGTCGATCAGGATGGTGCCCGTATCCTCGTCCCGCCGCACGCTCAAAGCCGCACGCTCGTTCGTGATCTGGCGAACCGACCCACTACGGGTGTCGAGCGCGTGCAGCTGCGTGGTCACCTTCACTCCGGTCGTGAAGTAGATCGTGCGCCCGTCCTTCGACCAGAAGTCGACGCCCACGCTCCCGTCGAACGAAGAGCCCAGCTTCCGGAACTCGCCGCCCCGGTCGGAGGCGTCTCTCAGATAGACGCGGTCCTCGGTCATCGTGTAGCGGGTCATGTCCTCGGGCGCCGAGAAGGCGATCCAGCGGCTGTCCGGCGAGAAGCTCGGCATGCTCTCCGAGACCTCCTGGTTCTCCGTCAGTCGCTCGAGGTGGCCGGTCGGGGTCTCGAGCAGGAAGAGGTCCGCGTACAGCCCGGCCTGCGTGATGTTGCGCTCGTAGCGCTTCACCGAGCCCCCGCGGTACGCGATCCAGCGTCCGTCGGGTGACAGGACGAAACGATCGACGCTGACCTCCGGGTCGCTTGTCACGCGAGCCACGACACGTCCGGCCAGCTGCAGGCTGTACAGCTGCGACAGCGGGGTGACGGCGTTCTTGATGTCCACCGTGAAGCCCTTGTCGCGGCGCTGCCGGTCGTCGTGGTCCACGGAGTCGGGCCGGGTGAAATAGATCCCGCGACCATCGGGAGAGAACTCCCATTGCTCGATCCCGGCGGGCTCGTCCGTGAGGCGCTCGGCCTCTGCCCCGGGGAGGTCCGCGGTCGGCTTGATCCAGAGCTGGGCCTCTCCCGAGGGTCCGCTGCGGTACACGAGCCATCCGCCGTCGGGGCTGAACGCGAAGTCGGAAACCCCTTCGTTCGCGCTCGTGATTCGCCGGGCCTCGCCCCCGTCGGCCCGCATCATGAAGAGCTGGCTGCGCCGCCCGTTCTCGGACTCCCGATTCGAGGCGAATACGAAATAGGAGCCATCGCGCGACCAAGCAGGACGGCTCTCGTCCTTCTTGTCGGTGAACGTGAGCTGTCGGCTCGACGAGACTCCCTCGCGCAGGGACACGATCCACAGGTCGCTGTAGCTCTCCGCGTCTTCCCAGTCCGGCCGGGTCACGGTGTAGAGCATCCAGCGGCCGTCTGGGCTCGGGGTCCACGACCCGGCCCGCGGCATCAGCTGGACGTCCATCCACGTCATGGGACGGGCCTCGGGGGCCTGCGCACCCAGGGCCGTCGCGGTGGCGAGGAGCAGCGTCAGCGTGGGCAGGGTCCGCAGGGTCCTCGGGCGTGCGTTCATGGCCGTGTCCTCGACATCGCGTGGTCTTTCGGGGCAGCCGATGGGATCGGCCATCATGAATCTGGGGTGAGACCGCCGCACGAGCGAGGGGTAAAGCACGTCCCCGACCGACAGATGCCACGCGCCGGCCGGGGATTCCCGATTATTCAGCCTGCTGCGACCAGGACCACGTCGACGCGTCCGTCTCCGTTCAGGTCGGTCAGCTCGGCCACGGCCACGGGACCCGCTCGAACCTGAAGGACCAGTGCGCCGCCGCGTGGGCGGACCCAGCGTCCGGTCAGGGCGTACCGCACGCCCATCCTCCTGCGCATCAGCTCGAGGCGTCCGTACACGCCGGGCCCGACCACGTCCACCAGGATCCGTGCGTCGACGACGTCCGCGCGGTGTCGATACCACCTCCGTCCGAACACGACGTCGTCCCAATATCGACGCTCCCAGCGCGCGTCGTACATGCGCGCCCCGCCGAGACCGAAGCCTTTCTCCACGCACCAGCGCCGCCCATGGACCGGGTGCCCGGCGCCGCTTCGGCAGAATGCGGGTCCGTTCCCCCGATTCCGCTCCCAACGCTCGTCGTGCCGCCCCCGCCGGTCCCCGCGGTCCCGGTCGCGCGCCGTGCGGCGGGAGGAAACCACCACCACGTCCGGAACGCCCCGCACACGGGCGGGTCCGTTCCCGATCTCCACGTGGACGGTCAGGTTCTGGAGCGTCCAGTCCCACCAATCGTCCTGCGCTTCGGCCGCCGCCGGCGTCGCCACCAGCATCAGAGCCACCGCGCTCGCTCGTACGTGTCTCATGGTTACCTCCCCTCGCCCTACCTGTGTGCGGACCGCGTGGCCGCGGTCGCTTGGGGGCGGAGAGGCGCAGGGAGCGTGCCCGAGCACGTCCGAATCTCATAAGTATATTTTCAGTAAAATGTTACATGCTGTGTCCCTCACCGGGATCGACCGACGTCGAGCCGTGTGACTGTCCCATCGGGAGGACACAAGCCCGCGTCCTGCCAGCGCCCCGGAGCGAGGGTCCCTTCAAGCGTGGCGCGCGGGGTCTGCTCTCCGATGAACACGGATCGTGTATATTCGATCCGTGACTATCGACCAGGAAGGGAGACCGACGTGAGCGACGAGCCCCTGACCCAGCGTCACGTGCGTATGCTGCTCGTGCTCACCGACGGGCCGCTCCATGGCTACGGCATCGGCAAGGCGATCACCGAACGGAGCGGCGGCGGAATCGAAATGCTGCCCGGTTCGCTCTATCGGGCGCTGGCTCAGCTCGTGCGCAGGGGGCTCATCCTCGAGGTCGGGGAGGACCCCGAGGACCCGAGGCGACGACGGTACCGGCTGACCGCCGAGGGTCGGGGCGCGCTGCGCGAGGAGCTGGACAGGATGGCGCAGATCATGGACGAGGGCCGCCGACTGGGCGTGCTGCCGCGGGAGGTCTGATTGCGCGCCGCGAACAGACCGCCCCTCGCGCCCGCGCTGTTCCACGTGGCCCTGCGGGCATTCCCGCGGGACTTCCGAGCCCGCTTCGGCGAACAGCTCGAGCGGGATTTCGGGGACCGACTGCGCGAGCTGAGGGCGGCCCGGACGGTGGCACGGGTGCGTTTCGTAACGAAAGCCCTGGCGGATGTCCTCGTCTCGGGTCTGGGCGAGCGCCTCGAACGGCGCAGGCACGGGCATCTCGCCTCGGCGGTCGCTCAGGGCGTCGACCGGGCGCTTCGGGGCTTTCGGCGTGCCCCCGGATTCGCGCTCGCGGTCGTGGCCACGCTCGCCCTCGGCATCGGCGCCAACACCACCATGTTCGGCATCGCCGAACGGCTGCTCCTGCGCCCGCCAGCCTACGTGTCGGACGCGGACCGGGTCGTGCAGGTCCACTTCCAGCGTCTGTCCCCGTTCACGGGCACCCGCGTGATCAGCCCGGCGTTCTCCTACCCGGACCTCACGGACATGTCCGGCGTCGGCGCGTTCGTCTCTGTGGCCGGTTTCGCCAATACCCGCGCGACCATGGGATCGGGTGACGACGCGGAGCGGGTCCGCGTCCAGATGGCCGATGGCCACCTCTTCGACCTCCTCGGAGTCCGCCCGCGCGTCGGTCGATTCTTCGGCCCCGAGGAGGACCGCGTCACGGGAGGAAGCCGGGTGGCCGTGCTCGGTCACGGCTTCTGGAAGCGGCGCTTCGGCGCCGACCCCGCCGTGATCGGGAGGGAGCTTCGCGTCGGTCGGGAGCGTTATACCGTGGTGGGCGTGGCGCCGGCCGGCTTCACCGGACCCACCATCGGCCCGGTCGACCTCTGGCTGCCGCTGCGCACGATGCAGTCCGCCGAGATGGGGGACGGGTGGACGACGGCGCGTAGATGGTACTGGTTCTCGGCCGTGGCCCGGCTGAGGCCCGGGATGACCGTGGCAGCAGCCGAGGCCGCCGCCACGGCCGCTCACCGCGCCGGTCGGGTGGCCGAGGTCGCTGCCGGCCGCTACGACGAGAACGCCCGCGCCGTCCTCGGCTCCCTGATCCCGGGCCGCGGCCCCAACCCGGGCTCGGAGATCGTGGTGTCGCGTTGGCTGGTCGGTGTCTCGGTCGTGATGCTCCTCATCGCGTGCGCGAACGTGGCGAACCTCCTCCTCCTGCGCGCTGTGCGCCGACGGCGCGAGTCCGCCGTGCGCATCGCGCTCGGGGTATCGCGCGGCCACCTCTTCGTTCAGCTCCTCGTGGAGAGCCTGGTGCTCGCCCTGACCGCGGGCCTGGTGGCCCTGGCCGCCTCGCGGTGGGGTAGCATGCTCGTGTATCGAACGCTGCTGACCGATCTGGACCCCGGAGATGCCCTCCGAAGCCCTCGCGTCTATCTGTTCGCGACGGCGGCGGCCATCACGTCGGCGCTTGCGGCCGGCCTGGTCCCGTCTCTCCAGGCGGCACGTCCCGACGTCGCTCGGGACCTGCGGGACGGTGAGCGATCGTCGCCGGCCACGGGAAGGCTGAGGTCGGCGCTGCTGCTCGCGCAGGTCGCGCTCTCGGTGGTCCTGCTCACCGGAGCGGGACTCTTCCTACGCAGCCTGTCAGCGGTGCATCGCCTCGACCTGGGCTTCGAGCCGGAGGGCGTGCTCGTCGCACGCCTGGAGTCGGACGACGGCTCCTTCACGGACGAGACCTCCGTCGCCGTCACCCTGGCCATGGAGCGGCTTCGGGGTGCTCCGGGGGTAGCGTCCGTGGCGGTGGCCAGCCTCGCACCGCTCGAGGGCCTGTGGGGCCTCACCCTGCTCCGCCGAGCCGGGGATACGGTGCAGGCTCCGCGCGGACCGTACTACTACGTGGCCTCCCCCGACTACTTCCGCACGATGGGCATGAACGTATCGCGCGGACGCGGCTTCACTCCAGCCGACGTCGGACCGTCCGCACCGCGCGTGACCATCCTGACCGAGGACCTCGCCGCCCGGGCCTTCGGCTCCGAAGACCCCCTCGGGCAGTGCCTCCTGGTGGAAGGCTCCGGAGAGGATACGTGTACCCGTGTGGTGGGGGTGCTGGAGAATCACAGCGCCGCCGAGCTCGTCGACGACGAGTCGCCGATCTTCTACCTGCCGCCGGGTCATCCCGCCGCACAAGCACCGCAGACCCTGCTCGTGCGGGCGTCGTCCGACCCCATCGCCCTGATCGAGCCGGTGCGCCGGACGTTGCTCGCGTCCGTGCCCGGGGCGCGCTTCGCGTCGGTGACCCCGTTGACCGATCTGATCGCGTCCCGCAGCGGCTCCTGGAGGCTCGGGGCCACCATGTTCACCCTTTTCGGCGCGCTGGCCCTGGCCGTCGCGTCCCTCGGGCTGTATGCGGTCGTGGGGTTCGACGTGGCTCAACGCCGCGCCGAGCTGGGCGTGAGGGCGGCGCTCGGAGCGCCGCGGGGCCGCTTACTGTGGTCGGCTCTGCGGCACACCCTCTGGTGGACCTCGGCCGGCGTCGCGGTGGGGCTGGGGGCCTCGGTGACCCTCGCGCGTGCGGGCCGTGACCTGTTGTTCCGGGTCGATCCCGCCGACCCCCTGGCGGTCGGTGCGGCCGGTCTGGGTCTCCTCCTCGTCGCGGCCATCGCGGCGCTTCGGCCGGGCGTCGCGGCTGCGCGAACCTCCCCGACGGAGATCCTCAGGGCCGAATGAGCCGGAGCCCACCGTGACGTCCGCCGGCTCGTCCATCTCGTGAAGGTCCAGAACCGCGAACGGACCCGATGGACCCCGGACCCGGCAACCCAGACGTCCAGGGACGCATCGCAGAGGGCATCGACCCCTTCCGTGAGGCCGCCAATGAAGCTCATCGTTCTCGCGCTGTCATGCTGCAGCCTGCCCGCGACGATGACGGCTCAGTCCGTCACTTTGGACCGCCCGGCCGCATCGCTTCCCTCGGCCTTTTCCCAGGTGCGCGGCGTACGCGAGCTCGCGTCGGGTCGGTTGCTGGTGGTCGACTGGATCGAGGAGCGGCTCGTGATCGTCGACATGGGCGAGGGCTCGGTGGTGCAGACGGCGGGCCCCGGCTCCGGTCCCCAGGAGATCCGACTGCCGGCGGCGTTGATCCCGTACCTCGGGGACTCGACGCTGGTCGTGGACCAGGGGAACAGCCGCTTCTCCGTGGTCGACCCGGAGGGTGGCATTCGGCGGACTTTTCCCGCCGCGAGGCCGGGCGTGCTCGGAGCCCGCTGGGCCGACGCCGCGGGTCGCCTCCTGTACGCGATCCCGAGTTGGACCGAGCAGACCCCGCTACCCGACGACTCGGTGCGACTGGCCCTGTGGGATCCGCAGACCGACCGGGTCGAAGTCATCGCGCACGTGCTGGGCAGCCGACGGCGGTCGGACCAGGGCCCAGCCCGGGAGATCCGGATCCCGGTGGTGGGGTTCGCAGCGCAGGACGACTGGGTCGTCGACGCCGGCCAGACCCCAGCCGTGATTCGCTCCCGACCCTATCGACTCGAGCGCATCGGCCCGACCGGCCCGGAGCCGGGGCCCCAGGTCGACGCGCATCGCCGCCCCGTCACCGACGAGGAAAAGCGCACGTTCGTGGAGCGTTTCCTGGAGACGAGCCCCATGAGCGGACGGGGCGCCGATGGGGGCGTAGGTCATGCGCCGAGGGCCTCCGGGCAGCAGCTCGCACGCCTCGTGGCGACCACGGAGTTCGCGGATGTGCACCCCCCGTTCGAGCCTGGCTCGGCTGTTCCGGGCCCGGGCCAACGTACCTGGGTGGCACGGTCCACGGCGCCGGAGCAGGCTCGCGTGTACGATGTCTTCGATGCGGGGGGCGAGCGCGCGACCGAGGTCCATCTGCCCTCTGGACGGCGCATCGTCGCGGTGACCGAGCGCGGCGTCTACGCGGTCGTTCGAGACGAGGTCGGTCTGGAGACGCTCGAGCAGTATCGGTCCCCCGCCCTGAGCTCACTCACATCACGAGGTTCTTCCTGAGGGCCTCGATCTCCTCGATCTCCCTGGGTGCGTCGGAGAGCCGCTCCAAGCCCCGGGAGGTGAGCAGATAGTCGTCCTCGATGCGCACACCGACGTTGCGGTAACGGAGCGCCGAAGTCCGCGCGTGGTCGATCAGCCGGCGGTTCCGGGGCGTGTCCGGCAGGTCAGCGAAGACCCGCTCGCGCACGTAGATCCCGGGCTCGATCGTGAAGGTCTCGCCGTCGCCGAAGACCCGGGCCACCGAGGGATCGTGCACGTCCAGACCGATCCCGTGGATGAAGCCGTGGTAGACGTAGAGGTACCACTGCGGACAGCTCCCGTCGGCGTTCGCCCACGTCCCGGGGCACAGGCCCGGCGGCGCGTCGAAGGAGGCGTCCACCGATTCGATCAGCCCCAGGCGGACGAGTCCCTCCTTGAGCACCCCATAAGCCGAATCCGTCGCCGCGCCCCTCGCGGCACCCACCCGGATCTGCCGCTCCGCCGCCTTCTGCGCGGCCAGAACGACGCGGTACACGTCCTTCTGTTCCTCCGTGAACGTGCGGTCGACCGGCACGGTTCGCGTGATGTCCGCCGAGTAACCGTCGACATACGCCGCCGCGTCCATGAGCACCACCTCGCCCGAGCGCGCCGCGCGCGTGCCCGCGGGGTAGTGGAGCACGGTCGAGTTCGGGCCTGAGCCCACGATCGACGAGTACCCGGGACGGTCCGCTCCCAGACGGCGGTACTCGGCCTCCATGACCGCCTGGATCTCGCTCTCCCGGATCCCCGGCCGGATGGCGCGCATCGCGGCCTCGTGCGCGCGTGAGGACACCTCGGCCGCGCGGCGGACCTTCTCCTGCTCCGCCGGGCTCTTGCGGGCCCGGAGCGCATCGATCCACCCGTTGATCTCCTGGACGTCGAGACCGCGGTGCCGCGCCTGAAGGGTTCGCACGAACGCCCGGCCGGCGGTGAGCGAGTCGCCCCGGCTGAACTCGTTCGACTGGAAGTCCCCGATCGAGTAGAGCGGAAGCCCGCCGGCTACGAGGCCCTCGACGTACGCCTCGAGCTCCTCCATGAGCCGCGCCTCGAGCCCGAGGGCCTGCGCTGCCTCCGCCGGCGTGGCCCGGTCGCCGTCGTACAGCGCACCGCGGGGGTCCGGACGCGCCACGAAGAGGGTGGAAGTCAATGACCCGTCCGCGCGCTTCACCAGGGTGAAGGCGGCGTCCGACTCCAGAAAGCCGGTAAGGTACCGGAAGGCCGGGAGCTGATAGAACGGAGGCCAATGGGACGAGGGGTACACCCCCCCGAACGACACGACGACCCCGCTGTCGAGTCGCTCGGCGAGCGCCGCACGGCGCGCGGCGAGCTCGTCCGGCGCGTCCTGTGCGGAAGACCCGCCCGGGAAAACGAGGGTGACGCCCAGGGCGAGAAGCGCGGAGACACGGGTCATGCGACGGCCATCGGCTCGGAGGATGCGGTACGGGGGACTCGCCAATGTACTACGGCGGGGCGGATCACGCCGTGGCCACGCCGTCGCACGCGCTCCACACCCCGAACGCCCCTTGGCCGGGCTCAGGCGATGATGTCGTGGATGACCTTTCCGGCGACGTCGGTGAGGCGGAAGTCCCGACCGCTGTAGTTGTAGGTCAGCTTCTCGTGGTCGATCCCCATGAGGTAGAGGATCGTCGCGTGCAGGTCGTGCACGTGGACCGGGTTCTCGATCGCCTTGAAGCCGAAGTCGTCCGTGCGGCCGTAGGTCATCCCGCCCTTGATGCCGCCGCCGGCGAGCCACACGGAGAAGCCGAACGGGTTGTGGTCACGGCCGTTGACCACGCGGCCCCCGGCGCCACCGCCACCCGTCTCGAGCACGGGGGTGCGCCCGAACTCGGTGCCGCACACCACCAGCGTGTCCTCGAAGAGCCCGCGCGACTTCAGGTCCTTGATGACCGCTGCGAACGCCTGGTCGGAATCGTGCGCGTTCTTGCGGTGCTCGAAGATGTCCGCGTGGTGGTCCCACGGGTCGCCCTTGGCGTAGTACACCTGCACGATGCGCACACCCTGCTCGATGAGCCGCACCGCGGTGAGACAGCCCCGCGCAGTGCTTCCCGGGCCGTAGAGCTTCTGCGTCGCTACCGACTCCTTGCGGATGTCGAAGACGTCGGGCGCCTCGGTTTGCATACGGTAGGCGGTCTCCATCGCCTGGATCGCGCCCTCGATCTGCGGGTCCTGCTCCTCGAGCTGCTGCATGTGCAGCCGGTTGAGCCGCTCCACCAGGTCGACCTCTCGGCGCTGGTCATCGAGCGCGACGCTCTCCGAGTGGATGTTCGGGATCAGCTCGTGGGGATCGAAGTCCTTCTCGCGGCGAGGCACCTTGTCCGAGATGAACGTGCCCTGGTGGATCGCCGGCAGGAACGCGTTGCTCCACAGCGGCGGACCCACCACGGTCGGCTGGTCCGGGCACAGCACCACGAAGCCCGGGAGGTTCTCGTTCTCGGTGCCCAGACCGTAGGTGAGCCACGAGCCGAGCGACGGTCGCCCGACCTGGATGTGTCCCGTGTTCATCATGAGCAGGGACGGCTCGTGGTTCGGGATGTCCGTGTACATCGAGTTGACGACGCAGATGTCGTCCGCCACGGAGCCGACGTGGGGCCACAGCTCGGAGATGGGAGTGCCGGCCTGGCCGTAGCGCTTGAACGAGAACGGCGACTTCATGAGCGAGCCGGTCCTGCGCTCGGTCTTGATCGTACCGGTCGGGATCGGCTGCCCATGGTACTTGTCGAGCTCGGGCTTCGGATCGAAGGTGTCGACCTGCGAGACGCCCCCGTTCATGAACAGGAAGATCACGTTCTTCGCGCGTGGCGCGAAGTCGGTCTTGGGCAGCAGGGTGCCCGCCGCGGACAGGATCCCACTGGACGCCTCCGCCACCGAGGCGCCGACCATGCTGGCGAACGCCATCATGCCGAAGCCGGCGCCCATGGTCTTGAGCGCCTCGCGCCGCGTGAGGGGCTGCTCGTGACGGCAACCGCAGGCCTGGTCGTCGTGGTCGTGGGAATGTCTGTGCGACATGGGGGCTCCCCGCTAGTCGATGAACCGGAACTCGGCGGCGCTGAAGAGCGCGCGCACATACTGCACCCAGGCCTTCATGGAGGCGCGGCGCTCGGCGAGCGCCTGACGGTCCTCGGGACGTTCTTCGTCGGACGGCTCCGCGCCCGGGTCCGCCGCCGTGTCCCCCTCCACCCCGACCATTGTCGCCGTCGAGTCCGCCGCGGCGGCCGTCGCCTTCTTCTCGGCCTCGGCCTTCTCCGCCGCACGTACGCTGTCGATCGCCGCGAGCTCCTTGGGCAGGTGGGACGCGCGCTGCTCACCGAGGAACGCGAGGCCGGCCTCCACCTCCGTCTCGGTGACCGGGCGTCCGTAGAGCAGTGGATAGGCGATCCGGATCATCGCGCGGTCGTCGAACGACTCGGGAATCGAGTCCTTCGCGGCGAGGGTGTCCTTCGGCGCTTCCTGAGGCGCGGGATCCGCGCCGCCGTCCCCCTGGTGCGCGGCGCCGCCCTGCTCCTGGGCCACAGATGTCTCGGCGGCCTTCGCCGCGAGCCGGCGCACGAGATGCTCGGCCTGCACGCGCACGAACTCGCTGTTCATGAAGAACAGGCTCTGCAGCGGCACGTTCGTGGTGAATCGCCGCTCTGCGGTGATTCCCGGGTTGGGGAAGTCGAAGATCTGCAGGTATTCGTCGAGCTGGAAGCGGCTCACCTCCGAGTAGAGCGTCCGGCGCACGTTCTCTCCGTCCGCGATGCGCATCGACTTGCCGCCGACCTTCGGGTCGAGCGTCCCCGCCACGGACAGGAGCGCGTCGCGGATCCCCTCGGCGTCGAGGCGCTGACGGTTGGCCCGCCAGTAGAATCGGTTCGCACCGTCCACGCGTTCGTTGGCCGCGTCCCGGACGGTGGTCCGCTGATAGGCCGCGGTGAGCATGATATCCTTGTGGAGCTGCTTGAGCGACATGCCGTTCTCCACGAAGCGGCTGGTGAGCCACTCGAGGAGCTCCGGGTTCGACGGGCGGTCGCCGGCCTTCCCGAAGTTGCTGGGCGTGTCGACGATCCCCGAGCCCATGTGCCAACGCCACACGCGATTCACGATGACACGTGCGGTGAGCGGGTGGGTGGCGATGGCCTCCGCCAGCTCCAGCCTTCCGCTGCCGTCCTCAAATGGCTTCGGGTCGGGCCCCGACAGGACGAGCGGGAAGCCGGCGGGGACCTTCTCGCCGAGATTCTTCGGATTGCCGCGGATATGAAGCCCGATTTCGGTGAGATCCTCCTCCGGCTTGTCCTCGACGCCCATCACGAACGGCAGGTCCGGGAGGTCCTTCTCCAGCTTGTCGATCTCCTCCCGCGTCGCGGTCACGTGGTCGGCCGAAACGCGGCTCAGCTGTCGCTCCAGCGACCAGCCGCGGAAGACGAACAGGCCCGGCTCCGGGAAGAACGTGTCCAGCTGATTGTCGAGGTCGAAGCGGAACATGTCCAGGAAGAGGTTGAACCGCTCCCGCTCCATCGTGTCGAGCTCGAGCTGGTGCTGATCGAAGAAGCTCTCGAAGCCGTTGGGCATCGGCGTCGACTTCACCTCCTCCAGCGGCGTCCCCTTCGCGATGATCTTCCGGTTCCGCTCCTCTAGCTTCTTCTGCTCCGCGGAGACCTCGAGCACGAGGCGCTGGAAGTCGTCCGCGAGCGCCTGCGCGCGTTCCTCGGTGCCGCCGTCGTCAGCGAGCATCTCCTGCCACGGCTTCACGAACGGGTAGTTCTTCGGCTCCTTGGCCAGGAAGCGGATCCAGCGCTGCAGCGTCTCCAGGTCGAGCTTGCCCTGCGCCGCGGCGCGCGCCGCCGGGATCTGGGGCTCACCCGTGACCCGCCACGCGGCCATCATGTACTTCGAGGTCTGGAGCGCGAGAACGCGCGAGAGCTGCTGG
>QJYK01000227.1 GCA_003248075.1 Gemmatimonadota bacterium | reverse complement strand
GCATCGCCTCACCGCTCCGGTGCGTCCTCGACGAGCCAGTGCAGCAGCTGGCGCCAGAGGCGCTCGTGCGACTGGTCCGCCAGCGGGATCGTCTCGCCCATCTGCCATTGCCACGTGTCCTGCACCGTGAGTGCCGCGACCTTGCCCCGGCCCACGCGCTGCCACGCCAGCACCGGTCGCTCGCGCCCCTGCTCGTCGGTCCCCGTCAGCAGTACCGTGGCCGAGGGCCTGATCGGCAGGGCCTCGTTGACGCTCGACAGCGGAGGCAGGCTCTCGAAGCGCCTCACGGACGCATCGGACGTCTCGGCGATGCGTGCGACCGGGTGATCCCGCCCCTCGAGGGTGGGATGCACCTTGAGCCGTGCGAGGGGCGTCGGATCCGAGGCCTGGCGTCCCGAATCGATGACGAGCGGCAGGATGTCGGCCACCGGCGTCCCGCCGTAGCCGCCCTCCGCGAACGACCCCGGGCCACCCAGCATCAGCAGGCCCCCGCCGCGCTCGCGCACGAAGTCGGCGATCAGTGCGAGCTGATCGTCGGAAAACGCTGCAGCCTCCACGCGGCCCAGAATCAGACCACGGAACGCGAAGAGCTCTTCGCGCGTCTGCGGAAAGCCGCCCATCAGTTCCTGGGGGTCATCCGGCTCGTGTCGGAAGAGGCGCATGAGCTTCCCGTCGGCGGTCCGCTGGAGCGTCACGACGCTCAGGCTCTCGTCGTCGGACACCGACCGGTTCAGGAACTTCATCTCCCAGTCCGGCTCGCCCTGGAAGAACAGGATGCGCTCGCGCAGCTCGCGTGTGTCGCCCTGGCCTGCCAGGCTCTCGACGGGCGCCACCGCCAGGCCGACGACGAGGAGAAGCAATCCCTTGCGCATCGGTCTACCGTCAGGCCAGGCCCACCGCGCGCCGGTAGCCCCACTCCGCGCAGACGACGCCCATCAGCGCGATCAGGATGATCGGCATGTTCCAGAGCTCGCGCTCCTCGACCGTGGTGACGCCGCGGCCGGCGTAGCGCACGTCCTCGGTGAGCCCCATCGCCGTGTCGGGCGTGTAGAAGCCGCCGCCGGTCTCCTCCGCGATCCGCTGCAGCGGCGCGGCGTGCATCGTGGGGTCGAAGAACTCGTCGTCCCCGGGAATCGCCCGCATGTAGGCGGACCCGGTGCCGACGCGCTCGCCGCCGGCGCGCGTGGCGTCGACGTTGACCTCGTAGGCGCCGGTCTCCGATCCGACGAACGTGCCCTGGTAGTCGCCGTCCCGGTCGCCGGTCCACTGCAGCGGCACCGAGATGGTGGTGCCGCTCGGCCGCACGACCTGCGCCACGACCGTCGCGTCGTTGAGGGCCAGGAACGCGTCGTCCACCACGCTCGCCTCGATGGTGACGACCTCCCCCGGCTCCACCCGGTCCGGCAGCCGCACGTCGACCTGCTCGGGCACGCCCTCGACGAGCCAGCGCAGCATCTGGCGCCAGAAGTTCTCGTGCGTCTGATCCTCGAGGGACATCGACGCGTGCATCTGCCACTGCCACGTGTCCTGCACGGTCAGCGCGATGGCCTTGCCACGCCCGAAGCGCTGCCACGCCAGGACGGTGTGCGGACGGCCGCCCTCGTCCATACCACTGAGCAGCTCGGTGGCCGCGGGCTTGACGTCGAGATCCTCGTTCACCGACGTCAGGGTAGGCAGGTCCTTCCACCGCTCGAGCGACGCCTCCTGGCTGTCGGCAATCTGCGTGATGGCGTGGCCGCGCCCCTCGCGGGTCGGCTCCACCCTGAGCCGCATGAGCGGCGACGGATCGGAGGCGCGCCGACGTGGATCGATGAGCAGCGGCAGCACGTCGGCCACCGGCGTCCCGCCGTAGCCGCCCTCGGCGAACGTGCGCGGGCCGCCGAGCATCAGCAGCCCACCGCCGCGGCGATCGACGAAGTCGGAGATCATGCGGAGCTGGTCCGCGGAGAAGGCGCCCGCCTCGATGCGGCCCAGAATCAGACCGCGGTACTTGAACAGGTCCTCGCGCGTGGCCGGAAACGCGCCGACGAGCTCCTCGGGATCGTCGGGCTCCTGGCGGAAGAGCCGCATGTACTTGTTGTCCGCGGTCCGCTGCAGCGTCGCGACGCTGAGGTTCTCGTCGTCGAACACGCCGCGGTTGAGGAACTTCATCTCCCAGTGGGGCTCGCCCTGGAAGAACAGGATCGACTCGTGCCGGTCGCGCACGTCGACGAGCGCCTCGCGCACGTTGTTCTGCGTGACCAGCTCGCCCTCGATCGGCGCCACGCGGAAGGTGAACATTCGCGGGCCGGTCTCGGAGGCCGAGGCGCGGACCCGGACCGACGCCGGCGAGCCGTCGCGGGGGAGCACGACCTGCTCGGATCCCACGAGGCGCCCCTCGTCCTCGACGTCCACGGTGACCGTGCGCCCGCCGAAGCCCGTCTGCCGGACGATCACGTCGAGCAGGAGCGAGGCGTCCTTCAGGACGGCGCGCGGCGTGCTCACGCGGTCGATCTGGACGTCCCGGGGGATGGTCTCCGCACCGACGCCGACGGCGAAGACCGGAATCCGGTCCGCCTTCAGGCCGAGCAGGGCCTCGTCGAGGGTCTCGTCACCCGTGTCGGCGCCGTCGGTGACCATCACGATGCCCGCCACGGGGAGGCCGGCCAGCTCGTCGCGCACACCCTCGAGCGCGACGCCCAGCTTGGTCTGCGCCCCGCCGTACGCCAGGGCGTCGGCCGATTCCAGCCGCGCCGTGCCCGACGAGAACCCGAACGTCCGCACCTGGAACCGGTCCGACAGGGCCCCGAGGAGCTCGCCTTCCGGCCCGAACTCCTCGCGGACGTAGTCGCCGCGCGACCGGCCGTCCCAGTCCGGGATCTGCATGCTGCGGGAGTCGTCGAGCAGGACGGCGAGGACGTTCTGCTGCTCCACGGCGGCCCGGACGATCAGCATGGGGCGGAACAGGCAGAACAGGACCAGGGCGAGGGCCGCCACGCGAAGCCCGGTCAGGATCACGCGGTCGCGCGTGCGTCCCTCTTCCACGTGCGCCCGGCGGTAGGTCACGACCGCCAGCGCGATGACGGCGCCCACCAGCACGGCGGCAAAGAGCGAGGACGAGCCCCAGACGAAGCGGAACTCTCCCTCCTGGAAGACGATCGGCGGGTATGTGAACAGCGCCTCGAACAGGTTCCTGAGCATCAGGACCTCGGAAGTAGGGCTCGGGTCACGAAACGGCCGGAACTTAATCGA
>QJYK01000289.1 GCA_003248075.1 Gemmatimonadota bacterium | reverse complement strand
CGAGGGCTTCACGCTGATCCGCGAAGAGCCCCATCACCTGTTCGGGCCGGCGCGCGTGGGACAGATATGGGAGCTCCCGCTGTGACCGGCCCGGGGCGGACCGACGACGGCTACGTCCTCGGCCACAGCGCGCGGGAGCTCGACCGGCTGGACCTCCAGGGCGCCCTGTACCTCGAGCCCACGCTGAGCGTGCTCGAGCGTTCCGGGATCGGCCCGGGCATGCGCGTCCTCGACGTGGGGTGCGGATCCGGCGACGTGTCCGCCCTGGCCGCCCGCCTGGTCGGACCTTCCGGGCACGTCCAGGGCGTCGACCGTGACGAGGGCACGATCTCCGCGGCGCGCGAGCGCGCGGCTTCGCGGGGCCTCGACAATGTGGGCTTCGAGGCAGGCGACTTCGCGCGCGGCGTCGGCGCCGAAGGGTTCGACGCCGTGATCGGACGATTCATCCTCATGCACCAGACCGACCCGGCGTCGGCGCTGGCCGCCGCCGCACGCTCGCTACGGCCCGGAGGAGTGGTGGCGTTCGTGGAGTCGAGCATGACGCTCCTCCGGGACGGGCTCCACTCCCAGCCCCCTTCCCCCCTGTACGACCGCATCGTGCGCTGGAAGTGCGCGGTCGTCGGGGGTGCCGGCGCGCATCTCGACGCGGGAATGGCGCTCCGGTCGACTTTTCTGGCCGCGGGTCTGCCGGAACCCGAGACGCGACTGGAAGCGGCTGTCGTGGGTGGGGCCGGGCACCCTTACTTCCGGTACATCGCCGAGAGCGTCGGCAGCATGCTGCCCATGGCACGGCGACTGGGCATCACCGGGTTCGACGCGGCCAGCGCGGCCGCACTGGGGTCCGCCCTCGAGGCCGAGGTCGCGGCGAGCGGAGGCGTGCTGATCGCGTGGCCCGTCGTTGCCGCCTGGTGCCGTACTCCGGGAGCCTGAGGCCCCGCGAAACCCTCCGTTGAAGTCCGTCGTAGGGTCGTGGGTCGATTCCCTCACGTAATGAGGTAATGGTGACGCTCACGCAGCGTGGACTCCTGCCCGGTACCGTCGACCTGGTGATCCTGACGACCCTCGAGGACGGCCCGCGGCACGGGTTCGACGTCTCACGCACGATCCGTGCGCGTTCCGGGGGCGTGCTCGAGCTCCAGGACGCCGCGCTCTACCAGGCCCTGCATCGGATGGAGCGAGCGGGCTGGATCGAGGCGGAGTGGGGCATCTCGGAAAAAGGGAAACGCGCCAAGTACTACAGCCTGACGCGGGCCGGCGTGAAGCAGCTTGAGACGGAGGCCGGGTTCTGGAGGCGCTACGCCGAGGCCGTGTTCAGGGTGCTCGAGCCGCGTGGCGAGGAGGCCTGAGGTGGCAAGGACAGGCCCCTTCAAGAGGGCGTTCCGGCTGCGGCGTCCGTTGCAGGAGGACGCCGAGGCCTCCGTGGACGAGGAGCTGGCCTTCCATCTGAGTGAGGTGGAGGAGGAGCTCGCACGGACAGGCTGGGATCCGGCCGACGCCCGGGCCGAAGCGCTCCGGCGCTTCGGGAACGTCGACGAAACCCGCGCTTATTGCGCGCGCATGCAGACCCGCAGGGATCGGGAGGGGAAGACAGCCATGTGGATCGAGGAGCTGCGGCAGGACGTACGCTATGCCATGCGCACCCTGCGCGGGGCGCCCGGATACTCGGCGATCGTCGTCCTGACGCTCGCGTTCGGGATCGCCGCGAACACGACCATCTTCAGCGTGATGAACCCGTACCTGCTTCGTCCGCTCCCCTATGGCGATCCGGACGCTCTGGTCCAGGTCAACCAGGTGAATCCGGTCACGGGCTGGGACATGGACCGCTTCTCCTACCCGCAGTACGAGGACTGGAAGCAGCGATCCCGGGCGTTCCGCGATCTGGCCGCGTATGGTTATGGCTCGGCCAACGTCACCGGGCCGGAGGGTCCGGAGAAGATCGCGTACGCCCGCGTCACGCCCAACCTGTTCCTCGATGTCCTTCAGGCGGCGCCCCTCCTGGGGAGAGGCTTCGTGAAAGAGGAGGGGAACCCCGGTGGCGAGCGCGTCGTCATGCTGGCCGAGGCGCTCTGGCGACGCCGCTACGGAGCGGACCCGGGCCTCGTCGGACGTCCGATCGCGTTGGACGGCGTCCAGCACACGGTGGTCGGCGTCATGCCGGCCCGGTTCAACTTCCCGTTCGGCTCCGCCAAGATGTGGGTGCCCATCCGCGAGGACGCGACCGCGTCCCGGGACCGTAACCCCTACCAGCTCGTCGGACGTCTCGCCGACGGTTGGACGGCCGACCGTGCGCGCGCGGAGCTCACCGGCATCCAGAGCGAGCTCGGTACGCGTTACCCCGACACCGACGGACGCATGTCCGGCGTGACGGTGAGGCCGCTCCGTGAGGCGCTCAACTTCGCCTGGGACGTGCTGAATGTCAGCTTCCGCATCCTCCTCGGTGCCGTCGGCTTCGTGCTCATGCTCGCGTGCGTCAACGTCGCGGGTCTCACGTTGGCCCGCGGCACCGGGCGGCGGCGGGAGATCGCGGTGCGCGTTTCGCTGGGCGCGGCCCGTGGTCGCATGGTCCGCCAGCTCATGACCGAGAGCCTTGCGCTGGCCGTGGTGGGCGGCTCGCTCGGCGTCGGGCTGGCGGTCGTGGCGACGCGGGCCATCGGCCCGATTCTGCCGGAGGACCTCTACCGCAGTGGAGAGATCAACGTCGATCACACGGTGCTCCTGTTCAGCGCGGCCGTCACACTACTCACCGCCCTCGCGTTCGGCGTGGCGCCGGCGGTCAGCGGGTCCCGCGTGAGCCTGACCAGCAGCCTGAAGGACGGCTCTCGAGGATCGGGCGGTGTCACCCCTTCGAAGACCCGAGGCGTCCTGGTCGTGGCTCAGGTCGCGCTCGCCGTCGTATTGATCACCGGAGCCGGGCTGATGCTTCGTAGCCTCGCGGGGGCCAGCAGGATGGAGCTCGGCTTCGACCCGGCCGGCGTCGTCGTCACGGAGGTGTCACTCCCTACGGAGGAGTACCCGACCGCGGCGGAGCGGGTCGCGTTCGTCGAGCGAAGCGTCGCCGCCCTGGGTGGGTCACCGGGCGTGGTCACAGCGTCCGCGGCCGCCTGGCTCCCGCTCAATCACGAGACGCTCACCTTCCAGGTGTCTCCCTCCGACGGTGCCGGCACCCCGGGTAGCGAATGGCCGTTGGCCGTGCTGAACGACGTGTCCCCCGGATACTTCGCCACGCTGGACGTCGAGCTCCA
>QJYK01000133.1 GCA_003248075.1 Gemmatimonadota bacterium | reverse complement strand
ACCATGGGGATACGCGCGCTCCAGGGTGGTGCGTTCCCCGATCACGGAGGCACGCGGGACCAGCAGGACGCGATCCTGAGCCGCATGGCGGCGACCCGGCTCTTCCCGGGCGAGGACCCCATGGGGCGGGAGATCGAGCTGGGGATGACCATGGGCGAGGAGGAGCTTCCCTTCCGCGTCGTCGGCGTGGTGGACGACGTCTTGTACGACGCACCGACGGAGGGGCTGCGCCCGGACATGTACCTTCCGATCACGCCCTGGACACCGGAGAACGGTGCTTCCCGAAGCGCGTCGGCTCCTCGCGGATCTGGACCCGACGATCCCGTTCTGGCGCATCACCACGGGCGCGGAGCTCCGCGCCGAGGATGTCGCGGATACGCGACTCCTGGTCATCCTCCTGAGCGCCTTCGCAGGTCTGGCCATGCTCCTCGCGACGGCCGGCCTCTGGGCCGTGGTGGCCCGCGCCGCCGCGGAGCGGCGGCGCGAGATCGGCCTCAGGATGGCGTTGGGTGCAAGGGCCGCGGCGGTGGAGGCGTTGGTCTTCCGGGACGGCCTGGGGCCGATCGTCGCCGGCGGGGCGGTGGGCCTCGCGCTGGCCCTGGTGGTCGCGCCGGGAATGGACGCGCTCCTCTTCGGTCTGAGCCCGCGGAGCCCGACCGTGTTCCTCGGCTCGGCGTCGGTCCTGATCGTCGGCTCCCTGGCCGCGACCTGGCTACCCGCGCGGCGCGCGGCCCGCGTGGACCCGGTGCGGGCGCTCTCGGCGGATTGAGGTCAGGTCGGCCCGGGAGCCCGGCCGGGTGATGGCGTG
This sequence comes from Gemmatimonadota bacterium, assembly GCA_003248075.1. Taxonomy (GTDB): domain Bacteria; phylum Gemmatimonadota; class Gemmatimonadetes; order Longimicrobiales; family Gaopeijiaceae; genus SZUA-318. The sequence continues at coordinate 10,012 of QJYK01000133.1, read as the reverse complement.
CGAGGGTGCGCCCTCAGCTTCCCGATCCCGCCGCCTGGACGGCGCTCACCGCCGTCACCAGCACGATGTCGTCCGCGCTGCACCCCCGTGAAAGGTCGTTGACCGGCCGCCTCAGCCCCAGCAACAACGGACCCAGCGCCAGGGCCCGCCCGAGACGCTCCACCAGTTTGTACGCGACGTTCCCCACCGAAAGGTCGGGGAACACGAGGACGTTCGCCCTGCCCGCCACCGCGCTTTCCGCGGCCTTCCGGGATGCGACCGACGGGACCAGCGCGGCATCGACCTGGAGCTCGCCGTCGATCTTCAGGTCCGGCCGCCGGGCCTGCGCGACGCGGGTGGCCTCGACCACGCGCTCCACCGCGGGACCGACCGCGGATCCCTTGGTGGAGAAGCTGATCATCGCGATGCGCGGCTCCACGGCGAGTAGTGAACGGCACGCCCCCCCGGCCTGGATGGCGATGTCGGCCAGCTGCTCGATGGAAGGCTCGGGAACCACCCCGGTGTCGGCGAAGATGAGGGCGCCACTCTCGCCGACCTCCGTGACCGAGGTCTGCATCAGCGAGCAGCTCGAGACGGTCGTGCAATCCGGGGCGGTGCCGACGGACCACAGAGCCGCGCGTATGGTGTCGGCCGTGGGGCAGAGGCTTCCCGCCACCATCGCGTCGACGCGGCCGTCGGCCAGCATCTGCCCGCCGAAGTATACCGGGTCGGACAGCAGCTCCTCGGCACGCTCCAGAGGCCGCGTCGCCTTGCGATTCTTGAGCGCGAGCTGCTGGACGTAGTGATCCCGTCTGGGGTCCCCGGCGGGGTCGACGAGATCGATTCCGTCGAGGCCGAAGCCCATCCCGGCGGCGGCGGCCTCGATCGGCCCACGAGCTCCCAGAAGCGTGACCCGCGCGTACCCCCGATCGGTGATCTCGCGCGCCGCCTGCAGGACACGAGGGTCGTCCGCTTCCGGAAGGACCACCCGCTGCCTCAGCTTCACGGCCGTCGCCGTGATGCGGTCGATCACCCGACTGTCCATCCTACCTCGCTTCGCGCCTGCGGCCCGGCGAGGCCGCCCACGGGTCCGTTCCGTGGGCCGCGTGCTTCAGCGGCCCTCCCAGTCGACGTCGGACAGGCGCGCGAGCACGAGCTGAAGGGCGTGCGTTCCCAGACGTCCCCCACCCTGCGCCTGGAGTCCCGTGTAAAGCTGGTGCGCCAGCGCCAGCCCAGGCAGAACGAGCCTCATGCGGCTGGCCTCGGCCAGGGCGATGCCCATGTCCTTGACGAAGTGCTCCACGAAGAAGCCGGGATCGAAGTTGTTGGCGATGATCCGTGGCCCGTAGTTCGACAGAGACCAGCTCCCCGCGGCGCCGGAGGCCACCGATTCCATGACGCGCTCGAGATCCAGGCCGGCCTTGTACGCGTAAAGGAGGCCCTCGCAGACGCCGATCATTCCGGAAGCGATGAGCGTCTGGTTCACCATCTTCGTGTGCTGCCCCGCTCCCGGACCACCTTGGTGCACCACCTTCTGGCCCATGGCGGACCAGCAAGGAGCGAGTGCCTCGACGACGTCCGCGTCCCCACCCGCCATGATGGACAGCCGGGCTTCGCGGGCGCCCACGTCCCCACCGGAGACCGGAGCATCGACGCTCGCCACTCCCCGGGCTTTCGCCGCGTGGTAGATCTCCATTGCCAGAGAAGGCTCACTCGTCGTCATGTCGACGATGACGCTCCCTTCCCTACAGCCCTCCAGCACCCCATCCTCACCCAGGACGACCTCGCGGACGTCTTTGGGGAACCCCACGATCGTGAACACGACGTCGCTGAGCGCCGCCACCTCGCGAGGGCTGTCCGCCCACTGCGCCCCTTTCGCCAAGAGCCCGTCGGCCGTGCTGCGCGTGCGCGTGAACACACTGGTCTCGAAGCCCCGGTCGATCAGGTGACCGCACATGCTGCGCCCCATGACGCCGAGGCCGATCCAACCCAGCCGGGTCTCGCTCGGCTCGACGATCATCCTCGGCACCCGACCGTCTCGAATCGCCCCGACATGCCGTGCAGCATCGCGCCTCGCTTGTCTCGACTTGAGGGAATCCGGGCTCTGCGACCCCGGTCTCCTGCCCTCACGTTCCTTGGCTTCGCACGCCCCGGATATCCGGCTGTGGGCTCGAAGTTCCCGGCCGGGTCGCTCGACCGCGGAGCCCCGAGTTCACATTGTTATGGCTTCGACCGCGAACCGGCCCCGGCCTCCCCGGGGAGGGCGCACGACCCCCGAGAGCCATGAACCGAATCGCCGGAAAGAGAGTCCTGATCACCGGAGCGTCCGCCGGCATCGGCGCGGCATGCGCCCGGGCGTTCGCCGAGCGCGACGCCAACCTCCTGCTCACCGCACGGCGCGGGGAGCGCGTGCAGGCGTTGGCCGATGAGCTCGCGAAAGCCCACGGCATCGAGGCCCGGTCCTGGACCCTGGACGTCACCGACCGCGTAGCCGTCTTCACTCTAGTGGACCTCCTCCAGGCCGAAGGGCTGCTCCCCGACATCCTGGTCAACAACGCCGGCAAGGGACTGGGGCGCGACAGGCTCCACGAGGGAGATCCGGACGACTGGGACGAGACGATCGACACCAACGTGAAGGGACTCCTCTACATGTCCAGGGCGGTCCTTCCGCACATGGTCGCTCGCGACTCCGGGCACGTGATCCATATCGGCAGCATCGTCGGCCACTGGGTCTACCCGAAGGGTGCCGTGTACTGCGCCACGAAGCACGCGGTGCGGGCCTTGGCGGAGGGGATGAACCTGGACCTGTTGGGAACGAAGGTTCGTGTCTCCAGCGTGGACCCGGGCCTCACCGAGACCGAGTTCAGCGAGGTCCGGTTCCACGGGGACACCCGGCGCGCCGCCGCCGCCTATGCGAACACGACCCCGCTGAGCGGCGCGGACGTCGCGGACGCGGTGGTCTACGTGGCGAATACCCCGCCGCACGTGGCCGTGGTCGACCTGGTGCTCATGCCCACCGACCAGCGCCACGCGATGCTGCTGCACCGCAGTGTCGGCTGAGGTGGGGCGTCCCCGCGCACCCTCGCCGTACCTGATCGTATTCACGCTCTGGCTGCTGGTGTTCTCTGCCGCGAGCCAGATCATGATCATCTCCCCGATCCTGCCCCAGATCGGCACGGAGCTGGGGATCCCGGACGCGGTGCTCGGAACGCTCGTGTCGGCGTACTCGCTGTTCGTCGGCATCTTCGCGGTCCTCGCGGGTCCCGTTTCGGACAAGATCGGGCGCCGGCGCATCCTGCTCCTTGGTGCGGGCACCATGACGCTGGCTCTCGTGCTCCACGCGTTCGTGGCCGGATACGCTTCGTTCCTCGCGGTGCGGGTTTTCGCCGGAATGGCCGGCGGAATCCTGAGCGGTGCCGCGGTCTCCTACATCGGGGACTACTTCCCCTACAACCGACGGGGATGGGCGACCGGCTGGGTGATGAGCGGGGCCGCCTTCGGCCAGATCATCGGCATCCCGCTGGGCATCGTCCTGGCCGGCCGCTGGGGCTTCCGGGCCCCCTTCGCCATCTTCGCCACCACGATGGCGGCGACGTTCGTCCTGCTCTTCCTGCGCGTCCCGCAGCCCCCGGTGCGTCGCACCGAGGGTCGGCTCAGCGTCGCGCAGGCGGCGGCCGATTACTCGGCCATGTTGCGCCGGCCCGAGGTGGCGTGGGCGGCCGCTGCGTACTTCGTCATGTTCCTGGGGGTCTCGGTCTTCGTGGTCTATCTGCCGACCTGGCTCGAGCGGGTCATGGGCGCGACGGGCGACGAGATCGCGCTCATGTTCCTGGTCGGCGGCGTGGCGAACGTGCTGACCGGGCCCCAGGCGGGGCGCCTGTCGGACCGGATCGGCCGCAAGGGGATCATCCTGCTCGCCTGCGTCGGCCTGGCCGGGGTCATGGTCGCCACACCGCTGGTGGTACGGAGCCTGTGGCTGGCGTACCCGATGTTCTTCATGACCATGGTGCTGGTGGCCATGCGCGTGAGCCCCTTCTCCGCGTTGCTCACCTCCCTGGTCAGGGACGAGCGCAGGGGCTCGCTCATGAGCCTCACCGTGGCTCTCGGCCAGGTGGGCTTCGCCCTGGGAGGCGCGGTCGCCGGGCCGCTATACGCCAGCGTCGGCTACCAGTCGAACGCGATCCTGGGTGCGGTATTCGTCCTCGCGATGGGGCTCATCGTCTGGCGCTTCATCCCCGAGCCGGGGCCGGAGGCCGGCCACCTCGAGGCACCGGCCGGTTCAGCCTGACGCCCGCAGCAGAACCGTCATCCGGCCGAACGAGGCAGGCCTTCAACGTCGCTCGATGCGCACACCGCCGTTGGTGGTGACGACTCGGACCGTCGGTCCACCATCGCCCAGGGTCGTCTCGAGGCGCCGCCCGATGCGGCCACGCACGGTCACGGGAAAGTCGATGTTGATGCCACCGTTCACCGTCCCCGTCACGAGCTGCGCGGAGTAGTCCTGGGGAACGATCAAACGGACTCCGCCGTTGGTCGTCTCGACGTCGAGGCCGGCCCCGTCCCAGCGACGCCCGTCCAGCTCAACGTGCAGGCCGCCGTTGGTCGTGTGTCCGCGGACGTCACCGGCCACCTGCGTGAGCCGCACGCCCCCGTTCGTGGCCTGGAAGCGGATATCGCCCCTCACCGCATCCACGTCGATGCCACCGTTGAGCGTCTCGATCCGGAGGCCGGTGTCATGGGGCACGCTGATCTCGTAGGAGACGCCCCAGCCCTCGCGTCGCATCGTGGACGGGCCATCGGCGAAGATCCGACCTTCCTCCACGCGGACCGTGATGTCGGCAGCGAGCTCCTCGGCCCGGGCCATGCTGCCGGCGTTCGCCCACACCTTTGCGCGGATCTCGATGTCGCGCCGGTCCCAGCCGGTCACGGAGACACCGCCGTTCCGTCCGCCGTCGACGCTGAGCTCCGGCAGGGCAGCGATCGTGGTGGTCAGGACCTGGCACGAACGCTCGTCGTCCCCACCGCCCCGATCGCGGTCGCACCAGCCCTGTCCGCCGCTCTGCCAACGGGCCTGGCCCTGGAGCGGCGCGGCCAACACCGACCCGCCCACCACCAGACATGCGATCGTCCTCTTCATCCTTCCCTCCCTGACCCGGGTCCGTCGTGCACGCCCCTTTGGACAAGCTCTCTGGCCCGTCGGTTGCATGGCCTGTCACGTCCACACCCACGCCGGTACCTTCCAAAGTGGTCGTGACGCACGGGAGGTCCGCAAAGGAGAAAGGGAGGAGCCAGCGCTCATGATGGGCTCCTTGCGGGTGCTGCTGGTCGAAGACGCTCTCGACCAGGCCTTGTTGGTCCGGTCCTTCCTGCAGCCCGCCACCGACTTTTCGGTCACCCACGCCCAGGACGGCGATCAGGCGGCCCGGCTCCTCAAGGAGCGCGACTGGGACCTGTTCATCACCGACCTGAACCTCCCCGGCCTCGACGGCGTCGAGCTGTGTCGGATCGCACGCTCCGTGCGCTCCGGGATGCCGATCCTCGTGATCACGGTCCACACCGGGGTGCACGTCCACCAGGAGGCGTTCCGGGCGGGCGCGAGCGACCTCCTGGTGAAGCCCCTCCGGCAGGACACGTTCCTGGAGAAGGTGCGCGAGCTGACCGGTGCCGGAGCGACGGAGGCGAGACCCGTCATTCTCGCCGTCGGAGGGATCGTCGGCGACGTCGAGATGGGGTGCGGCGGAACCTTGCGCAAGCACGCCAACGAGGGCACCGAGGTGACGATCGTACCCTTGTGCCGGGACGAGCTCGACGGCACCGGAGCGGGACTGCACGCCGCTCGCCGTGCGGCCGCGCTGCTCGGTGCGCGGATCCTGATCGACGACGGCGCCCTCGACGACACGGAGCGCCGTGTGTCCCTTCTGGAGCGGTTGGTCGGCGAGCTACGCCCGCGAGTCGTCCTCCTCCCCGCCATGGACGAGGCCCATCCCGCCCGACGCGAGGCGTTTCGGGTCGCGAAGGCCTGCACCGGCACCGTCCCGGTCTTGATGGGCTATCAAACGGCCACCACCGGTCCGGACTTCCGACCGAATCGCTTCGAGGACGTCGGGCCCCAGCTCGTGGTGAAGATGGAGGCGCTCTCGGCCTACAGGACCGCCGGGCTGCACCGCCCCGACCTGTCACCCCGAATGGCCCAGGCGTACGCCCACTACTGGGGTCGATTCGAGCGGTTCGGCGAGGTAGAAGCCTTCGAGGTGGTACGCGGGCAATGACGCGGGTCGGCGCCCGGGCCGGGAACCGGGACCGGGACCACCGCCGGCTTGCGTCGCCCGGCCCGGAGCGGCCAGCTTACTCCCCCGGTCGAGGCGGACCCGGCGAGCAGCCGGCGCCGTCGACGGCACCCAGCGAATCGTCGACCAGGACCCACCGTGGCCAGCGCCCCGCACCTCGAGTTCGAACGGGACATCGTCGAAATCCAGGGTCAGATCGACAAGCTCCTGGATCTGGCGGACCGCAAGGGGATCGACGTCTCTTCGGAGGTGGCCGTTCTGCGTGAGAAGCTGGAGTCCCTGAGAGAGCAGACGTACGACAGCCTGCGACCGATCGAGCAGGTGCAGGTCGCGAGGCACCCTCGACGCCCCTACACCCTGGACTACGTGGAGCGGGTGTTCACCGACTGGATCGAGCTCCACGGAGACCGCCTGTACCGCGACGACGAAGCGATCGTCGGCGGCTGGGCGCGCTTGCGGGGGCGCTCCCTCATGGTCGTCGGCCATCAGAAGGGCCGCGACATGAAAGAGAACCTGAGGCGGAACTTCGGCATGCCCCACCCCGAGGGGTACCGCAAGGCGCTTCGCCTGATGCGCATGGCCGAGAAATTCCATCGCCCCGTGGTGACGCTCATCGACACGCCCGGGGCGTATCCCGGGATCGGCGCGGAGGAGCGGGGTCAGGCCGAGGCGATCGCAACCAACCTGCGGGAGATGGCGAGCCTGCGGACGCCGCTGGTGAGCGTGGTGATCGGCGAAGGGGGCTCGGGCGGCGCACTCGCGCTTGGTGTGACGGATCGGATCCTCATGCTCGAGCATTCGGTCTACTCGGTCATATCGCCGGAAGGCTGTGCGGCGATCCTCTGGCGCTCGGCCGAGCACAAGGAGAAGGCGGCCTCGGCTCTGAGGCTGACCTCGGCGAACCTGGTGGAGCTGGGCGTATGCGACGAGATCGTGCCAGAGCCGCCGGGTGGGGCGCACAGTGACTGGGATGCCACGGCCGAGAGCCTCGCCCTGGCGGTGGACCGCGTCCTGTGTCAGCTGACCTCCATGCCGATCGACGAGCTCCTGGAAGCACGGCGGACGAAGTTCGAGTCCATCGGCGCCTGGCGAGAGCTGTAGCCGACTCGCATGTCGGGCTTCGCGGAGGTGCGGTTCAAGGGCTCCCGCAAGGACTACTATTCCTTCGGGGAGCTGGACCTGCGTCCCGGACTCGAGGTCGTGGTCGAAGCCGACCGGGGCGAGGACCTCGGCATGGTCACGGCCGTGGGCGCCGTCGCGGAGCGCAAGTGCTCCTCGTCGGGCGGCTGTGCGACGCCCGTGCCGGAGAAGAAGGTGATCCGCGTCGCCCGCAAGGACGATACGTCGCGCGCACAGTCGCTGCGCGGTGACGAGGAGCGGGTGCGAAGCGTCGCGCGTAAGCTCGTCGAGCGCCACGCGCTGAAGATGAAGGTCACCGAAGCCGAGTGGCAGCTCGACCGCAACAAGCTGATCCTCTACTTCACCGCCGACAAGCGCGTCGACTTCCGCGAGCTCGTCCGGGATCTGGCCCGCACCTTCCGCACCCGCATCGAGCTCCGGCAGATCGGGGTGCGCGATGAAGCTGCGCTGCTGGGCGGGGTCGGCCGCTGTGGCCGCGAGCTGTGCTGCTCCACGTGGCTGCCCGAGCTCAAGCCTGTGAGCCTCCAGCTCGCGAAGGACCAGAAGCTGTCTCTCAACCCCGCTCAGATCTCAGGGTGTTGTGGGCGGCTGATGTGCTGCCTCATGTACGAACATCGCACATACGTTGAGGCAAGGCGGCGATTCCCGCGCGAAGGCCGTACGATCCGCACGGGTCGGGGGGAGGAGAAGGTGGTCTCGGTGGACATCTGGAGAGAATCGGTCACGCTCCGCGACCAGGATGGGAACCGCCGCGTCGCCACGCTCTCCGATCTCAAGCAGGAGGTCGGGCCCGGGTTGGGTCGCGTGCGCGACCGGGACGGGACCCGCCCGCCGGACACCGACCGTGAGTGACGACGGTCGGCGGTACCTCACCACACCCATCTACTACGCGTCGGGCGAGCCCCATCTCGGACACGCCTACACGACGATCCTGGCGGACGTCCTCGCCCGGTTCTGGCGACAGGACGGCCGCGACGTCTTCTTCCTCACGGGCACCGACGAGCACGGCCAGAAGATCCAGGAGGAGGCGGCGCGCCGGGGGGTGGAGCCGCTCGCGCTGTGCGACGAGATGGCGGAGCGCTTCGCGGCGGCGTGGCGTACCCTGTCGATCTCGCATGACCGATTCATCCGCACCACCGAGCCCGAGCACGTGGCTGTGGTCCAGGCGTTCCTGCAGCGTCTCTGGGATCGGGGTGAGATCTACGAGGACACGTACCGGGGCTGGTACTGTGTCCACGAAGAACGATACTGGACCGCGAAGGACCTGGGACCGGACAACGCCTGTCCCGACTGCGGTCGGCCGACCCGGCACGTCGAGGAGAAGAACTACTTCTTCAAGATGAGCACGTATCAGGACGCGCTCGTGCGACATATCCGGGAGAACCCCGACTGGATCGTGCCGGAGGTACGTCGCAACGAGATCCTCGGATTCCTGCAGAATCCCCTCGAGGATCTGTCGATCTCGCGCCCCAAGTCCCGACTGCGCTGGGGCATCACGCTACCCTTCGACGAAGATCACGTCGCCTACGTCTGGGTGGACGCCCTCATCAACTACCTGACCGCGTCGGGCGCCATCGACCCGTCGCGCCCCCCGGCGGAGCAGGGGTGGGACGACGTGTCCGGGTCGTGGTGGCCCGCCGACCTGCATCTCATGGGGAAGGACATCATCACGACGCACGCCGTGTATTGGCCGACCCTGCTCATGGGGGTGGGGCTGCCCGTCCAGCGGCAGATCCTGGCTCACGGGTGGTGGGTGGTCGGCGACACGAAGATGTCGAAATCGCTGGGCAATGTGATCGATCCGCTCGCGCTGCGTGACGACTTCGGGACGGACGCGGTGCGCTGGTATCTCATGCGCGAGATGCCCACCGGGTCGGACGCATCCTACACGCCGGAACGTTTCCTCACGCGCTACGACGAGCTCGGCAACGTACTGGGCAACCTCGCGAGCCGGGCGATCTCGATGATCGGCAAGTACCGGGACGGCGTCGTTCCGGACGCATCCGGGACCGGACTGGACGCCCAGGTCGCCGAAACGTTCGCCAGGGCGCGCGAGGCCATGGAGCAATACAAGGTCCACGAGGCGCTTGCGGCGGCGATGGACCTGGCGCGCACGGCGAACGGATACGTCGAGGATCGCCAGCCGTGGAGCCAGGCGAAGGACCCCTCCCAGGCGGGGGACCTGGACGAGACGCTCGCCACCCTCGCCCGCACCCTGCTGGCCTTGTGCGCCTTGTTCGAGCCGGTGGCGCCGGGCAGGATGGGCGACCTCGCGGGACGCCTCGGCCTGGACGGGGTGCCGACCCTCGAGCAGGCGCGAGCCACCGATCTCCGACGTCGCCCGGTGACCAAGGGAGACCCCTTGTTTCCCCGCATCGAGCCTTCCTGGGCAAGCGACTGATAGTTTTTGCCGCGGCCCGCCATAGGCCGCTGCCCGAACGCGTCGTAAAGGCGCGGTTTTGTTCGGTTTTTCTGCGGCCTCGGCACGGCATGGATCGTGCTTGACGAGGGTCGCCAGGGCCACCAAGTTCCCGTCGGTTTCCCGACCTCGGCTGGGTGGCCCATCGACGTCCTCGCCGCGTCCCATGACGCGTTCGAGGTCCCCT